>NZ_CP025430.1:3282500-3633806 GCF_002847445.1 Paracoccus zhejiangensis | reverse complement strand
GATCGGTCGGGTCTATGGCCCCGATCTGGGGATTGCCGCCGACATGCCGGGCGTCGTCGCCGGGCTGGCCGGGCGCAATCTGGGGCGGCGGGCGGATTGGGCCGATTGGGCCAAGACCCTGCGCGACGAATATATCGCCGACACCGAACCGCCGGGTGACAATCAGTGGCAGCTGGACATGGGCAAGGCCTTCTGCGCCATCCGCGACGAGTTGCCCGCCGACCTGATCGTGACGCTGGATGCCGGCAACCATACCGGCTGGGGGCAGCGCTACCTGCGCTTTGGCCGGCCGGGGCGCGAGGTCGGCTCGACCTGCGGCTCGATGGGCTATGCGGTGCCGGCGGCGGTGGCGGCGGCGCTGACCCGGCCCGAGAGCCTTGTGCTGGCGATGGTCGGCGATGGCGGCTTCATGATGAGCGGCATGGAACTGGCGACCGCCGCCCAATATGGCGCGACGCCCATCGTTCTGCTGTTCAACAACGGCATCTACGGCACCATCCGCATGCATCAGGAGCGCGAGCATCCGCGCCGCGTCTCGGGCACGACCATGGCCGGGCATGATTTCGGCAAGATGGCCGAGGGGCTGGGCTGCCATGCCGAGCGCGTCACCCGCACCGAAGACTTCGCCCCGGCGCTGGCCCGCGCCCGTGCCTCGGGCAAGCCGGCGGTGATCGAACTGGTGACCGATCCCGAACAGATCTCGAGCCGCACCACCATCACGCGGCTGCGCGAGCAGGCGGAGGCCCGGGGATGAGTGCGGCGCTGATCGCCGCCCTGCGCGCCGCCGTGGGCGAGCGGCATGTCTGGACCGACCCTGACCAGATCGCCCCGCACCTCCGCGAGGATCGCCGCCGTTGGACCGGCGAGGCGATCGCGGTGGTTCATCCCGGCTCGACCGAAGAGGTTGCCGCCTGTGTCCGCGCCTGCGCCGAGGCCGGCGTGGCGATGGTGCCGCAAGGGGGCAATACCGGACTGGTCGGCGGCGGCGTGCCGCGGGGCGGCGTGGTCATCACCACCGGGCGAATGAACCGCATCCGCTCGGTCGATCCGCTGAACGCCACCATCACGGTAGAGTCCGGATGCACGCTCGCCTCGGTGCAGGAAGCAGCGGCGGAAGCCGGGCGGCTGTTCCCGCTGTCGCTGGCCTCGGAAGGCACCTGCCAGATCGGCGGCAATCTCTCGACCAATGCCGGCGGTACCGGCGTCTTGCACTACGGCAATACCCGCGAGCTTTGCCTCGGGGTCGAGGTGGTTCTGCCCGATGGCCGCATCCTGAACGAGCTGTCGGCACTGAGGAAGGACAATACCGGCTATGACCTGCGCGACCTGTTCATCGGGGCCGAGGGCACGCTGGGGATCATCACCACGGCCGTCCTGAAGCTGTTCCCGAAACCCGCCACCAAGGTCACGGCCTTTGCCGGCTGCGCCGGGCCGGAAGCCGCGCTGGCGATCTTTGACATCCTGCGGGCGCGTGCCGGGGACAGCCTGACGGCTTTTGAATATCTCGAACGCTTCGGGGTCGAGATGGTGCTGGCCCATCTGCCCGGCGCGCGCGACCCGATGACGGAGGCGCACCCGGCCTATTGCCTGATCGAACTCAGCTCGCCCGATCCCGATGCCGATCTCGAGGCGCGGATGGAAAACGCGTTGGCCGAGGCGATCGAATCCGGGCTGGTCGCAGATGCCGTCATCGGCAGGTCCGAGGCACAGAATGCCGCGCTGTGGTCGCTGCGCGAGAACATGTCCGAGATGCAGAAGCATTACGGCGCTTCGATCAAGCATGACGTGGCGGTGCCGGTCGCCCGTGTGGCCGAGTTCATCACCACCGGCGTCGGCCTCTGCCGCGACTATATGCCGCCGGTCCGCCCCTGCCCCTTCGGCCATTTCGGCGACGGCAATATCCATTTCAACCTGACCCGGCCGGTGGACATGAGTGATGCCGAGTTCCTGTCGCATTATCCCCGGTTCAACCGCATCGTGCATGATCTGGTGGCCTCGATGGGCGGCTCGATCTCGGCCGAGCATGGCATCGGTCTGGCCAAGCGCGACGAGCTGCCGCGCTACAAGGATCCGGTGGCGCTGGCGCTGATGGCCAGCCTCAAATCCGCCATCGATCCGCAGAACCTGATGAATCCGGGCAAGGTGCTTGCCCCAGCGACGGAAGGCACAAGATGATCGACCTCTATACCTGGAGCACGCCCAATGGCCGCAAGATCTCGATCCTGCTGGAAGAACTGGGCCAGCCCTACACCGTCCATGCGGTCGATATCGGCAAGGATGAACAGTTCGATCCGGCCTTCCTGAAGATCTCGCCCAACAACAAGATCCCGGCGATCTTTGACCATGACGCGGGTTTCCCGGTGTTTGAATCGGGCGCGATCCTGATCCATCTGGCCGAACGCGCCGGGCGGTTTCTGCCGACCGAGCCGAAACCGCGGGCCGATGTGCTGCAATGGCTGATGTGGCAGATGGGCGGCTTTGGCCCGATGCTGGGTCAGGCGCATGTCTATCTGAAGAACAACCCGGGTCTGGCCCCCGCCGCCGAAGATCGCTTCCGCAAGGAAGCGCGGCGGCTTTACGGCGTGCTGGACCGGCAGCTTGCAGAGGGGGAATTCGTCGCCGGCGACTACTCCATCGCCGACATGGCGATCTTTCCCTGGGTCGCGCGGCATGACTGGCACCAGGTCGATCTGCGCGATTTCCCCAACGTCCTGCGCTGGTATCGCGCGCTGGCCGAGCGCCCGACGGTGCAGCGGGGCTATCAGGTGCCGAAGGATGTCGGGCCGATCCCGATGCCGGACTGACCCGCGCGGTCAGGCCACACCGGGCTTCGGCGGCGCCTTGGGGGTAAAGCTGCCGCGCTCGGGCTTGATGTCCAGAAGCGGGGTGCCGTCAAGGCAATCGAGCCCGCGCACAATCACCTCGGCGCCCTCGATCCCGACCAGACGCACGACCGAGGTGCCGATGGGGTTCGGCCGCACCGGCGAGCGCAGGGCAAAGGTGCCGAGCGTCTTGCCATCGCCCTTGGGGCTTTGCGTGACCAGATCACGACGGCTGCGGTCGAGCCAATAGAGCACCTCGATCCGCTCGTAATCCTCGAGCCCCGCCAGCGCCGGCTGCCAGACCGGGTCCAGCACCAGCCGACATTCCGGCCCGTCCTCGGCTCCCTGACGCGGGCAAAGGTCGCGCGTGACCCATGGCGTGCGGATCACGCCAATGAAGCGCAATTGCGCATCGGTGGCCGGACGCAGATCAACCACCGCCTCATTGGCCCTGGCTGGTTTCTGATCACTCACCGCGCACCCCGTAAATTTTGCATATCCATGCAGGTCTGCGCCCGGCACATCCTCTTTTTCGCCCGAGTCGTTCCCCTTTTCCAGACTTGAATTGTCCTGCTTTCACGCGCTACCGTCATGGTCAGCACAATTTCCCGTTGGGTGGAGAATTTGCAAGGCATCGGTGAGGCATTCGGACTGGCCTGGCAGCTGGTCCTGACAGGCGATGCGGCGTTGGTCGAGATCGTCGCCCTGTCGCTGCAGGTCAGCCTGACCGCGACCGCTCTCGCCTGCCTGATCGGCCTGCCCCTCGGTGCCATCGTTGCGACGCTGCGCTTTCGCGGCCGCGAGGCGGTGCTGATCCTGATGAATGCGCTGATGGGCCTGCCGCCTGTGGTCATTGGCCTTCTGGTCTATCTCTACCTGTCGCGCTCGGGTCCGCTGGGGTTCCTGGGGCTGCTTTATACACCGGCAGCGATGATTATGGCACAAACCATCCTGATCACCCCGATCGTCGCTGCGCTGTCGCGGCAAGTGATCGAGGATCTGCATGTCGAATATGACGAACAGTTTCGCTCGCTCTGCCTCAGCCGGGGTCAGACCATGCGGGCGCTGATCTGGGATGCGCGCTATTCGCTTCTGACCGTGGGGTTGGCAGGCTTCGGCCGCGCCGTGGCCGAGGTCGGCGCGGTGATGATCGTCGGCGGCAATATCGATCACCTGACCCGGGTGATGACCACGGCCATCGCGCTGGAAACCTCCAAGGGTGATCTGCCGCTGGCATTGGCGTTGGGCATCATCCTCTTGGTGCTGGCGCTGGGGGTGAATGCGGCGGTGCAATCGGTACGGCTGACGGCTGTGAGGCAGGCCTATGTCTGATCTGGCCGACAGGACGGTTCTTCGCGGCCGCGACATCCCGGCGGTGGCGCAGCCCGCGCGCGCCCCGGTTTTGCCCCTGAGCCTGCGCGGCGTGACCCTGCAACTGGCCGGGCAGACCATCCTCGACGCGCTGGATCTGGATCTCGGCACACGCGGTTGCACCGTCATCATGGGGCCGAATGGCACGGGGAAAAGCCTGCTCCTGAAGCTGCTGCACGGGTTGATCCTGCCGACATCGGGCCAGATCCGCTGGGGCGCGCTGCCGCCTGCCGAGGTGACGGCCCGGCAGTCGCTCGTCTTCCAGAAACCGATGCTGCTGCGCCGCTCGGTCGCGGCAAATCTGGATTTCGTCCTGCAAGCGCGCGGCAAGGATCGCGGGCGGGGCGATGCACTGCTGGACCATGTCGGGCTGCGGCACAAGTCTGATCAGCCGGCGCGGCAATTGTCGGGGGGCGAGGCACAGCGGCTGGGCATGGCGCGGGCGCTGGCCACCGATCCCGATGTGCTCTTGATGGACGAACCGACCGCCAGCCTTGATCCCGCCTCGACGCTGGCCATCGAGACGATCATGACCGAGGCGCGCAGCAGCGGCATCCGGGTCATCCTCGTTACCCACGATGTCGGTCAGGCCAAGCGCATGGCCGATGATGTCGTCTTCCTGCATCGCGGTCGCATCGCCGAGCACCGCGCGGCCCCGGACTTCTTCGCCCGACCCGATACCGAGGCCGCGCGGGATTTCCTGCAGGGCAACCTGGTGCTCTGACCCCTATCGCAACGGAGAGTGTTTTCATGACCGCAAAGACCGTGAGGATTGCCCTGCTGGCCCTTGGCCTCGCCACGCCCGCACTTGCACAGGAGCAATCGATCCTCGTGCAATCGACCACATCGACGGCAAATTCGGGGCTTTACGACTACCTGTTGCCGATCTTCACCGCAGAAAGCGGCATCACCGTCAATGTCGTGGCGGTCGGCACCGGGCAGGCGATCAAGAATGCCGAGAATTGCGATGGCGACGTGCTGCTGGTCCATGCCAAGCCGGCGGAAGAGAAGTTCGTGGCCGACGGCTTCGGCACCACGCGCACCGACCTGATGTATAACGACTTCATCATCGTCGGCCCGCCCGCCGATCCGGCTGGCATCAAGGGCATGAATGACGTGCAGCCGGCCCTGGCCAAGATCGCCGAGACCAAGGCGCCCTTCGCCTCGCGCGGCGATGATTCCGGCACCCATCAGAAGGAAGTGCAGCTCTGGTCGGAATCCGGTGCCGATCCCAAGGCCGCCTCGGGCGAATGGTATCGAGAAACCGGCTCGGGCATGGGGGCGACGCTGAACACAGGGCTTGGCATGGGTGCCTATGTGCTGACCGACCGTGCCACCTGGATCAGCTTCGAGAACAAACAGGACTACGAAATTCTCGTTGAGGGCGATCAGGATCTTTACAACCAGTATGGCGTGATCCCGGTCAATCCGGCGAAATGCCCGTCGGTCAAGACCGCCGAGGCGCAGGCCTTTGCCGACTGGCTGGCCTCGACCGAGGGTCAAGCCGCGATCGCGGGCTACAAGATCAACGATCAGCAGCTGTTCTTCCCGAACGCGCCGAAACAGTGATACGGTCCGGGGACCGGGTGACCGGCCCCCGCATGACAAGATGATGATGCCCGAGACCCTCGACAGCCCCGAATTCCTGACCGTGCGCGAGCTGGCCGAGCTTTTGCGCATCAAGGAGCGCAAGGTCTATGACCTTGCCGCCTCGGGCGAGGTTCCCGTTTCGCGTGCCACGGGAAAGCTGCTGTTCCCCGCCCGCGAAGTGCGCGACTGGATCGAGCGCGCCCGTTCGGGTGGCAAGGTCGAGCTGGCGGCGCGCCCGCCGATCGTGCTGGGCAGCCATGACCCGCTGCTCGACTGGACCATCCGGCAGTCGCAATCGGGGCTGGCCACCTTCTTCGACGGATCGATGGACGGGCTTGCGCGCTTTGCACGCGGCGAGGGGGTCGCAGCGGGACTGCATATCCATGACGCCCGCAGCCGCAGCTGGAACATAGTCGCGGCCTCGACCATGGCGCAGGGTCTGAACGCGGTTCTGGTCGCGTTTGCGAGCCGCCGGCGGGGGCTGGTGATCGGTGATGGCCTGCCAGAGCCCAAGGGGATCGCCGGGCTGGCGGGCCTGCGCGTCACCCCGCGGCAAGAGGACTCCGGCACTGCCATCCTGTTCCGCGAACTGGCCGCCGAGGCGGGGCTGGATCTTGCGCAGGTGGCGCTGCAACCCGTGGCACGAACCGAGGATGATGCCGTCGAAAGCGTGCGGCGCGGCGAATCCGATGTGACCTTCGGCCTCGAATCCGTCGCCCGCAGCTTTGGCCTGCGCTTTGTCCCGCTGATCGAGGAACAATATGCGCTGCTGGTCGATCGCAAGGCCTGGTTCGATCCCTGCTTCCAGAAACTGATCGCCTTCTGCCGGACCGACGCCTTCCGCCAGCGGGCGGAAGGCTATGGCGGCTATGATGTCAGCGAGGCCGGCAGGGTGCTGTGGAACGCCTGAGCGGGCGTCAGATCTTCCCCTCTTTCACCAATCCAAATCGTTTCGGGAAGTACCATTGCAGCACTTCGCGGAACCGCTGAGAACTGTCGCGCGCCCAGTTCCGCATCAGTTCGGACCCGAACTGGATCGCCGTGATCGGCGTCGCGCCGGCCGCCCGCATCCGTTCCAGCGCCTGGTCATGCGCCACCGGGGAAATGCCGCCCACGGCATCGGCGACGGGATAGACGTGATAGCCTTCGGCCTGCATGTCGAGGGTCGGGAAGGTCAGGCAGACCTCGGTCCAAAGCCCCGCCATGACGATGTTCTTGCGACCGGTCGCCTCGACCGCCTTGCGGAATTCCTCGTCCTCCCACGCATTGACACCGCTGCGGTCGATTTCGGTCACACCCGGCAGCTCGGCCATGATCGCCTCGGCGGTGCCGGTATTCACCCCCATGTCCACGCCGACCGTCGAGACGATCACCGGGATCTCGTAGGCCCGCGCCAGCTTGCAGAGCGCGATCACGTTCAGGTCGATCTCATCCCGCGTCGAGGAGGTGATCGTGCGGTACTGCTCGGGTTGATAGTCGATCAGCACCACCGCGCAATTCTGCGGCGTCAGCAGGTGATCCGTCTTCGGATCGCGGATCGGTTCGGGTTGGGTCTTGGCCATCGGGTCCTCCTTCTTCCAGTCTTGGCTCAAAATTCGCGCTTCAGCAGGCTGCGGTCAACCGACAGCGGACCCGCACCCCAAGCCGCCAGGAACAGCGCCGCGACGGTCCACATTGCCGACAGCCCCTCGGCCTTGAACTGCACCTGATGCAGGAAGACCGCGCCGCCATCCGCCGCCAGATTGCGCAGCCCGTCCTCGGTGAAGAGGCTCGCCTGCTGGGCTAGCTGCGCCATACCCTCGGACGTCAGGATCGCCGCGCCATAGGGGTGGCTGAGATGGAACCAATAGGTCACAGCCAACATCACGCCATTGGCCAGCGCCGCCGGACGGGTCAGGAGCCCCAGAACGATCAGCACACCGCCGACGAATTGCAGCGCCGCCAGCACGGCGGACCACAGCCAGCCGGGATAGAGACCAAGGTTCTCGGTAAAGCCAGCCATGGCGAAAGGCGCGACGATCTTGGGCCAGCCCTCGACGATCAGCAGCGCGCCGACGGCCAGCCGCAGCCCCAGATGCGCCAGCGGCTTGGCAAAGCTGTCATAAAAGCCTGCCATGAAAGGCAGAAACAACGGCGTTCTGGAAAGATTGTCCCGCATCACTCGCTCCTCGTTTCCCCGGCGCGGCCACAATATGCCGCCCGTCCGCCGCAGCAGGTCGCGCCTGCAAGCGTGCGATGCCAGATGACAATGCCAAAATACGGCGTTCTGGCTTATCGAACATAAGACATCTTCCCGCCGGCAGGCTCAAGACCCATCTGACCATCAAGAGCGGCGCGGCCGCATCACCCAACAGAGGTCCGAAATGCGTAAAATCCTGTCAAAATCCTCCGCGCCGCGCGGTCATTGGGTCGGCGACGGCTTCCCGGTCCGCTCGCTGTTCTCGCATATGTCCGGCGATAACGATAACACCCCCTTCCTGATGCTGGACTATGGCGGCCCGCACGACTTCGCCCCGGCCAAGAAGCCGCGCGGCGTCGATGTGCATCCCCATAAGGGCTTCGAGACCGTCACCATCGTCTACGAGGGCGAGGTTGAACACGGCGACAGCACCGGCAAGGGCGGCGTGATCCGCAAGGGTGACGTGCAATGGATGACCGCCGGCAGCGGCATTCTGCACAAGGAATTCCACAGCCGCGATTTCACCGCCAAGGGCGGCCGTTTCGAGATGGTGCAGTTGTGGGTGAACCTGCCCAGGAAGCACAAATCGGCCAAGCCGGGCTATCAGGGCATCACCGATGCGCAGATCCCGGTGATCGATCTGCCCGGGGGCGCCGGTCAGCTGCGGGTGATCGCGGGGGCCCATGGCGGCAAGAAGGGCCCGACGCGGACCTTTACGCCGATGGATGTCTGGGATCTGCGTCTGAATGCCGGCAAGCCCGTCACCCTGACGCCGGTCGAGGGCCATAACGTCATCGTCGTCGTGCTGAGCGGCGATGTGGTCGTGAACGGCGAAACCCGGCTCAGCGGCCCGTCTTCGGCGCGGCTGTCGCGCAAGGGCGGGGACATTCTGCTAGAGGCCGGCAGCGAGGCCAAGGTGCTGATCCTTGCCGGCCAGCCCATCGACGAGCCGGTGGCGGCCTATGGTCCCTTCGTGATGAACAGCGATGCCGAGATCCGCAAGGCGATGAGCGATTTCCAGTCGGGTCGCTTCGGCCGGATGTGATCGCCCGATTGAGGAGTGAGGTCATGGATGACGAAACGCTGAAACTGGGTACCCGCGCGGGTCTGCCCGAGGAGCTCATGTTCCTCGCGCGCCAGCACCCGCGCGGCAACTGGCGCGGCCAGCCCGGCCTTGCTGGCACTGGCGAGTTCTGGCTGGCCAATCACGACTATTTCCGCGGCATGATCCAGCGGATCGCGGGCAGTCTGTCCGCCCTGCGCGAAAGCGGCGAAACCGGCTTTGACAGCGGCCCGGCGCTGCAGCGCCACATCAACGGACTGCTCGGCGGCCTCGACGGGCATCACCGGGTCGAGGATCACCACTATTTCCCCGCCTTCCAGCGCGCCGAGCCGCGCCTGCTGCGGGGATTCGAAATCCTCGATGCCGACCATCACTTGATCCATGACAGCATCGACAAGCTGGCAGCCACGACCCGCGACAGCCTGCAAAGGCTGGGTCAAGCCGAGGGGGTGATGACCAGCGACCAACGGTTTGCCGTCGATGCGCTGGCAGCGGTGGTGGACCGCTTTGCGCCGCTCTTGCGTCAGCATCTGGCGGATGAAGAGGATCTTGTGATTCCGCTGATCCTCGAACGCGCCCGGCAGGACCCCGAGTTCTCGTAAACCCGGCTCAGCCCGCCACGATGTCGCCATATTCCGGGTGGGTCGCGAAGAAGCGGCCCATGAAGCTGCATTTCAGCACCGCCTTGCGCCCCGAGGCCCGGATCTGGTCGAAGACCCCGGTGGCCAGCCGCGTGCCGATGCCCTGCCCACCATAGGCAAAGGGCACCTCGGTATGGGTCAGCACGACATTGCCGTTCTCGTCGACCTGGTAATAGGCGGCGGCGATGTCCTCGCCCTCCAGCGCCAGTTCAAAGCGATGCTCGGCCGGGTTCTCGATCACCTCACTTGGCATGGGCTTCCCTTTCGCTCGTGGAACTCGCGAGCCCCAGAAACTGGACCAACTCGCCCGCCGCCGCGCCGCCAGCACGATTGGCGCCGATGGTCGAGGCCGAGGGGCCATAGCCCACCAGATGCACGCGCGGATCGCGGGCAGCCTGCGTGGCAAGGCGACCGGTCATGACGATCCCGCCATTCTCCTCGCGCAGTTGCAAGGGCGCCAGATGGTCCAGCGCGCTGCGGAAGCCCGTGGCCCAGAGGATAACATCCACCGCCTCCTCCCGCCCGTCGGGCCAGCGGATGCCGGTGGGGGTGATCTCGGAGAACATCGGCTGGCGGTTCAACACGCCGCGGTCCTGCATGGCGCGGATCGCTGGGGTTATCGGGATGCCGGTCACCGAGACGACCGAGCCGGGGATCAGCCCCTGCCGCACCCGCTCCTCGACCCGCGCGACGGCGGCACGCCCGTCCTCGGCGGTGAAATCGCCCTCGTGGAATTCGGGCGGACGGCGGGTGACCCAGATGGTCCGGGCAGCAACGCGGGAAATCTCGTCAAGGAATTGCAGTGCCGAGATGCCGGCGCCGACGATGACCACGCGCTTGCCGGCGAATTCCTCGGGACGCTGATAGTCATGGGTGTGCATCTGCCGGCCCTGAAACAGCTCGCGCCCCGGATAATAGGGGATCTGCGGTGCGTCCCATGTGCCGGTCGCATTGATGATGCCGCGCGCCGAGAAGGTCTCGTGATCAGTCTCGATCCTGAGCCGTTCGCCCCGGCCACAGACCAGCCGCACCGTCACCGGGCGATAGACCGGCAACTGGAACCGCTGCTCATAGGCGCGGAAATAGGCCGGCACCGCCTCGGCCGCGCGCACCTCGGTCTGGCCCGGGTCCAGCACCTCGGCAAAGCGCATGCCGGGCAGGTCGTGCAGCCGGTTGATCGTCTTCATGGTCAGCGAGGGCCAGCGGAACTGCCACGCCCCACCCGGTTCCGGGGATTTGTCCAGCAGCAGGAATTCCTTGCCGCCCTTCAGACCCAGTCGGTGCAGGTGATAGGCGGCCGACAGCCCGGCCTGCCCGCCGCCGATGACGAGAATGTCGATCTTGTAGGCAAGGTTGCTCATCACGCCTCGGGGTTCTGCCACGCCCCGAGGTTAACCGGCGCGCGCGCAGGTGCAAGCCCGTGGGACGGACGCCTCCCCATCAGTCGCGCAAGCTGCGGCCAAGCTCCTGCAACTTGCAGAAGGCGTCATAGCGCCGATCATGCACCGCCTCTGCCGCAGGGTCCGGGTCATAGACCGAGGATTTATGCGTCATCCGCCCCATTGCGTCGGGCATCTGGGCAAAGCTGCCGGCCGCCACAGCGCCAAGGATGGCCGAGCCCAGCAGCACCGGCTCTTCCGCCGCGACGGCCACGACCGGGCGGCCTGCGGCATCGGCCAGCAACTGCCGGACCAGCGGCAATTGCCCGGCCCCGCCCGAGATGACGATGCGATCCACCGACGCCCCGGCGCGATCCTGCGTCTCGATGATCTGACGGAGGCCATAGCCGATGCCCGAAAGCCCGGCGATGTAAAGCGCGACAAGGCTGTCGGCGTCCCGCGCCATGCCCAGTCCGGCGATCAGGGCGCGGGCATGGGGATCGGCAAAGGGGGCGCGGTTGCCCAGAAACTCGGGCACCACATGCAGGCCTTTCGCCAGCGCCACCACGCCCTCGGCCCCGGCCAGTGCCTCCGCCCGGCTTGCCAGCCAGACCGGCAGGGATTGCCCCGCCGCCCGCGCCGTCTCGCGCGCCTCCGCTGCGGCAGGATGGAAGGACAGCAATTGATCGATGGCGGCACCGGCGGCGGATTGCCCGCCCTCGTTCAGCCAGAGCCCCGGCACCATCGCCTGATAGTAGGGCCCCCAGACGCCCGGCACGAAGACCGGATCGCTGGTCGAGGTCATGGTGCAGGAGGAGGTGCCAAAGACATAGGCGAGGTTCGATTGCGGGCTGCCCTCGGCCCCGACCGTACCGATGCCGCCGGCATGGGCGTCGATCAGCCCGGCGGCGACCGGCGTGCCGGGGTTCAGTCCCAGATCCTCGGCAGCATCGGGTGTGAGGCCAGAGCCAAGCGGCGTGCCGGGGGCGACGACCGTCTGACCGATGCGGGCAAAATCCTGATCGGCCAGATCGCCCAGACCGATGCTGCGGAAATAATCCGGGTCCCAGCGGTCTTCATGCGCGAGATAGGTCCATTTGCAGGTGACGGTGCAGGTCGAGCGGTCGAGACTGCCCGTGGCGCGCCACGAAAGATAATCCGCCAAATCGAAGAACTGCCAGGCTGCACCATAGGTCTGCGGCATATTCTCGCTGAGCCAGAGCAGCTTCGGCGTCTCCATCTCGGGCGAGATGACGCCGCCGACATAGCGCAGGACATCATGGCCGGTGGCGTTGATGCGTTCGGCCTGATCGATGGCGCGATGATCCATCCAGACGATGATGTTGCGCGCCAGATCGCCCGATGGGCTGACGGTCAGCGGCGCCCCGCCCTCGCCCAGCACCACCAGCGAACAGGTGGCGTCAAAGCCGATGCCGGCCACCCGTGCCGGGTCGATCGCGGCCTCGGCCAGTGCATCGCGCACCGAGGCACAGATGGCCGACCAGATATCCTCGCTTGACTGCTCGACGATATCGCCCGCCTCGCGCCACATGCGGATATCGCGCTTGGCCGAGGCGAGCATGGTGCCCGAAGCATCGAACAGTCCCGCCCGGGCGCTGCCGGTGCCGACATCCACGCCCAGAAACACGGCGTCACTCATGGTCTTGTTCCTCCGTGAGAGGCGTCACAGGTCGACGCTGTTCGGCAGGATCACCAGATCGCGGATCACCACATTGCGCGGGCGCGACAGCATGAACAGCACCGCCTCGGCCACTTCCTTCGGCTGCATCAGCGAGCCATTGGCCAGCGCCTCTTCCATCTTGGCCTTGGGCCAGTCGTCCAGCAGCGCCGTCACCACCGGGCCGGGCAGCACCGCGCCCATGCGGATGCCGTGCGGACTGACCTGCCGACGGGTGGCGTGCAGGAAGGCCTGAACCGCGAATTTCGAGGCGGTATAGATCGGCTCCCACACCACCGGAACAACGCCCGCGACCGAAGAGGTGAAGATGATGTCGCCGGTCTTGCGCTCGATCATGCCGGGCAGAACCGCCCGGACCGAGCGGAAGGCGGCATTGATGTTCAGATGCAGCATCCGGTCCCATGCGTCGGGATCGCCTTCGGCCGCCGGGCCGCCGATATAGGCGCCCGCATTGGCATGCAGGATATCCAGCGGCGCGCCGGCCAGTGCCTCGATAGCGGCCGCCATGCCGTCCACCTGCGCCCCGTCCATCAGGTCGACGACCAGCGGTTTGGCCATCGGCCCCAACTCGGCGCAGAGCGTGTTCAGCCGGTCCGCCGCACGGTCCACCAGCACCACGGTTGCACCTTCGGTCAGCAGGGTCTTGGCGCATTCAAGCCCGATCCCCGAGGCCGCGCCGGTGACCGCCGCGACCTTGCCCTTCATCAGTTCAGCCATATCGGATTTCCTTCTTTCTCAGCCGCGGCCATGGCTGGCGCGGGACTGGCGGGCCAGGCTGTCGACGATGACCGCGATGGCCAGAACGGCCCCGGTGATCATGTAGCGCAGCGAGGAGCTGAGGTTCAGCAGCGTCAGTCCATTCGAGATCGCCTGAATGACGAGGATGCCCAGCAGCGCCGACCAGGCCGAACCGCGCCCGCCGAAAAGCGAGGTGCCCCCGATCACCGCCGCCGCGATGGCGTTCAGGTTCACGTCGCCCGCCCCCGCCTGCTGGCTCGAGGTGGCAAGCCGGGCCGAGGCCAGAACGCCCCCCAGCGCCGCCAGCGACGAACACAGCATGAAGGCGGTCATGCGGATGCGGTTCACATTGATGCCCGAGCGGCGGGCGGCCTCGCGGTTGCCACCGACGGCGAACATCGAACGGCCCCATTGGGTGCGGGTCAGCAGGTAGTTCATCGCCACGACCAGAAGGACGAACAGCCCGAACATGTAGGGCACGCCGCGTCCCTGATTGAGATAGATTACCGCGACCAGCAGCGCTGCCGTCAGAATCGCCGCCTTGGCGATCAGCACGCTGAGTCCGGGGCTGGACAGGTTCGCCTCGGCCCGGCGGCGCATGGTGCCGAGGCCCGTGATCACCATCACCACCCCCGGCAGGATCGCCAGCAGATAGCTGAGCCAATGCGGCATGATCAGGATCTGGCCGAACTTCACCAGCGCCGAATTGTAGCTGAGGTTGATCGAGCCGGTCGGCCCGAGGATGTAGAGCTGCATCCCCAGCAGCGCCAGCAGGCCCGAGAGGGTCGAGACAAAACTGGGCATGCCGAACTTGTTCAGAAGCGTGGCATAGATCATGCCCATGACCGCCCCGGCGGCCAGCGCCGCTAGGATCGCCAGCACTACCGGCATCCCCATATTCGCCCAGATGACGCCGACCATCGCCGAGGCAAGGCCGCTCATCGAGCCGACCGAGAGGTCGATCTCGCCCAGGATCAGCACGCAGACTATGCCAAGCGAGATGCAGCCCACGGCAGCGGCGTCAAACAGCAGGTTCACCAGGTTGTTCGGCGCGAGGAAGACCGGGTTCAGCGACGCGAAGACGACTGAGATCAGCACCAGCCCGACGGCGACGGGCAGCATGCCCAGATCGCCCGAACGGACGCGGTCGATGAAGGCGCGGATGGCGCCGGAAATGCCCTCGTCATGGCGCACGCGGCTGTCCGAGCGGTCCAGCGCGGCGGGTTTGTTCTGATCGCTCATGCGTGATGCTCCACTTCTTCCTTGCGGGCGCGGCGACGCGATACCGCGTTCTCGGTGGCGCCGGTGATGGCGGCGACCAGTTCGGCATTCGATGTTTCGGCGGTGAAGATGCCGTTGTTGCGCCCCAGCCGCAGGACTACGATGCGGTCGGCGACGGCGCGCACATCCTCCATGTTATGCGAGATGAGGACGACCCCATGACCGCGATCGCGCACCCGCTCGATCAGGTTCAGCACCTCGGCGGTCTGGGCCACGCCAAGCGCGGCGGTCGGTTCGTCCAGCATGATGATCTTGGGATCCAAGAGCAGCGAACGGGCGATGGCGACGGTCTGGCGCTGCCCGCCCGAGAGCGAGGCGATGGGCTCGCGGACCGAGGGGATGCGAGCGGCCAGCTCGCGCAGCAGGGTCCAGGCACGAACCTCCATCTGCACCTCGTCCAGCGCCCAGGGGTTCAGCTCGTGACCGAGGAACAGGTTCGCCACCACATCAAGGTTCTCGCACAGGGCGAGATCCTGAAACACCGTGGCAATGCCCATTTCCAGCGCCTTGCCGGGGCTGTCCAGATCGACCGGCTTGCCCATGAATTCGATGCTGCCCGCCGTCGGCTGGTGCACACCGGCCAGAACCTTGACCAGCGTCGACTTGCCGGCGCCGTTATCGCCCACAAGGGCCACCACCTCGCCCGCATGAATGTCCAGATCGATCTCGGTCAGGGCCGAGACCGCACCGAACTGCTTGGATACGCCGCGCAGCTTCAGGATCGGCTCGGCAGGGTTTTGGCCTGTGGCCATGGGCTGTCTCCTTCCCCGGAATGGCGGCGCGCGGCCGGGACCGCGCGCCGGTTGGCGTGGTTACTGGGTGATGCCCAGTTCGGCGCAGGCGTCGGCATAGTCGGCGGTGCAGATCTGCTCGGCCGTCTGGATGCCCTTGTCGAAGATCTCGGCCTTGATGTTCTCGCGCGTGACCACGGCCGGCACGAACAGCTCGGACGGCGTGTTGTAGAGCGTGGTCTTCGGCTCGGGCGTCTCGCTCTTGAGGAAGGTCACGGCCACTTCTGCGGCGGCGCGGGCGACGATCTCGGAGGGCTTCGAGATGGTGTTGTACTGATCCCCCGCGATGATCAGCTGCAGCGCCGCAATGGTCGCGTCATTGCCGGTGACCGGCGGCACCGGGTCAACGCCCGCCGCCTTCAGCGCCGCGATGGCACCGCCCGCCGTGCCGTCATTGGCGGCGACGATGCCGGTGATCTCGGCCCCGAAGCGAGTGATCTGGCCAGCGGTCCATTCCTGCGCCTTCGGCGGCGCCCAGTCCGGCGTGTCATATTCGGCCAGCGTCTTGTATTCGGACCCGTCCAGCGAGCTGTCGATCCCGTCGCGGATCAGACCGGCCGCCGCATCGGTGGGCGAGCCGTTGATCTGCAGCACGCCCGCGCCCGCCGCCACGCCCGAGGCCTTCAGGTGATCGACCAGCGATTGCGCGATGGCGGCACCGATGCCTTCATTGTCGAACGAGACATAGTAATCCGCCGGCACGTCCGGGATCGGCCGGTCATAGGCGATGATCTTGATGCCCTGGCTCTGCGCCATCTGCACCAGCCCGGCGGCCGCGGCGCTGTCAACCGGATCCAGCACGATCACCTTGGCGCCCTGCGCGATGACCGAGTTCACCTGCTGCTGCTGCAGCGAGACATCGGCATTGGCGTTCTGATAGATCACCGTGCACTCGGCACAAAGCTCCTTCATCGCCGCTTCGAAGCCCGGGAAGTCATGTTCCTCGTAACGGGTCGAGGCCTGGTCGGGCATCAGGAAGGCCACGGTCGCGGCCTCCTGCGCCGTGGCGGCGCCACCCAGCAGTCCGGCGATCAGGGCCGAAGCGGCGGCAATCGAAGTTCTGGTCTTCATCTCGTGTCTCCTCCCTCTGTGACACGCGCCGATGGAAGGTCTCACCCGGATGAAAGCCATGACGGGCCGCACCGCCAAGGCGGTCGATCTGCCCGTTTCCTTCTGGCTATCCTCCCGCCGCCTCCCAACAGCGCAACCGATGCAGCATGCTTGCTCAATCGATGTAGCAAGATTGTCTTAACCATCTCATCCTGTCAAGATGAAGCTGGCGAGGCGCATTTTCCGCGCCCCGGCGCGCGGAGGAAAATGACAGAGAACAGCGGAAATTCTGCAAGGCGGCCAACGATCTATGATCTGGCGCAGATCGCCGGGGCCAGCCCCAGCGCGGTGAGTTCCATCCTGAACGGCACTTGGAAGAAACGCCGAATCAGCGCCGCCACCGCCGAGCGCGTCACCAAGATCGCCACCGAACAGGGCTATGCGGTGAACCTGCAGGCCAGCCTGCTGCGCCGCGAGCGGTCGCATATCATCGGCATGATCGTCCCCAAATATGACAACCGTTATTTCGGTGCGATCGCCGAGCGGTTCGAGGCCATGGCCCGCGCCCGCGACCTGTTCCCGGTCATCACCTGCACCCAGCGCGATCCCGATCTGGAATTCGAGGCCGCGCGCGAGATGGTCTCCTACCAGGCCGAAACTCTGGTCATCACCGGCGCGACCGACCCGGACCGGATCGCCGATTTCTGCGCCGCGGCCGGGGTAAGGGCGATCAATCTGGACCTGCCCGGCAGCAAGGCGCCCTCGGTCGTCTCGGACAATTTCGGCGGCGCGCGCGACCTGACCCGGCTGATCCTGTCACGGATGCGGCGGGACTTCGGCGAGGCCGCGCCGTTGTGGTTCATCGGTGGCCGGTCGCATGATCACAATACCGTGGAACGCCTGCGCGGCTTTCGGGCGGCGCATGTCGAGGCCGGGCTGCCCGCGCCGGAGGCCCAGGTGATCATGCCCGGCTATTCCCCCGACAAGGCCGCCGCCGCGCTGGCTGGCCGGGTCTTCCCCCCGCGCTTCGGCATTTTCGTCAATTCGACCATCACCATGGAGGGTGTGGTGCGCTGGCTAGGCGAGAATCTCGCCATGGACCGCGTCCGGCTGGGGTGCTTTGACTGGGACCCCTTCGCCGCGCTTCTGCCGCAAAATGTCGGCATGGCCGAACAGGACGTGCCGGCGATGCTGCAGCAGGTGTTCGACGCCATTGCCGGCGGGACGGATCAGCTAAGCCGCATCGACGTGCCCTGCATCCTGCACCCCCTGCCCGCGCGCGGCGCGTGAGAACCGTCGCCTGAACAAGAAAAAACCCCGCAGCGACAATGCGCTGCGGGGTTTTTTGGTGCCCAGGAGAGGACTCGAACCTCCACGCCTTGCGGCACACGGACCTGAACCGTGCGCGTCTACCAATTCCGCCACCTGGGCAGGTGGTGAGCGGCTGATTACGGGCAGTCGAGGGGGGTGTCAATGGGCCGAAATCGAAAATATCGTCATTCCGAGTAGAAGACTTATCCCGCCGGTCGCTTGGAAGGACAACCAGCCCGCGACGATACCGCCCCCTTTGACCGCGCGCCCGGCTTGTCGTGCCGAGCGGGCTTCGGTATTGAACTGAAAAGCACCGCACGAAGCGAAGGGGCGAGGGCATGGCGAAACTGGTGACCATCTATGGCGGGTCTGGCTTTGTCGGACGTTATGTCGCGCGGATGATGGCGCAGGACGGCTGGCGCGTGCGCATTGCCGTCCGCCGCCCGGACGAGGCGCTATTCACCCGCACCTATGGCGCGGTGGGCCAGGTCGTGCCGGTCCTCTGCAATATCCGCGACGCGGCCTCGGTGAAGCTGGCGATGCAGGATGCAGATGCGGTCATCAACTGCGTCAACCTGACCGGGAAAGAGGGCAAGAGCACCTTCGAGACCGTTCTGGTCGAGGGCGCGGCGAACATCGCCCGCATTTCCGCCGAGCTGGGCGTTCAGAACATCGTGCATATCTCGGGCATCGGCGTCGATGCCGAATCCCCCAGCAAATATGTTTCGGCCAAGGCGCGCGGCGAGGCTGCCGTGCTGGAACACCGACCCGATGCGGTGATCCTGCGCCCCTCGGTGATCTTCGGGACCGAGGACCAGCTGTTCAACCGCTTTGCCGGGATGAGCCGGTTTGGCCCGCTGATGATGATTGCTGGTGGCAACAGCCGGATGCAGCCGGTCTTCGTCGAAGACGTGGCCGCGGCCGCGACCAAGGGGCTGGACGGCACCGCCGCTGCTGGGGTCTATGAACTGGGCGGTCCCGACATCCTGACCCTGCGCGAGCTTGTGCAGATGACGCTGAAGGCCGTCGACCGCCGCCGCGCCGTCATCAACCTGCCCTTCTGGCTGGCCGGCATCGGTGCCGGGGTGCTGGACCTGGTGCAGACCATTTCCGGCGGGCTAATTGGCAACAAGATGATCACCCGCGACCAGTTGCACCTGCTGCGCACCGATAATGTGGTCAGCGAGGGGGCGAAGGGCTTCGCCGATCTGGGGATCGAGCCGACCGCACCCGAGGCCGTCATCGACAGCTATCTGTGGCGCTTCCGCCCCTCGGGGCAATATGACGCGATCAAGGCCTCGGCGAAGAACCTGCGTCACAACTGATGACCCATGACACGATCGTTTCAGCCGTCCTCGGCCTGCTCGAGGGGCTGACCGAGTTTATTCCGGTCTCCTCGACCGGCCATGTCCTTCTGGCTGGGCACTTTCTGGGCTTCGATTCCCCGGGAAATGCCTTCGAGGTGATGATCCAGCTGGGCGCGATCCTCGCGATCCTGGGCGTCTATGCCGGGCAGCTGTGGCGCATCTTCAGCGCCGCGCCACATGATCCGGCAGCCCGTCGCTTCATCCTTGCCGTGCTGCTGGCCTTCTTGCCGGCGGCTGTGATCGGCGTTCTGGCCCATGGCTTCATCAAGCGGGTACTGTTCGAGACGCCGCTGCTGATCGCCATCAACCTGATCATCGGTGGGTTCGTCCTCTTGTTCGTCGACCGCATGGCCAAGCGTCCGATCTATCACCGGGCCGAGGATTTCCCGCTGCCGATGGCGCTGAAGATCGGGTTCATCCAGTGCCTTGCGATGATCCCCGGTGTCTCGCGCTCGGGCGCGACCATCGTCGGGGCGCTGGCGCTTGGCGCCGACAAGCGGTCGGCGGCCGAGTTCTCGTTCTTCCTGTCGATGCCGACCATGCTCGGCGCCTTCGTCTATGACTTCTACAAGAACCGCGAGCTGCTGGACGCGGCGGCGCTGGAAAACATCGCCATTGGCTTCGTCTGCGCCTTCATCATGGCAATCCTGGTGGTGCGCTGGCTGCTTGGCTATGTCTCGCAGCATGGATACGGGCTGTTTGCCTGGTGGCGAATCATCGTCGGCAGCCTTGCATTGCTGGCCCTTGCGGCAGGTATGTAACACATACTGACCTATTTTTGCGGTTGCAGCGTGAAGTTTTTGCACTCCACGCCATAAATCTTGGCAATAGGTCAGTATTGCTGACTTTTCATCGGAAAGCGTCTGGTTTATTTCCACGCGAGGGGATTTTCCGTTAAGAAGGTGCGCAGCGATGGCCACGCAAAAAATGCTGAAGTTTGTCTCGACTCCGCGCGAAATGCCGGAAAAGCGGGATGCGGCCACGCGCAGCGAGGATTTCCGCGAGATCTACCAGGAATTCGCCGCGATCAAGGCGGCCGAGCAGGCCAGCCGCTGCAGCCAGTGCGGCGTGCCCTATTGCCAGAGCCATTGCCCGCTGCACAACAACATCCCCGACTGGCTGCGCCTGACCGCCGAGGGCCGGCTCGAGGAAGCCTATCGCGTCAGCCAGGCGACCAATACCTTCCCGGAAATCTGCGGCCGCATCTGCCCGCAGGACCGTCTTTGCGAAGGCAATTGCGTCATCGAGCAGTCGGGGCATGGCACCGTCACCATCGGCGCCATCGAGAAATACATCACCGACACCGCCTTTGAAGAAGGCTGGGTCAGCGCTGCCGCTCCGGCACAGGAGCGTGCGGAAAGCATCGGCATCATCGGTGCCGGCCCGGGCGGGCTGGCGGCGGCGGATGCGCTGCGCCGCAAGGGCTTTCAGGTCACTGTCTACGACCGTTACGACCGCGCCGGCGGGCTGCTGACCTATGGCATCCCCGGCTTCAAGCTGGAAAAGGACATCGTCCTGCGCCGCAATGCCCTGCTGGCCGATGGCGGCGTCGAATTCGTGCTGAACTGCAATGTCGGCGAGGATATCAGCTTTGACGCGATCCGCGGCAAGCATGATGCGGTGCTGATCGCCACGGGTGTCTACAAGACCCGCGATCTCGACATGGACAATGCCAATGCCGGCGGCGTGGTGCGCGCCATCGACTATCTGACCGCCTCGAACAAGATCGATTTCGGCGACGAGGTTCCCGATTTCGCCGATGGCGAGCTGAACGCCGCGGGCAAGCGCGTCGTCGTCATCGGCGGCGGCGACACGGCGATGGATTGCGTGCGCACCGCCATCCGCCAGGGCGCGCTGTCGGTCAAATGTCTCTATCGCCGCGACCGCGCGAACATGCCGGGCTCGCAGCGCGAGGTGCAGAATGCCGAGGAGGAGGGCGTCGAATTCGTCTGGCTCTCGGCCCCCGGCGAGTTCGTCGGCCATGTCACCGGCTTTGCCGCCGAGGCGCAGGAGCGTGACGTGGACGAGGTCGCCCAGATCGGTGCGGTCCGGGTGCAGCGGATGCGCCTTGGCGCGCCCGATGTCAGCGGCCGCCAGTCGCCCGAACTGATCGAGGGCGCGGATTACGACGAACCGGCCGAACTGGTCATCAAGGCGCTTGGCTTCGAGCCCGAGGATCTGCCGAAGCTCTGGGGCACCGATGGGCTGGAAGTCACCCGTTGGGGCACGGTCAAGGCCGATTTCACCACCCATCGCACCAGCCTGCCCGGCGTCTATGCCGTGGGCGACATCGTGCGGGGCGCAAGCCTTGTGGTCTGGGCGATCCGTGATGGGCGCGAGGCCGCCGATGCGATCGAGGACTGGCTGACGGGCGAAGCCCGCATCGCGGCGGAGTGAGGGCGGTGGACGCGAACCGCGCCCTGCCGCTGACGGTGGCAAGCCTGCTGACCGCGCTGGCGGGGCCGGTTTCGGCCGCGACCTTCCGCGCGCCGCAGGGCTGCAATCTGGAGATGACCATCCAGAATCGCGGCTGCACGGTCAGCCAGATCTATCGCTGCTCGGCCGATCCCGCAGGCTACCAGCATGTCGCCATCTTCGGGCAGGACGGGATGACCCACCTGTCCACCATCGATGCCGAGACCCGCTGGATCGAAAGCACCGACCCGGAAACCGGGCTGATCGATCGTCTGGTCGAGGCGGCCGAGGATCATGCCAGCTTCTCGACGCTGAAACAGACCGGCCGCGACGATTTCGATTTCTGGACCGAGTCGAATACCGGCGAGAAGCTGCACCATGTCGGCCATGACGAGCTGACCGGCGAGACCGTCACCATCGACGGGATCGCGCTGGAAAAGACCCGCTTCCAGTTGACCACCACCGGCTCGGACGGGCAGGTGCTGATCCAGCGCGAGGGCCAGCAGTTCATCAGCCGCGCCAATGGCCGTTTCTATGGCGGCATCGAGACCTACAGCGACTGGACCGGCGCCTCGGGCGAAAGCAATGACAGCCCGGTCGATTTCAGCTTTCCCGGTCAGCCCGGCTATGGCGAGACCGAACCCCAATACGACTGCGACATGATGGTGGCGCAGCTTCTTCAGGAAAGGGCCATGCAATGAGCAACAACTGGCAAGCAGACGAACAGGCCCGCCGCGACTGGATGGCCGAACACAGCCTCTACCGCGAAGAGGACGAACATTCGTCCTGCGGCGTGGGTCTGGTGGTGTCGATCGACGGCAAGGCCAGCCGCAAGGTGGTGCAGAACGGCATCGACGCACTGAAGGCCGTCTGGCATCGCGGGGCTGTCGACGCCGATGGCAAGACCGGCGATGGCGCGGGCATCCACGTGCAGATCCCGGTGCCCTTCTTCTATGACCAGATTCGCCGCACCGGCCACGAGCCCGACCCGAAGAAGCTGATCGCCGTCGGTCAAGTCTTCCTGCCGCGCACGGATTTCGGCGCGCAGGAACGCTGCCGGACCATCGTGGAATCCGAAGTTCTGCGCATGGGCCATTACATCTATGGCTGGCGGCATGTGCCGGTGAACACCGCCGTTCTGGGCGAAAAGGCCAATGCCACCCGCCCCGAGATCGAGCAGATCCTGATCCGCTGCGACAAGGACATCGATCAGGTCCAGTTCGAGCGCGAGCTCTATATCATCCGCCGCCGGATCGAGAAGGCGGCCATCGCCGCGCAGATCGCCGGGCTCTATTTTGCCTCGCTCAGCTGCCGCTCGATCATCTACAAGGGCATGATGCTGGCCGAGCAGGTGGCCGAATTCTATCCCGACCTGAAGGACGAGCGGTTTGAATCGGCCTTCGCCATCTATCACCAGCGCTATTCCACCAACACCTTCCCGCAATGGTGGCTGGCCCAGCCCTTCCGGATGCTGGCCCATAACGGCGAGATCAACACGCTGAAGGGCAACCTGAACTGGATGCGCAGTCACGAGATCCGCATGGCATCGGGCGCCTTTGGTGAAATGGCCGAGGACATCAAGCCGATCGTCCCTGCCGGCTCGTCGGACAGCGCCGCGTTGGATGCGGTCTTCGAGGTCATGGTGCGCTCGGGACGTTCGGCGCCGATGACCAAGACCATGCTGGTGCCGGAAAGCTGGTCCAAGGCCACGACCGACATGCCGAAGGCATGGGCGGATATGTATGCCTATTGCAACGCGGTGATGGAGCCCTGGGACGGGCCGGCGGCGCTGGCGATGACCGATGGCCGCTGGGTCTGCGGCGGGCTGGACCGCAACGGTCTGCGCCCGATGCGCTATGTCATCACAGGGGACAACCTTCTGATCGCGGGCTCGGAAGTGGGCATGGTGCCCTCGGACGAGGCGACGGTGCGCGAAAAGGGCGCGCTGGGGCCGGGTCAGATGATCGCAGTCGATATGTGGGATGGCCGTCTTTATACCGACAGCCAGATCAAGGACCGACTGGCCGGCTCGCAGCCCTTTGGCGAGTGGATCGAGAAGGTCGTCGAGCTGAACGTCATCATGCGCGAGCTGCCCGAGAATACCAGCTTCAAGGGCGACGAGCTGCGCCGCCGGCAGACCGCGGCCGGCTATACGCTGGAGGAACTGGAAAACGTCCTTGCGCCGATGGCCGAGGACGGAAAAGAAGCGCTGGCCTCGATGGGCGATGACACGCCCGCCGCAGTGCTGTCGAACCAGTACCGGCCGCTGAGCCATTTCTTCCGCCAGAACTTCAGCCAGGTGACCAACCCGCCGATCGACTCCTTGCGCGAAGCGCGGGTGATGAGCCTCAAGACCCGGTTCGGCAACCTCAAGAACGTGCTGGACGAATCGAGCAGCCAGACCGAGATTCTGCTCTTGGAAAGCCCCTTCGTCGCCAATGGCGAATTCGCCGAGATGATGAAGATGTTCGACAGCTCGGTCACGGTGATCGACTGCACCTTCCCCGATGGCGCCGGTCAGGACGCGCTTGGCGAGGGTCTGGCGCGCATCCGGGCCGAGGCCGAGGACGCCGTGCGCAGTGGTGCCGGACATCTGGTGCTGACCGACGAGCATCAGGGGCCGGACCGCATCGGCATGCCGATGATCCTTGCGACCAGCGCGGTGCACAGCTGGCTGACGCGCAAGGGACTGCGCACCTTCTGCTCGATCAACGTGCGCTCGGCAGAATGCATCGATCCGCATTACTTCGCCGTGCTGGTTGGCTGTGGCGCGACCACGGTGAACCCCTACCTGGCGCAGGATTCGATCGATGACCGGATCCAGCGGGGCCTGCTGGAAGGCAGCCTGATCGAGAACATGCGCCGCTATCGCGACGCGATCGACCAGGGCCTGTTGAAGATCATGGCGAAGATGGGGATCTCGGTCCTGTCCTCCTATCGCGGCGGGCTGAACTTCGAAGCGGTGGGTCTGTCCCGCGCGATGGTGGCCGAATATTTCCCGGGGATGCATTCGCGCATCTCGGGCATCGGTCTGCACGGGCTTCAGGACAAGCTGGAGGAGATCCACCAGAAGGGCTTCCATACCGAGAACGTGGACCTGCTGCCGGTCGGCGGCTTCTACAAGCTGCGCCGCTCGGGCGAAAAGCACGCTTGGGAAGCCAATACGATGAAACTGCTGCAGGTCGCGTGCGAGCGGGCCTCTTATGACACCTGGAAGCAGTTCAGCGCCACCATGCGGGCGAACCCGCCGATCCATATCCGCGATCTTCTGGACATCAAGCCGCTTGGCAAGCCGGTGCCGCTGGACGAGGTGGAGTCGATCACCTCGATCCGCAAGCGTTTCGTCACGCCGGGCATGTCGCTGGGGGCGCTTTCGCCCGAGGCGCATATGACGCTGAACATCGCCATGAACCGGATCGGTGCGAAATCCGACTCTGGCGAGGGTGGCGAGGACCCCGCGCATCACATGCCGCTGCCGAATGGCGACAACCCCTCGGCCAAGATCAAGCAGGTGGCCTCGGGCCGCTTCGGCGTCACCGCCGAATACCTGAACGCCTGCGAGGAACTGGAGATCAAGGTCGCGCAGGGCGCCAAACCCGGCGAGGGTGGCCAGCTGCCCGGCATGAAGGTGACCAAGCTGATCGCACGGCTGCGGCATTCGACGCCGGGCGTGACGCTGATCAGCCCGCCGCCGCACCACGACATCTACTCGATCGAGGATCTGGCGCAGCTGATCTATGACCTGAAGCAGATCAACCCGCGCGCCAAGATCACGGTGAAGCTGGTGGCCTCCTCGGGCGTCGGCACCATCGCAGCGGGCGTGGCCAAGGCCAAGGCCGACGTGATCCTGATCTCGGGCCATAACGGCGGCACCGGGGCCTCGCCCGCGACCTCGATCAAGTTCGCCGGTCTGCCGTGGGAGATGGGTCTGACCGAGGCGCATCAGGTGCTGGCGATGAACCGCCTGCGCGACCGCATCACCCTGCGCACCGATGGCGGGCTCAGGACCGGGCGCGACGTGGTCATGGCGGCGATGATGGGGGCCGAGGAATACGGCATCGGTACCGCCGCGCTGATTGCCATGGGCTGCATCATGGTCCGTCAGTGCCAGTCAAACACCTGCCCGGTGGGCGTCTGCACGCAGGACGAACGCCTGCGCGCCATGTTCACCGGCTCGGCGGACAAGGTGGTGAACCTCATCACCTTCTATGCGCAGGAGGTTCGCGAGATCCTTGCCAGCATCGGCGCGCGTTCGGTGGACGAGGTGATCGGACGGGCCGATCTGCTGACGCAGGTCAGCCGTGGCGCCGCGCATCTGGACGATCTGGACCTGAACCCGCTTCTCATCACCGTCGATGGCAGCGAGAAGATCGTCTATGACCGCTCGAAGCCGCGGAATGCCGTTCCCGACACGCTGGATGCCGAGATCATCCGCGATGCCGAACGCTTCTTCAGCGATGGCGAGAAGATGCAGTTGAGCTATGCTGTCCGGAACACCCACCGGACCATCGGCACCCGCACCAGCTCGATGATCGTGCAGACCTTCGGCATGCGCAACAAGCTGCAGCCCGACCACCTGACCGTGCGTCTGACCGGCAGCGCCGGGCAATCGCTTGGCGCCTTTGCCGCGCCGGGCCTGAAGCTGGAGGTCAGCGGCGATGCCAATGACTATGTCGGCAAGGGCCTGTCGGGCGGCACCATCACCGTGCGCCCGCCGATGATCAGCCCGCTGACCGCGGCGGACAACGTCATCATCGGCAACACGGTTCTGTACGGCGCCACCGATGGTTACCTTTTCGCGGCCGGTCGTGCGGGCGAACGTTTCGGCGTCCGCAACTCGGGCGCGAAGGTGGTGATCGAGGGCTGCGGCAGTAACGGTTGCGAATACATGACCGGCGGCGTCGCGGTGATCCTTGGCCGGATCGGGGCCAACTTCGGTGCCGGCATGACCGGCGGCATGGCCTATCTCTACGACCCCGAGGGTGTCGCGCGCGACTATATCAACCCGGAATCGCTGGTGCTGAACGCCGTCAGCCACCCGCATTGGGAAGCCGAGTTGCGCGAACTGGTCGAGCGGCACCTGAAAGAAACCAATTCGCGCCGGGCTGACGAGATCCTGCAGAACTGGGACGAGGAACTGCCGAACTTCCTGCAGGTCACGCCCAAGGAGATGCTGGCCCATCTGAAGCACCCGCTGACCGAAACCGGCGATCTGGAAGCGGTGCCGGCGGAATAGGCCGGGGAAATGCGCTTGATGCGGGCGGGGCGGAAACGTCCCGCCCGATTTCGTTTGCCCCTCCCGCGACGACCCGGCGCAGCCCCGGCAAATTGACAATCCCTCCGCGCGGGCGTTGACTGTCGACAAGGCTTGTACCCCGTATCTGCCGGTCCGTTTTCCGAGAAGGAGCCAGCGCCCCATGTTCACTCCCCTTTTTCGCCGCGCCCTGCTGCCCGGCCTGCTGACGGCCTCGGCCTTCGTGCTTTCCGCCTGCACCATGACGACCGGGGCGACTAACCCGCCGGCCTCGAATGCCTTCTATGCCCAGTTGAGCCAGACCGGCTTCAGTGGGCGCTATGATCCGGCGGGCTTCCAGCCGCACGAGGTGCAGAAAGCCCTGGGCGAGGCCTGCGCCATTCGAGGCAATATCGTCGATTATTCCGAACAGCCGGTCGATGGCGCCATGGCCTTCCGCGCGCGCTGCCGCGGCGGCACCGATGTGCGTCTGGGGACGGTCTCGGTCTATCGCTATGGCAACCGGGCGCGGGTCGTGCTGCCCGGCTATGTCGAGTTGATGCGCGAGGACGAGACCGTGCGGACCATCTCGCTCTGATCCCGAAGCCGCATCCCCATTTCCAGCCAGTAGGAGATTACCCATGTCGGAATTGATCGTCATAGCCTTCGACACCGAGGCCGCCGGCTTCGATCTGCGGACCGAACTGGTCAAGATGCAGAAGGATTATCTCATCGAGATGGAGGATGTGGTCGTTGTCACCCGCAATTCCGAGGATGACATCAAGCTGCATCAGGCGGTGAACCTGACCGCCGCCGGCGCAGTGGGCGGGGGCTTCTGGGGCACGCTGGTTGGCTTGCTGTTCCTCAACCCGCTTCTGGGCGCGGCGGTGGGTGCGGCCTCGGGTGCGCTGGCCGGGCGGTTCACCGATGTCGGCATCAATGACGAGTTCATGAAAGAGGTCGCCCATGCCGTGCCGCCCGGCGGCTCGGCCGTCTTCGTACTGGTGCGCAAGATGACCCCCGACAAGATGCTGGAGCGTCTGTCGCAGGTCGGGCATGGCGGGCGGGTGCTGCGGACATCGCTGTCGAACGAGCAGGAGCAGAAACTGCGCGATGCGCTGGCAGGGGGTGACAGCAGCGTGGCACCGCCGCCGCCCTCGGCCTGAGAGATGCTGGCAGGGCGCCGCATCGGCTTGACGCAATCCCGACCCGCGTGACAGATGCGGGTCATGGCCGAAAAAGCGTCCGCGCCCGAGGAAACCCAAACACGCGCCCGGCGTCGTCGCGCGCCCTTCCGGCGCCTGTCGATCTGGCGCGGGCTGCGCTGGTTCGGGCTGCGGGTATTGCTGCTGATGCTGGCGCTGGTCGGCTTCTATGGGTTGATCAACCCGCCGACGACCTGGACCATTGCGCGCGAGGCAAGTTTCCCCCGCGAATGGACCGATCTTGAGGACATGACGCCGGCCCTGCCGCGATCGGTCGTGGCGGCGGAGGATGCGAATTTCTGCCTGCACTGGGGTTTCGACATGGCCGAGATCCGCAAGGTCATCGCCTCGAACAGCTCGCGCGGGGCCTCGACCCTGACCCAGCAGACCGCCAAGAATGTCTACCTGTGGCAGGGACGCAGCTGGGTGAGGAAACTGCTGGAAACCGCCTATACGCCGATGATCGAGGCGCTGTGGACCAAGCGCCGCATTCTCGAGGTCTATCTGAACGTGGCGGAATTCGGGCCGGGCGTGTTCGGCGTCCATGCGGCGGCGGCCCATCACTTCGGCACCACGCCCGATGCACTGACGCCTGCGCAGGCGGCGCGGCTGGCGGCAATCCTGCCCGCGCCCAAGACCCGGGGCACCGCGCAGGGCAGCCGCCGCAGCCGCGCCATCGCCGACGGGGCCGAGACGATCCGGCGCGACGGCCGCGCCGCCTGTTTCGAATAGGCCGGCTTTCGCCACCCGCCCCCCGGCTTGCGGTTGAAACATGACGGGGCCAAGCGTATCACGGCTGCCATGCGACACGAGCGACAGATGAACACCTCCAGCCAGCAGACCACCCGCCTTTACCACACCCCCCTCTCCCCCTTCTCGCGCAAGGTCCGCCTGGTGCTGGCCGAGAAGAAGATCGAGGTCGAACTGGTCGAGGAACGGTACTGGGAAAACAATTCCGAGCTGCTGCGCCGCAACCCCGCTGGCATGGTGCCGGTGCTGCGCCATGACGGTCGGCTGATGTCGGAAAGCCAGGCGATCTGCGAATATCTGGACGAAACAGTGCCGCAGCCCGCGCTGATGCCGAAAAGCCCCGCCGAACGCTACGAGGTGCGCCGGCTCTGCGCCTGGTTCGACGACAAGTTCAACCGCGAGGTGACGCGCCCGATCCTTGAAGAGCGGGTCTGGAAGAAGATCACTCGCTCCGGCCATCCCGACTCGCGCGCGGTCAAGGCCGGGCTGAAGGCGATCAAGGATCACATCGACTACCTGACCAGCCTCTTGGAAACCCGGCGCTGGCTGGCGGGCAGCGCGCTGAGCCTTGCCGACTTCACCGCCGCGGCGCATTTTTCCTGCCTCGACTATATCTCGGATGTCGATTGGGACCGCTCGGAAATCCTAACCAGCTGGTACGCGACGATCAAATCGCGCCCAGCCTTCCGTGGCATTCTGGCCGACCAGATCCCCGGCATCCACCCTGCCCCGCATTATGCCGAGCTTGATTTCGGCTGAAGCCGGGGGGCCAGCCCCCCGCACCCCCCGGGATATTTCCGCCAAGATGAAAGCCGATCTGGCCACGCAGGCCGGGATCGAAGGTTTCGCCAAGATGGGCGTCTGCCGCCCCGATGCGGTGCCGCAGCTACCCGCGCGGTTGGCGGAATTTCTGGAGGCTGGCCGGGAAGGCCAGATGGGCTGGATGGCCGAGCGGACCGGCTGGCGTGGCAATCCCGCCGCGCTCTGGCCCGAGGCGCGTTCGGTGGTGATGCTGGCCGAGGTCTATTCGCCCGACCACGACCCGCTGGCGGTGCTGGACCAGCCCGACCGCGCGGCGGTCAGCGTCTATGCCCAGGGCAAGGATTACCACGATCTGGTCAAGAAGCGGCTGAAGCGGCTGGGGCGCTGGCTGATCGACGCCCATGGCGGCGAGATCAAGGTCTTTGTCGACACCGCCCCGGTGATGGAAAAGCCCTTGGCGCAGGCGGCGGGGCTGGGCTGGCAGGGCAGGCACACCAATCTGCTGGCCCGCGATCTGGGCAGTTGGTTCTTTCTCGGCGCCATCTTCACCACGCTCGACCTGCCCCCCGACCCGCCCGAGGTCGAGCATTGTGGCAATTGTCGGGCGTGCCTGGACATCTGCCCGACCGGCGCCTTTCCCGCGCCCTTCCAACTCGATGCGCGGCGCTGCATTTCCTACCTGACCATCGAGCATAAGGGGCCGGTCGATCCCGATTTGCGGGCGCTGATGGGCAACCGCATCTATGGCTGCGACGATTGCCTGGCTGTCTGCCCGTGGAACAAGTTCGCCCGCGAGGCGAGCGAACTGCGCTATCGTGGCGTGATCGACGCGCCGCCGCTGGCGGAGCTTGCGACGCTCGACGATGCCGGCTTTCGTGCGCGCTTTTCCGGCAGTCCGATCAAGCGCATCGGGCGTGACCGCTTTGTCCGCAACGTGCTTTATGCCATCGGCAATTCCGGCCTGCCGCAGTTGCGGGCGGTGGCGCAGGGCTTGACGGGCGATGCCGACCCGACCGTCGCCGATGCGGCAAGATGGGCCGCCGGGCGGCTGGAGTTTCCCGCGTGAACCCGCTGCGCGGCATCCTGCTGAAACTGGGCAGCGTGACGATCTTCGTCCTCATGGCCGCCCTCATCAAGGCCACCGCCGATGAGGTGCCGCCGGGCGAGCAGGTCTTCTTTCGCTCGCTTTTCGCCATACCGGTCATCCTGATCTGGCTGATGCGGCGGGGAGAGCTGTCCTCGGGCCTGCGCACCTCGCGCCCGATGGGTCATGTCTTTCGCGGGCTGATGGGCACGGCGGCGATGGGACTGGGCTTTGCCGGCCTCGGCCTTCTGCCCCTGCCCGAGGTCACCGCCATCGGCTTTGCCGCACCGCTGCTGACGGTCATCTTCGCGGCGATGTTTCTCGGCGAGGATGTGCGCGCCTTTCGCCTTGCCACGGTGGCGCTGGGGCTGATCGGGGTGCTGGTGGTACTGTCGCCGCGTCTCGGGCAGGTGGGCGACGGGCTCTCGACGGCGCAGACCCTTGGCGCGGTCATCACCCTGATGGGGGCGATGTGCGCGGCGCTGGCGCAGATCTTCATCCGCAAGCTGGTGCAGGAAGAAAGCACCTCGGCCATCGTCTTCTGGTTCTCGATCACCGCGACGGTTCTGGCGCTGGTGACGCTACCCTTTGGCTGGGTGGTCCCCTCGCCGGGCACCGCAGCCCTGCTGGTTCTGGCCGGGCTGATGGGCGGGGTCGGGCAGATCCTTCTGACCTCGGCCTACCGCTTTGCCGATGCCTCGCTGGTCGCGCCCTTCGACTATGCCGCGATGCTGTTTGCGCTGGCCATCGGCTACGGCGTCTTTGGCGAGGTGCCGACCCTGACCATGCTGATCGGTGCCGCCATCGTCATCGCCGCCGGCTTCCTGATCATCTGGCGCGAGCACCGGCTGGGGCTGGAGCGCAGCCGCCAGCGCAAGGCGATGACCCCGCAAGGGTGATCCGGGTCACAACAACAGGCCATCGGCGGTGATCGGCAGCGTGCCGTCGATGCGGATCGCTAGGTCTGGCTGGCCGTCGCCATCCAGATCGGCCTGCAGCAGCTGATGGTCGGCGGCCATTGTCAGGCGCAGCTGACCCGCGGCCGAGAAAGCCTGCGCGCCGATGAACTGCAGATGCAAGGCCGTCAGGTCGATCAGATCGCTGCCGGACGCCAAATCTTCGATGCGATCCGGCAGGGCGATGGTCGAATCGATCACCGACCTAAACACAAAGCGATCCATCCCTGCGCCGCCGAGCAGGTTGTCGGCCCCCGCCCCGCCCTCGATCAGGTCGTTGCCATCACCGCCCCGCAGGTTGTCCTGCCCCTCGCCACCATAGAGCTGATCATCCCCGACATCACCGAAGATCATGTCGGGACCCGCCTCGCCCCAGACCGCGTCATCATCGCCGCCGCCGAACAGCAGATCGCGGCCGGCACCGCCCTCGATCCGGTCGGCGCCGCCATGACCAAAGGCGGTATCGTCACCACCACCACCCAGCAGCGTCTCGGCCAGCCGGTCACCGACGAGAAGATCGCTCCCCTCCCCGCCCTCGAGGCGGCTTGCCCCCGGCCCGCCGATCAAACTGTCATCGCCATTGCCACCGAGCAGAAGATCATCGCCGCCGCCCGTGAGGATCAGGTCGTTGCCGTCATCGCCCTGCAGCAGGTCGTCACCCAGCCCGCCATGCAGGGTGTCATTGCCCGCGCCGCCCTCGGCCGTGTCATTGCCGGCTTCGGCCAGAATGCGGTCGTCGCCTGACTCGCCATAGGCACGGTCATCCCCCTCGCCGGCCTCGATCACGTCATTGCCACCGCCCGAGCGGATCACGTCTGCCCCGGCCCCGCCGCGCAGCCGGTCAACGCCACCGCCGGCGGTCAGCGCATCATCGCCCGCATCCCCTGCCAGAATGTTGTCGCCATCGCCGGCATCGATCCGGTCGTCGCCCGCACCACCCGACAGGGAATCGTTCCCCGAACCGCCCTGCAGGTCATCGTCGCCGTCATCACCGGACAGGAAATCATGCCCCGCCCCGCCAAGCAGCGTATCACCGCCGGTCCCGCCGAACAGTGTATCGGCGCCCTCACCACCGTCGAGCAGATCTTCGCCGGCATCCGCGACCATGACATCATTCCCGGCATCAGCCGAAATCCGGTCCGCGCCATCTCCCCCGCGCAGCCGATCGTCGCCAGCGCCCCCCTGAACCGTATCCTGCGACGCCCCAGCCGAGATGGTATCGTTGCCCTCATCACCGATCAGCAGATCCTCGACCTCGCTACCGACGATCAGGTCTGCCCCGGCAAGGCCGTGGATCTCGGAGCCGCCACGCGCCGCGATCAGGCGGTCATCCCCGGTCGAGCCGACAATGATGGTATCGACATCGGGCGGCGTGTAATGGGCGACCGGGAACATCGCGTTGGTGAAGAGACTGGCCGAAAGCGTGGTGCCAAGCGACGAATGGATCTCGATCAGCGTCTCGCCAAAGCGGATGCGGATACCCTTGGAAAAGGGCGAGAAGCTCAGCTGGCCGATGCTGCGCACCATGCCCAGCTGCGACAGGTCCAGCCGGTCCTCGCCCGGTTCGAAATCGCGGATCAGGATGCGGCCCGCGACCGGGGTAGCAACGAAAACGTCGCGCCCCGCGCCGCCCCAGATCGTGATGTCCTCGCGCCCGGCGACCAGCACATCATCGCCATCGCCGCCCTTCAACTGCGTCGTGCCGCGCCCCGCGCTCAGCAGGTCATTGCCCGAGCTGCCCAAAACAATGCCTGCCCCCACCCTTCGCGTCAGACCCAGTTGGCCCGGATCGAGGGACAGCTGGGTAATGCCGGTCTCGCGCGAACTCGAGACAAAGAGAACGATCTTGCCCCTCACCTCCTCGGCCGCAATGGCGCTGACATCGGTCAGGGCCATCGCCGCGTCATCGACCAGCGTTTCAAGATGAAGAAGCTTGCCATCGGGCTGCAGGGTGAAGACCGAGATGCCGTCATCCATGCCACCGACGAAGACATAGGCGCGGCCATCGACCTCGACCGTGGCCAGTGCCGAGGCGCGCTGGAACCGGGTCGACAGCTCGTCGACAACATGATCGACCGGGATCATGCTGCCATCGGGCAACAGTCGCACGGTGGTGATCGAGGATGACCGCGCCGAGGTCACGATCAGATAGACCAGCCCGTCCACTGTCACCGCAGCCACGTCATTCGGGACGTTGAAGCCAGTGCCGTCCCCCGCCGTCAGATAGTCGGCGCGGATGATCCCGCCCTGCGAGTCAAGCCGGTGACTCGCGAGGAAATTCCCCAGACCCGAGATCGCCACCAGCACCGGCTGGCCACCCATCTGCAGGGTGATGATCTTGTCCAGCGAAGCCTCGGGCATGGTCGCGGCCAAGGGCATCAGCGACCGGGTGATGCGGGTCAGGCTGCCATCATCCGCCTCGCGATAGAGCGTGAATTCCACATCGCCCTGCCGCGCGGCATAGACATAGCTGTCGCCGCCGATCTCGATCTGGCCCAACTGGGTCAGGTCGCGCGGCAGCGGCGTGGCGCCGAAGAGGGCAGCAACCGGCCCGAGATCCCCACCCTCGAGCAAGGGCAGGCGCGTGTTCGGGCCGTTCCCCAGTCCGGTCAGGGTCAGCCACGGCTGCCCGCCTATCTCGAGCAGTTGCAAACACGGATCGCCCCAGTGCTCGAAGCCGATGGGATGGGACCAGAGGCTGCCCGCGCCCGCCGGCAGGTCGGCATCGGTGATGGCAAAGCTGGCCAGCCCGCCGCCCAGATAGGTGGCACTGATCAGAACCGGGCGACCTGCGACTTCTGCGATGACCAGATCGGTGATGCGGGTCAAAAACCGGTTCTGGTCGACCCGAAGCGTCGCAACATAGTCCATTCCGGCCCAACTCTGGGAAAACGGTCACTCACGAACTGCCCCCTACGAGGCCAGACCAAGGTGCCCGATCCCCGCCCAAACGGAAGGGGATCGGTCGAATTTGCCGCGTTTTCGGCGATCAGCCCTGATCCGGCCCCTGGGCCAGCGGGCCATAGAGGATCAGCGCCGGCTGCGTCACCGGCGCATCGGCCAGCATCTCGGCCAGCGCGGCGATGGTGGTGCGGATCAGCCGCTGATGCGGATGGCTGACGGCTTCGGCGAACAGCGCCGGCGTCTCGCCCGAGAGGCCATGTTCCTGCAGCCCGCGCGCCAGATCGGGAAAGCTGCGCTGACCCATGAAGACGACGGTGGTGGTGGCCGGATCGGCGATGGCGGCCCAGTTGATATCCCTGGGCAGCGCCCCGGTGACATCGGCACCGGTCAGGAATTGCAGCCGCCGCGCGGTCAGTCGCCGGGTCAGCGGGATCTGCGCCGCCGCCGCCGCCGCCACGGCCGAGGGCACGCCCGGCACGATCTCGAAGGCGATGCCGGCCTCGTTCAGCGCGATGATCTCTTCCTCGAGCCGCCCGAAGATGCCGGCATCGCCGGATTTCAGCCGCACCACACGCTGCCCGGCCAGCGCGTATTCGACCAGCAGCGCGTTCACATGTTCCTGCTTGGCCGAGGGCCGCCCGGCGCGCTTGCCGACCGGGACCAGCTCGGCATCGGGGTTGGCAAGCTCGAGAATCGGACCCGAGGACAGGTCGTCATAGAGCACCACCTCGGCCTGGCGCAGCCGCGCGGCGGCGCGCAGGGTCAAGAGTTCGGGATCACCCGGCCCCGAGGAGACCAGCGAGACAAATCCCTTTGCGTCGCCTTTTGCATCCGGCCCGGCCATGCGGTCTCTCCCTGAAGTCCCTGCCCTGCCCGGTAGCAGCCCCGGCGCGGTGATCGCAAGCCTCTGATATTGCGAAACCACCCGCAAGTCCGCGCACATCGCCGTTCTGCACAGAGATCGGGCAGGCGCAGGCGGAAACACCGTCGCGCCAGCGGGCTTGCCTCTGCCCACCTTGCCCAGCCGTCACCACCGCTTGCAGTCAATGCAACCAGAGGTCTATCCTGAAGGAATCTATCCAGCCATTGGGGGGCCAGAGAAGATGACGAAACTCACCATAAACGGGCAAGAGGTCACGCTGGAGCTTGACCCCGACACGCCCCTGCTCTGGGCGCTGCGCGACGAGCTGCGGCTGACCGGAACGAAATTCGGATGCGGCGTGGCGCAATGCGGCGCCTGCACGGTGATGCTGGACGGCGCGCCGCGCCGGGCCTGCGTGACACCGATCGGATCGATCGGCGGCTCCGAGGTGACCACCATCGAGGGCATGGCGGGGGCGGAATTCGACGCCATCCAGACCGCCTGGCGCGCCATCGACGTGCCGCAATGCGGCTGGTGCCAGTCGGGCCAGATCATGCAGGCCACGGGTCTGTTGCAAATGGTGCCGGCACCCAGCGACGAACAGATCGATCAGGCGATGGCCGGCAATATCTGCCGCTGCGCCACCTATCACCGCATCCGCGCCGCGATCCATGACGCGGCCAAGACGCTGGAGGGCTGAGCCATGACGATCCGCACCTCAGGTTTTAAGACGTCTCGGCGGGCCTTCCTGTCCGGCGGTGCCGGGCTGGTTCTGGCGCTGACCCTGCCGGTTCCAGGTCGCCGGCTTCTGGCACAGGAGGCCGCAGCACCCGCCGCAGTCGCCATTCCGCCCAATGCCTTCGTCCGCATCGCCGCCGATGACACGGTGACGGTGATGATCAAGCATATCGAATTCGGTCAGGGCCCGATGACCGGCCTTGCCACGCTGGTCGCCGAGGAACTGGACGCCGACTGGTCGCAGATGCGCGGCGCGCTGGCCCCGGCCAATGCCGCCTGGTACGGCAATGCCGTCCTTGGCGGGCTACAGGGCACCGGCGGTTCGACCGCGCTGCCCAGCAGCTTCATGGTCATGCGCCGGGCCGGCGCCGCCATGCGCGCCATGCTGGTCGAGGCCGCCGCCGCCGAATGGGGCGTGCCGGCGGCTGAGATCACCGTCTCGAAGGGCGTGATCGCCCATGCCGGCTCCGGCAAGCAATCGGGCTTCGGTGCGCTGGCCGAGGCGGCGGGCGCCCTGACCCCGCCGGCAGAGCCGGTGCTGAAAACGCCCGAGCAATGGACCCTGATCGGCACCGACCTGCATAAGCTCGACACCGACGAAAAGACCGACGGCAAGGCGATGTTCACGCTGGACCAGTATCCCGAGGGGATGCAGGTCGTGGTGGTCGCCCATCCGCCCGCCTTCGGTGCCACCGTGGCTTCCTTCGATGACAGCGCCGCGCTGGCGGTGCCGGGCGTGCGGGCTGTGCATCAGATCCCGCAGGGGGTCGCCGTCTATGCCGACAACACCTTTGCCGCGCTGAAAGGCCGCGACGCGCTGGCCGTCACCTGGGACGAGGCCAATGCCGAGACCCGCGACGATGCCGAACTGGCCGCCATGACGCTGGCGGCAGCGCGGCAGCCGGGGATAACGGTCGAGGAAGAGGGCGGCGATCTGGCAGCGGCTTTTGCTGCCGAGGGATCGACCCTGCACGAGGCAGAGTATCAATTCCCCTTCCTCGCCCACGCACCGCTCGAGGCGCTGGACGGGCTGCTGACGGTCTCGGGCGACAGCGCCCATGCCTCCTATGGCAGCCAGTTCCCCGGTCTCGACCAGCCGACCATTGCCGGGATCCTGGGTCTCGACCCGGCCAAGGTGACGCTGGACGTGATGCTGGCCGGTGGCTCCTTCGGCCGCCGGGCAACGGGTGACGCCCATCTGGCCGCCGAACTGGCCGAGGTCGCCAAGGCGGCGGGCGATGGCAGCTACAAGCTGATGTGGACGCGCGAGGATGACATCAAGGGCGGCTATTACCGCCCGATGACCGCCCATCGCTTCCGCGCGGCCACCGACGCTGACGGCAAGATCACCGCATGGGAGAACGTGGTGTCTGGCCAGTCGCTGCTGGCCGGCACGCCGATGGAGCCGATGCTGCAGGGAGCACCCGATGCCACCGCTTTCGAGGGCTCGGTCGAACTGCCCTATGATCTGGGCGCGCGCCGGGTGGGCTTCGAGCAGACCAAGACCGGGGTGCCGGTGCTCTGGTGGCGCTCGGTCGGCTCGACCCATACCGCCTTCGCCGTCGAGATGTTCCTCGACGAGGTGCTGGTGGGCGCGGGCAAGGACCCGGTGCAGGGGCGGCTTGACCTCTTGAAGCCCGATGACCCGCGCCCGCGCGCGGTGATCGAGAAGGTGGCCGAGATGGCCGGCTGGAAAGGTCCGAACGGGACCGAGGGCAAGGGCTATGGCATGGCCTATGCCAAAAGCTTCGGCACCTATGTCGCCCAGATCGCCGAGGTCGAGGATCGGGACGGCGCGCCCCATGTCACCGGCGTCTGGTGCGCGGTCGATTGCGGCGTGGCGGTGAACCCCAACGTCATCCGAGCGCAGATCGAGGGCGGCATCGGCTTCGGCCTCAGCGCCGCGCTGTTCAGCCAGATCACCTTTGGCGCCGGTGGCCGGGTGCAGGAAAGCAATTACGACAGCTACCGGATGCTCAGGATCGGCGAGATGCCGGATGTCCAGGTCGAGATCATCGCCAGCACCGCCGATCCAACCGGCATCGGAGAGCCGGGGGTGCCGCCGATCGGACCGGCGGTCGCCAATGCCTGGCGGGCGCTGACCGGAACCCAGACACGCAAACTGCCGATGGTGCAACGAGGGGTGGTGTAACCATGAAGCGACTGACACTGACTGCCGCCGCCTCGGCGCTGGCGCTGATGATGGCTGCGCCGGCTTGGGCGCAGGAGGCCGCAACGACGGAGGCACCAGCGGCTGAGGCACCAGCGGCGGAAGCACCGGCAGCCGAGGCAGCACCCGCCGAAGCCGCCGGCCTGCAATCCCCCGAGGCCATCACCGGCGCGGATGACGCCGCCCGCTCGGTGGCGCTGTTCGAGGAAATGGGCAAGGTCATCACCCATCCGCGCTGCCTGAACTGCCATCCGGTCACCGGGGGCCCGACGCAGGGCGATGACATGCACCCGCACAGCCCGCCCATGGTGCGCGGCGCGGCCGATTTCGGCCCGGACGGCCTCGCCTGCACCACCTGCCACGGTGCCGAGAACGTCGCCTATTCGGTCGAAAGCGGCTCGATCCCCGGCCATGAACCTTGGCAGCTCGCGCCCGAAAGCATGGGCTGGGCCGGGCAGTCGCTGGCCGATATCTGCACCCAGATCAAGGATCCCGAGCGCAATGGCGGCCGCGATCTCGAGGCGCTGCACGAGCATATGGCCGAGGACGGTCTGGTGGGCTGGGCCTGGGAGCCGGGCGAGGGCCGCACCCCCGCACCGGGCAATCAGGAGATCTTCGGCGCCCTGACCCGCGCCTGGATCGATACCGGGGCCGCCTGCCCGGTCTGAGGACAAGACCGGGGCCGCAGCCAGTTGCGGCCCCGATTGATCTGCCGTGTCGCCTTTCCTGCAAATGCTGTAGTCTCGATCAGGCCGACTCGTCGGCGGAAGCCGGGCACGGCGGAGGTGTTCACCATGTCGATCAAGTGTCTCGCGCTGTTGCTGTCGCTTTTCGCCAGCGCGTCCACGGCGCAGCAACTGGATGTGGAGTTCAAGGTCTTCGAGGACGGACAGGCGGCGGGCTGCGCCGGCAGCATCGTCGCCGGGCTTGACCCGAAGGGCGATGGCTTCCTGGCCGTGCGGTCCGGGCCGGGCACCGATTTCACCCGCATCGACGAGTTGCACAACGGTGACCTGGTGCGCACCTGCGCCCGCAGCGGACCGTGGATCGGCATCACCTATGGCAAGCCCCGCCGCAGGGGCTGGGTCCATGGCCGCTGGCTGGTGGACGGAGCCGGATAGGCCGGCCCCTCTCGCTCAGATATGCCCGATGTCGCGCAGATGCCCGGCCAGCAGGTCGGCGTAGAGGGCCGGCGCCTCGACGCAAGGCAGATGGCCCACGCCCTCGATGATCTCCAGCCGCGCGCCGCTGATCCGGTCGGTCAGGTCGCGCATCGCCTCGGGCGGGGTCGAGCCGTCGAGGCTGCCACCGATGCAGAGGACCGGCCCCTGAACCCCGGCCAGCCGCTCGCGGAAATCGGCCTCGGCGATGGCGCGGCAGCAGGCCAGATAGCCCGCCTGGTCCTGCCGTTCCAGCATCAGCTTCCAGGCGCCACAGTCGGGCGTGGCGCGGAAGGCGGGCGAGAACCAGCGTTCCATGGTCGGCTCGGCAATGACACCGATGCCCCCGGCCTCGATGGCGGCGATGCGGTCGGTCCAGATCGTGCTTTCGCCGATCTTGGCGGCGGTGTTCGATAGCACCAGCCCGCCAATGGCATCCCCGTGGCGCAGCGCCAGCGACTGCCCGATCAGCCCGCCGATCGACAGGCCAACATAGACCGGCCGGTCCAGCTCCAGCGCGGCGATGATCCCCGCCACGTCATCTGCCAGATCGTCTATGCTGATCGGCCCGGTGGTCTGCGACAGCCCGTGCCCGCGCTTGTCGGCGCGCACGATCCGAAGCCCCGGCGGCAGATGAGGCAGGATCGCGTCCCACAGCCGGAAATCGGTGCCGAGCGAATTGGCAAAGATCACCGCCGGCGCATCGCGCGGGCCCTCATCGGCGACATGCAGGCGCACATGGCCCAGATCCAGAACATCAACCATCAGTAAGGCAACCCCACATAATTCTCGGCAAAAGCCAGTTGTTGCGCGCGATTGTCGCGCAGGAAGGCAATATCGGCCTGCTGCATCTTCAGATCAAAACGGCTCTGATGCGGATAGCGGTGCAGCAGCCCGCTGAACCACCAGCTGAACCGTTCGGCCTTCCATACCCGCAGAAGTGCGCGTTCGGAATAGCGGTCGATCCCCTCGCGCTCGCCCGTGTCGTAGAATTGCCAGAGCGCGTGATAGAGGTAATGGACGTCGCTCGCCGCGAGGTTCAGCCCCTTGGCGCCGGTCGGCGGCACGATATGGGCAGCATCACCGCACAGGAACAGCCGCCCCCAGCGCATCGGCTCGCAGACGAACGAGCGCAGGGGCGCGATGGATTTCTCGATGCTCGGGCCGGTCACCAGCCGCTCGGCCATCTCGGCCGGAATGCGGCGCTTCAACTCCTGCCAGAAGGCGCGATCGGTCCAATCCTCGGGATGATCGGAGAGACCGCATTGCAGGTAATAGCGCGACAGGTTCGCGTTCCGCATCGAGCAGAGCGCAAAACCCCGTTCGGAATTGGCGTAGATCAGCTCGTGATAGACCGGCGGTGTCTCGGCAAGGACCCCCAGCCAGCCGAAGGGATAGGTCTTCTCGTATTCGCGCCTGACCGACAGCGGGATGGTCTGGCGACTGATGCCGTGGAAACCGTCGCAGCCCGCCACGAAATCGCAGTCGATGCGATGGCTGCGCCCGCCCTGTACATAGGTGACATAGGGGGCATCGGTTTCGGCACCATGGATCTCGACGTGATCGACCTCGAACTCCGTCCGGGCATGAGCCGCCTCGCGCGCGTCGTAAAGGTCGCGCGTCACCTCGGTCTGGCCATAGACCGTGACCGGCCTGCCGGTCAGCGCGCGGAAATCCAGATGGAACATCTCGCCGTCGCAGGCGATCTGGGTGCCGTCATGCTCCTGCCCCTCGCGGTGCAGGCGCTCGGCCACGCCGGCCTCTTCCAGCAGCCCGACCAGCCCGGCTTCCAGCACCCCGGCACGGATCCGCCCCAGCACATAGGCGCGCGTCTTGCGTTCCAGCAGCACGGTATCGATGCCGCGCCGATGGAGCAGCTGGCCCAGCAGCAGCCCCGCCGGCCCTCCGCCGATGATGACGACCTGATGGCGCATGGTTCCTCCCCGGCTGCCACGTTATCCAAGGCTCGGGTGGCGGTAAACCGGGTTGCGCCGGCCTGCCCCTCGCCGCACAACGGGATGACGAGAGGGAGACCGCCATGCCCGAGACCGACCTGATGACCCTGCTGACCGGCGATGCCGCCATCGCGGCCCTGTTCACCGACGCGGCATGGCTGGCGCGGATCGCCGAGGTCGAGGCCGCGCTGTCGCTGGCGGCGGGCGATGCGGGCGTGGTCGATGCCGCTCTGGCGCGGCAGGCGGCGGCGTTCGTCGAAGGTTTCCAGCCCGACATGGACACGCTGCGCAGAGCCATGGTTCAGGACGGGCTGCCGGTGCCAGACTATGTGCGCCAATTGAAGGCCGCCGCTGACCGGGTCCTGCGCCCGGCCTTGCATGTCGGCGCCACCAGTCAGGACATCCTCGACACCGCGACGGTGCTGGTTCTCAGGGGGCTGAACGACCGTTTTGTCGGCGAGATCACCGCCCTGATCGCCGCGCTCGACGATCTGGCCACGCGGCAAGGGCAACAGCCGCTGATGGGCCGCACCCGGATGCAGGCTGCGCTGCCGATCACCGCCGGCGACCGTCTGGCCGCATGGCGGGCGCCCCTGCCCCGGCATCTCGAGCGTCTGGCCCAGCTTCGCCCCCGTCTGGAACTGGTGCAATATGGCGGCCCCGTCGGGTTGCGCGGCGGCCCGGAAAAACGTGCCGAGGGCGATGCCATCGCCGACGCCCTGGCCGACCGTCTGGGTCTGCACCGCGCGCCTTCGCAATGGCACAGCGCAAGGGACGGCATCGCCGAATATGCCGGCTGGCTGTCCCTGGTCACCGGCGCCACCGGCAAGATCGGACAGGACATCGCGCTGATGGCGCAGATGGGCGAGATCGGTCTTTCGGGCGGCGGCACCAGTTCGGCCATGCCGCACAAGCAGAACCCGGTGGGGGCCGAGACGCTGATGACGTTGGCCCGCGACAATGCCGGGCAGCTCTCGCTGATGCATCAGGCGCTGCTGCACGAACAGGAACGCTCGGGCGCGGCCTGGGTGCTGGAATGGCTGGCCTTGCCGCGGATGTTGCAGGCTACTGCCCGATCCCTGAGCCTTTGCACCGATCTCATCACCCGGGTTCAGCGGATCGGCGCGGCCTAGATCGGCAGCGCCGTCGTGCGGAACACAGTGCGCAGCGCGAAGGAGGAATGCATCTGCTGGACGCCCGGCAGCTTGGCCAGATGCTGGCGGTGGATACGGGCGAAATCCTCGGTGTCATTGGCGACCACCTTCAGCAGGTAATCCGCCGCGCCCGACATCAGGTGGCATTCGAGCACATCGGGGATCTCGCGCACCGCGCGCTCAAAGGCTTCCAGCACCTCGTCGGCCTGACCCGACAGAGTGATCTCGACGAACACCATGGTCTGCCGGCCGACCTTGCGGCGATCCAGAAGCGCGACGTAATCGCGGATGAACCCCTCCTCCTCCAGCCGCCTGACCCGGCGATGGCAGGCACTGGCCGAGAGATTCACCTTGGCTGCAAGGTCGGCGTTACTGATTCGCCCGTCCCGCTGAAGCAGGTCGAGAATGCGGCGGTCTATTGCGTCAATGTCGTCCATGGACGCAGTTTCTTCCAATTTATGTCAATTTCAAGACAGAATCCGCCGTTCCAGCCCGCGCCGTTCGCAGCCTTTCGTCACACATTTCGCTGATTTCATGAGAGAATCCGCTCAAAACGATAACAGCGGAGGACCCCATGCTGATCGGCTGCCCGAAAGAAATCAAACCCCAGGAATTCCGCGTCGGCGTCACCCCAGCCGCCGCCGCGGAGGCCGTGGCCCATGGCCACCAGTTGCTGGTCCAGACCGGCGCCGGCATCGGCTCGGGCTTCACCGATGCCGACTACCTGGCCGCCGGGGCCGAGATCGCCCCGGATGCCAAGGCGGTCTTCGACGCCGCCGAGATGATCGTGAAAGTGAAAGAGCCCCAGGCGGTGGAACGCGCCATGCTGCGCGAGGGGCAGGTGCTGTTCACCTACCTGCATCTCGCCCCTGATCCCGATCAGACCCGTGACCTGCTGAATTCCGGCGTCACCGCCATCGCCTATGAGACAGTGACGGACCGCGCCGGCGGGCTGCCGCTTCTGGCGCCCATGTCCGAGGTGGCGGGCAAGCTGGCGCCGCAGGTCGGTGCCTGGACGCTGCAGAAGGCCAATGGCGGGCGTGGCGTGCTGATGGGCGGGGTGCCGGGCGTCGGTCCTGCGCGGGTGGTGGTGATCGGCGGCGGTGTCGTCGGCACCCATGCGGCGCGGGTCGCGGCGGGGATGGGCGCGGATGTGGTGGTGATGGACCGGTCCCTGCCCCGGATGCGCTATCTCGACGATACCTTCGGCGACAGCTTCAAGACGCAATTCGCCAGCGGTGCCAATATCGCCGAACAAATTGCACTGGCCGATATGGTCGTCGGTGCCGTGCTGATCCCCGGCGCCGCCGCGCCCAAGCTGATCTCGCGGGCGCAGCTTTCGACCATGAAGCCCGGTTCGGTGCTGGTCGATGTCGCCATCGATCAGGGCGGTTGTTTCGAGACCAGCCACGCCACCACCCATCAGGACCCGATCTACGAGGTCGACGGCATCCTGCATTACTGCGTGGCGAACATGCCCGGCGCGGTGGCGCGCACCTCGACCATCGCGCTTGGCAATGCCACCATGCCCTTCCTCCTGGCCTTGGCCGACAAGGGCTGGCGGCAGGCCGTGCTGGACGATCCGCACCTGCGCGCTGGCCTCTCGACCCATCAGGGCCGGCTGACCTCGCTGCCCGTGGGCGAGGCGCTGCAACTCGAGGCGGTGACGCCGGAACAGGTGCTCGCGGCCTGAAGCGCATCACGCAAAGACCGTTTGCCCGGTGCTCCGGGCAAACGCTACACGGCTCCGGCGGCCAGTCGTTTGGCCAACACCAGACTCAGGATCATTGCCATCAGCAGAAAGACGGCGCCGACACTCCAGGCAATGGGCGTCGAATAGATCTCGGCCAGGGCCCCGGCCATGACCAGCCCTATCGCGGCGCCGAATTGCTGGATGAGGGATCGAAGGGACAACATGGTGGACCTTTGCCGATCCTCCACGCAGCGGTGCAGGATGCTGCTCGCAGGCGTCTCGCTTGCGCCGAGAATGACGGAATAGAGCACAAAGACGCCGACAAACCCGACGATGCCGCCCACCATGGCCAAGGCCAGTTGAACGAGCGCGAGACAGGCAAAGATCGCCGCAAGCGAGACGGCGTGGCGACGCCTGAAGATCCGGCTGATATGGGGCGACAACCACGCACCGAAAGCGATGGCGAAGAAATATCCCGCCGTCAAAGCGCCAATGGCGGTGTTGGCATAATCCTCGTCCAGCATGGGCTTGGCATAGGTCGGCCAGATCACCTCAACCGGATTGGTCGCCATCAGGAACAGCGCCAGAGCCGCGAGAAGCAGGGAAAGCGTCGGATGTCTCAACGCCAGAACACCAGCCTCGGCAATCACCGACGGGACCCTTGCGAACCCTTGCCCGATTGCCTTGGGGTTCAGCGGGCGCGGTTCCTCGGCGATGGCGACCATGGTGTAGGTCAGCACCCCGACCATCACCACGAAGCTTGCCGCATAGGACACATCGTAGACGCTGATCCCATGATCCAGGCTTATCGCGCCCAGCGCATCTGGCAGGAGGCCACCCAGAACCGCACCGACCGCAAGGCCCATCGCATTGGCCCATTGCGCTTTCGCCAGAGCGGGTTGGACATCCACACCCGGCGCAGCGGCTTTGAAGGTTTCGACGAACCATGCATCGAGCGTGCCTGACCGCAGCGCGCGTCCGAAGCCGATGAAGGCGAAGGAAAGGGCCAGAACAGCGAAGTCGCTGGACGACAGAAAGAGGGCCACCGAGATCAGGCTGGCGACCACCGCTGCGAGGAAAACCGGCTTGCGACCGATATTGTCGGCCAGACCGCCGAAGGGCAGTTCCATCGCCATGGTCGTGATCGAGTAGACCCCGAAAAGCAGCGAAATCTGGAACAGGTCCATGCCACGATCCGTCAGCGCCAGCGCGACCACGGCCACCGTGAGGCCCATGGCAAAACGGTCAAGAAACTGCTGGAACTGAAACACCCGGATGTGGCGTCGCGCAGTCTCCGTCAAGGCGTTGAAAGCGAACTCGATCTCTATCGACATGACGGCAGCATCCGCCTTTGCACAGCCTTGCGCAAGAACCGGTCATGCGGACGGCCAGAGGAAACGGCAGCCCCTCCCCGCAACAGCGCCTCTCCGGTGTACGCCCTGTGCACCCCCGGTGCACCCGCTGTGCACCCGCTGTGCACGCCAAAACCCAGCATTCGCTGGCCGAACCGGCCCCCCGTTGCGATTTCCGCCGCAGCAGCGCACGCAGCTGTTGCGCCACGCAAAAAGGGCGCGCCAGTCCGGCACGCCCTCAACTCGTTTCGCTTGGCTCGGATCAGGCCGCGCGGGTGGCCAGCAGGTCGCGGATCTGGGCCAGCAGCTCTTCCTGGGTCGGGCCGGCGGGGGCCTCTTCCACGACTTCCGCCTTGGCGGTGGTCGCGTCCTTGATGCGGTTCACGCCTTTCACCAGCAGGAACACGACGAAGGCGATGATCAGGAAGTTGATGACCGCAGACAGGAACGAGCCATAGGCAAAAACGTTCGCGCCGGCATCGCGCGCCGCCTGCAGGCCAGCACCTTCCGGGGCGGTGCCCGACAGCACGAAGTACTTGCTGCTGAAGTCGGTCCCGCCGGTGATGATGCCGATGATCGGGTTGATCAGGTCACCCACCAGCGATGTGACGATGGCCGTAAAGGCCGCACCGATGATGATACCGACCGCCATGTCCATGACATTGCCGCGGGCGATAAACTCCTTGAATTCTTTGATCACGTCTTTACCTCGCTAAAACGCCGCGCTTGTTGCGCGCTAACGGGGCGTTTACCACAAACTCATGCCCCGCAACAAATAGTAAGGTGCGAACATGTCGAAATTGGCAGATTTCCCCATCACCCATCGCTGGCCACCACGGCGCGAAGACGTGATCCAACTCTATTCGCTGGGGACGCCGAACGGGGTCAAGGTCTCGATCATGCTCGAGGAACTGGGCGTCGAATATGACGTCCACCGGGTCAGCATCGGCGACCCGGCCGACCAGCTGACGCCGGAATTTCTCAGCCTGAACCCGAACAACAAGATCCCCGCCCTGATCGACCCGAACGGCCCCTATGGCGAGCCGATGGGGTTGTGGGAATCGGGCGCGATCCTGACCTATCTGGGCGACAAGTACGGCCGCTTCCTGCCGCAATCCGGGGCGGCGCGCTGGCACACGCTGCAATGGCTGTTCTTCCAGATGGGCGGCATCGGCCCGATGTTCGGGCAGGTCGGCTTCTTCCACCGCTACAAGGGAAAAGAGATCGAGGATCCCCGCCCGCGCGAACGCTATTATGGCGAGGCGCGGCGGCTGCTGGGCGTGCTGGACCGGCAGTTGCAGGGGCGCGACTGGATCACCGGTGACTATTCGGTGGCCGATATCGCCACCGCCCCCTGGGTGCGGACGCTGACCCGTTTCTACGAGGCCGACAAGGAGGTCGGGCTGGCCGATTTCACCAATGTCACCACCTGGGTCGACCGCTTCGAGGCGCGCCCGGCAGTGCAGCGCGGCTGGAACCAGCCGCCCAATCCCGAAGCAGCCAAATGACGAATGCGCGGCGGTCCTCCGGGGCCGCCGCGCGCGATTTCTCGGATAGGCCGCCGATCAGCCGCCCATCACCCCGCGGATCAGGAAATAGATCAGCGACGGCCCCAAGAGGCACCCAAGCCCGGTATAGAAGGTCGCCGTCATCGCGCCATAGGGCACCAGCCGCTTGTCGGTCGCCGCCAGCCCGCCCGCCACACCGCTGGTCGTGCCCATCAGCCCGCCATAGGCCATTGCCGCCTTGGGATTGTTCAGCCCGATCAGCGGCGCGATGAAGGGCGTGCCGACCATGACCAACACCGATTTGATCAGCCCTGCGGCAACCGACAGCGCGATGATCTCGCTCGAGGCGCCAAGGGCCGAGCCAGTGACCGGACCGACGATATAGGTCGCGGCACCCGCGCCAAGCGTGGTCATGCTGACCGCATCGCTGTAACCGAACATCAGCGCCACGACCGCACCGACGATGAATGACAGAAAGATCCCCAGCGCCAGCGACAGGACACCGACCAGACCCGAGCGCCGGATCTCGCCCAGATCGACGCCGTAAGCGGTCGAGACGATGGCAAAGTCGCGCAGCATCGCGCCACCCATCACCCCCAGCCCGGCAAACAGCGGGACGTCGGACAGACCCTTGCTGCCGCCGGTATAGTGGCCGCCGATATAGGCCAGCACCAACCCGACGATGATCGCCACGGCCGATCCGTGCAGCCGGCCACGGGTCAGGTGATGCGAGGCGTAATAGCTGAGCCACATCACCGCGCCGACGATCAGGAAGGCGAAAAGCAGCCCGTTCTTGATCAGCACATTCGCAATCAGTTCCATGGCTCAGACCTCCTCGGCTTCATCGACAGGGGGCAGCGGTGCCTCGGCCCCGCCGATCCGCGCCAGCACCGGCACCAGTGCCCAGCAGACGACGGTGGCGCCCACGCCCGCCAGCAATGCGACCGGGCCACCCTTCACCGCCGAGACGACGTTCTGGGTCGAGGCCATGGCGACGACGATGGGGATGTACATCGCGCTCCAGAACAGCACGCCCTCGGCGCTGTGCTGGGGGAAATGGCCAGAGCGGCGCATCCGGTCGGTCAGCACGATCAGAAGCAGCATGGCAAAGCCCACGCCGCCGACATTCGATTCCACGTTCAGCAGCGCGCCAAGCGCATCGCCCACGACCATGCCCGCCAGAAGGCAGCCAGCCAGAACGGCGACTCCATAGATAATCATTCGTCCCTCCTCCCTGAGGTTCGGCGCGCGCGGGACCCCTCCTGGCCCGCGGCGCGCCGGTCAATCACTTGTAAAGATCGGCATAGGTCTTGCGCAGCTCGGCCTTCTGGACCTTGCCCATCACGTTGCGCGGCAGTTCCTTGACGAAGAGGACCTTCTTCGGCTGCTTGTAGCGCGCCAGCCGGTCGCCGATGGCGGCGATGATCCCGGTCTCGTCGAGGCTCGCCCCGCCCTGCGGCACGACCACGGCGGTCACGCCCTCGCCCAGATCGGGATGCGACAGCCCGATCACGGCGCTTTCCAGCACGCCCGGAATATCGTCGATCAGCCCTTCGATTTCCTTCGGATAGACGTTGTAGCCGCCCGAGATGACCAGATCCTTGTCGCGCCCGACGATGCGCAGATAGCCGTCATCACCGATCTGCCCCAGATCGCCGGTGATGAAGAAGCCGTCGTCGCGGAACTCGGAGGCGGTCTTTTCCGGCATCTGCCAATAGCCCTCGAAGACGTTCGGACCCCGCACCTCGATCGCACCGATCTCGCCATCGGACAGGGTCGCGCCGCTCTCGCGGTCGGTGATTCGGATCTCGATCCCCGGCAGCGCCATGCCCACCGCGCCGGGCTTGCGGGCGCCGTCATAGGGGTTGGTGGTGATCATGCAGGTCTCGGTCATGCCATAGCGTTCAAGGATCGGATGGCCGGTGCGCTCCTCGAAAGCGCGGTGATCCTCGGCCAGCAGCGGGGCGGAACCGGAGACGAAGAGCCGCATCTTGGCGGTGGTGTCGCGGTTCAGGCGGTCGGATTTCAACAGCCGCGTGTAGAAGGTCGGCACCCCCATCAGCACGGTGGCATCCGCCATCAGGTCGATGGCCTCTTCACCGTCGAACTTGGTCAGCCAGATCATCGTCGCGCCGGAGACGATGGACATGTTCGCCGCCACGAAAAGACCATGGGTGTGAAAGATCGGCAGCGCGTGGATCAGCCGGTCCTCGGCGGTATAGTGCCAGCTGTCCAGCAGCGCGGCGGTGTTCGAGGCGAGGTTGCCATGGGTCAGCACCGCACCCTTCGAGCGCCCGGTGGTTCCCGAGGTGTAAAGGATCGCCGCCGGATCGCTCATGACGCGTTCAACACAATCGGCGCGCGGCGTCGCCGCCTCGGCCAGCGCCATCAGCGAACCCTCGCCCCTGGCGCCGAGGCTCTCGACGCGCAGGCCCCCCGTCTCGCGCGCTTTGTGCTCGGCCAGCGTTGCCGGTGTGCAGACAAACAGGCGCGGCGCGGCATCGCCGAGGAAATAGTCGATCTCGGCACCGGTATAGGCGGTGTTGAGCGGAAGATAGACCCCACCAACTTGCAGCGTGGCGAGGTAGAGGCAGATCGCTTCGGCGCTCTTGTCGGTCTGCACCGCCACGCGGTCGCCGGACTGGACGCCGATCTCGGTCAGCACGGCGGCGAAACGCTCGACCAGCGCGCGGGCCTCGGCATAGGTGATGTCGGGCTGGCCCGGACGCTCGAACAGCGCCTTGCCGGGTTGGGCCTCGACCGAGGCGATGAAGCTTTGATGAATGGTCTGCATGGTCCCCTCCCCAGATGCAGTCAGCGTGACAGGATGGCGGCCAGAGGCGCGCCGGTGGCGATGGTGCCGTCGCGGACAAAGGCCTCGTGCTGGGCCTCGATCGCGGCGGGTTCGTAGAGATAGTTGATCATCAGCCCGTGGGCGCGCTTCACCGCCCCGTCCGAGCGGTCGCCGGGCCAGTTGACGCGCCATGCGGCGGCGCCATTGCCCAGATGGAAACGCGCAACCGGATCGCGCGGCGCACCGGATTTCGACCGCGCCTCGGTAAAGTATCGCGCCGCCAGCGCCTCGACCTGCGGTTTCAGCCGCTCGGCCTCGGCGGCGTCCATCAGCCATGCGCCCTGATCCAGTTCCTCGGCCAGCTTCACCGCTTCCGGCTCTTTCACACCGCTCAGCCAGCCAGCAAAGCCCGGCGCGGGCGAGAGCGTGACATAGGTCGTCAGCGAGGGCAGTTCGGCGGCCAGTTCGGCCACCACCTGCTTGATCAGGAAGTTGCCGAAGGACACGCCCTTCAGCCCGGCCAGGGTGTTGTTGATCGAGTAGAAGACGGCGGTATCGGCCTCTTCGGCCAGATCGAGCGCGGGGGCGTTCAGGATCGGCGCGATCTCGGCAGGGGTGTCGCGCATCAGCGCCACCTCGACGAAGATCAGCGGCTCGTCGCCGGTCGCCGGGTGGAAGAAGGCATAGAAGCGGCGGTCGGCCGGGTCGAGACGGCGGCGCAGATCCTGCCAGCCCTTCATCGGGTGGACGGTTTCATAGCCCATGATCTTTTCCAGCACATTGGCCGGGGTCGACCAGTCGATGCGCTGGATGGTCAGGAAGCCGCGATTGAACCACGAGGCGAAGAGATGGCCGAAATCGCTGTCGAGCGGCGCAAGCTCGGGATCATCCGCGATGGCCTTCAGCAGATCGGCGCGCATATGGACCAGTTTCAGCGTGGCGCCCGGTGCGGTGTTCAGCCGGCGCAGCAGGGTCTGGCGCGGCGGTTCAACGGCGTTGAACAGCGGCACCAGCGTCCGGGCCGAAGGGTCGGCGTCATAGGCGGCAAAGGCCGTGCGGATGGCCTCGGGCGAGGAATTGAAGCGGTCGCGCAGCATCACGAAGAAATCGTGGCGTTCGGGCTTGGTCAACTGGGCATAGGCAGCCAGCGCCTGTTCGGCCACGGCGACGCGGGCGGCATCACCGATCCGGCCCATCAGTACGTCACAGGCCGCGGCCAGACGCTCGGAGGCCGGGCGCGAAAGGGCATTGCGGGCGGCGGCCTCCTCGGTGATCGGCGCGCGCTTGCCGCGACGCTCGTTGCCGGTGATCGCCTGAACCAGGTCGTTCAGGAATGCCAGTTTCGGTCTTGCCATGACGTGTCCTCCTCCCCAATCGTTATACATAACTCATTTCATGTTGTATATAACAAGATTGTTGTTGGACACTTCAACGGGATGGCGTAATTTTGTGGTGCCTTTGCAATCGCTTGATGGATGACGCCGTGACCAGCCCCGCCAAACCGACCGTGCAGCAGATCCGGCAGGTGCTGGAAAACGCCATCGTCGATGGCCGATTCGTGCCGGGGGAAAAGCTTGATCTCGAAGCACTGGCGGCGGAATTCGCCTGTTCGCGCACGCCGATCCGCGAGGCGCTGCAGGCGCTGGAGGCATCAGGCCTGGTCAAGGTCGAGCCGAAGCGCGGGACCTTCGTCACCGAGTTGGATGTGGTCGAGCTGACCGAACGCTTCGAGGTGATGGCAGAGCTTGAGGCGATGTGCGCAAGGCTGGCGGCCACCCGCGCCTCGGGTCCGGAGCTGGCGCGCATCCATGACGCTCAGGCCGCCTGCGACGAGGCCGCGCGCACAGGCGACAGCGACGCCTATTACCACGAGAACCGGGCCTTCCATCTGGCCATCTATGCGGCGTCGGGAAACCGGTTCCTCGAGGCCGAGGCGCAGCGGCTGCAGACCATGCTGCAACCCTATCGCCGGCGTCAGTTGACCGTGCGGGGGCGGATGATGCGCTCGCTGCAGGAACATGCGACCATCGTTTCGCGGATCGAGGCGGGCGATGCCGCTGGCGCTGCCGAGGTGATGAATGCCCATGTCCGCATTCAGGGCGACCGCTTCCACGAGCTCGTCGCGTCGCTCAGGACGGGCTAGGCGGCCGGCCCGAAGGCCGGCCAGCCCGCTTGGTTGGTCGGATTACTCGGCTGCCGCCAGCTTGTCGTCGATGATCTTCTTCAGGTCATCCCAGGGCTGGTTCTGCACCTTCTCGTCACCGATGATGAAGGTCGGCGTCGCCTCGATCTCGTCGGCGCCGGCATTCGTCTGGAAGGTGGTGACCAGCTGCTCGACCTTGGCGGTGTCGTTCCAGCAGGCGGTCATCTGCTCTTCGGTCATGCCGGCCTTGAGGCCGATCTTGCGCAGGTTCGCCGCGATCTCGTCGCCCGAGCTGCCGGCCAGCCATTTCTTCTGCTCGTCAAACAGCATGTCCGAGACGGCGTAATACTTGTCATCGCCGCCGCAGCGGGCGAGGATGCCGGCCCAGAGCCCCACGGCGTCGAAATAGATGTCGCGCTGGATGAAGCGGACCTTGCCGGTATCGACATATTCGGCCTTCAGCTTCGGCCAGTTCTCGTCGTGGAAATTGGCGCAATGACCACAGGTAAAGCTGGCATATTCATAGATGGTCAGCGGCGCATCCTCGGCCCCCATCGCGATATCGGGCAGCGTCTCGGCAGCGGCACCCTCGGTCGGGGCGGCCTCGGCGCCCTCGGCGGCGGTTGCAGCCTCGGCCGTGGCCGGGGCCTCAGTGGATTTGGTCGCGTCGGCGGGGGCGGCCTCGGTGGTCGCCTCGGCCTCGGGCGCGGTGGTGCTGTCGGTCTGGGCATAGGCCGGCAGCGCCAGCAACAGCGCCAGTGCGGTCAGGGTCGGACGAAGGGTCATGCGAAATCCTCTCGGTTCTGTCTTGTCTTGCGATGGGCGTGGTTGAGGGCGAGCTGCTGCATCGCTGCGGCAAGGCCCTCGTCGGAAAATCGTTTCGCAACCGCTTCCGCCTGCTTGCGCTCGACGGGGCTGGGTTCGGGTGCGGCGGGTGGCTTGGTCAGGAAACGCGCCTGTCCCTCGGCAAAGCCCTCGGGCGCGGTCTGGGTCAACAGGATGCGTTGCACGGCATTATAGCCGTAGCAGGCGTTCACCCGCTCCTTCAGCTGCGGCAGCTGCATCTCGACCATCGGTGCGACCGGCCCCATGGTCAGCAGGGTCAGCGTAGCGCCAAAGCCGCCGCGCGAATGGCTGATCTTCACCGGCCTTGTCATCGCCGCCAGTTGCTCGCCGGCGACCTCGGGCCAATGGGTCAGCAGTCGCGTCACCGCGAAGCCGCGCCCTTCCGAGGCGCTTTGCACCGGGGCGGCGACCAGCTTGGCCGCCGGCTCGAACCCGCGCATCCGGCGCCGGGGCGTCTTGGCGATGTCTTTCCTATGGGCCATGGCCGCCTGATTGGTTATCACCCTGTCATTCTTAAGGGCGGTCCCGAACGGATGAAAGCGTTGCGGCTTGAAACATCTCTGAATTATGCGTGACGGCTCGGTGATCGCCCCGCTGCTTCTGGGCTGGTATGACCGCCATGCCCGGGTGCTGCCGTGGCGCGTGCCGCCGGGCGCGGGCGTGGCCGATCCCTATCGCGTCTGGCTGTCCGAGATCATGCTGCAGCAGACCACCGTGGCGGCGGTGAGGGCCTATTTCGAGCGCTTCACCGCGCTCTGGCCGACGGTCGACGCGCTGGCCGCTGCCGAGGACGCGCAGGTGATGGGCGAATGGGCGGGGCTTGGCTATTACGCCCGCGCCCGCAACCTTCTGGCCTGCGCGCGGGCGGTGACCGCTGCGGGGGGCTTTCCGACGACGCGCGAAGGGTTGCAGGCCCTGCCGGGCATCGGCCCCTATACTGCCGCCGCCATTTCGGCCATCGCCTATGACCAGCCCGAGACGGTCGTCGACGGCAATGTCGAGCGGGTGGTGGCGCGGCTTTTCGCCGTGACCGAGCCGATGCCCGGGGTGAAGCCACGCCTGCGCGATCTGGCGGCGACGCTGACGCCCACGCAGCGGCCGGGCGATTTCGCGCAAGCGATGATGGATCTGGGCGCGACCATCTGCACGCCCCGCAGCCCCGCCTGCGGCATCTGTCCGCTGATCGACCATTGCGCCGCCCGCGCACAGGGCATCGCCGCCGATCTGCCCCGCCGCGCACCGAAACCCGAGAAGCCGACCCGAACCGGCATCGCCTGGCTCGGGCGCGACGGCCCGCGCCTGTTGCTGGAGCGCCGACCGGCCAAGGGGCTTCTGGGCGGCACGCTGGCCTTTCCCTCGACAGGCTGGGATGGCAGCGACCTGCCGCCCCCCGGTCCGGCTGACTGGCGCGAGGTCGGCGAGGTGCGGCATGTGTTCACCCATTTCAACCTGATCCTGACGGTCATGGCGGGCGATCTGGCCGGCCCGCCCGAACGCGGGGAACTGATGGAGCTGCGGCATTTCCGCCCCTCGGACCTGCCGGGGTTGATGCGCAAGGTCTGGGATATGGTGCAGGTGCCGGGCGGGGATTAGGATGGCACCATGACCATGACGACCACCCCGCCCCTGCCCGCTGCCCTGCCCTTCTGGATGTCGCTGGGGCTGGTGCCACTGGCCGCGCTGGCAACAGCATGGGGCGGATGGTGGTGGGCCCTGCTGCCGGGCTATGCGTGGTATCTGACCACCGGGCTTGACGCGGTGCTGGGCCAGAACGAGCGAAACCCCGACACCGGCACTGCCGAGGCCGCGCTGTTCTGGCACCGCGCGATCACGTTGATCTGGTTCCCGCTGCAGTTCCTGACGATCTTCGGGGCGATCTGGTATGTGACCCATCGCGGCGATCTGTCGGGCTGGGAACTGGCCGGCCTCTTCTTCGGCATCGGCATCATGTCGGGCAGCATCGGCATCGTCTATGCCCACGAGCTTCTGCACCAGAGAAACCGGACCGAGCGCTGGCTGGGTGACCTGCTGCTGGCCTCGACGCTCTATTCCCATTTCCGCAGCGAACACATGCTGGTCCACCACGCCTGGGTCGGCACCCCCCGCGACGCGGTCTCGGCACGCTATAACGAGGGGTTCCACCGCTTTTTCTACCGGGTGCTGCGCGATGGCCCGGGCAGCGCCTGGCGGGCCGAGCGGAACCTGCTGGCCCGCGCCGGACGGCCGGTGACCGACCGGCGCAATCCGTTCTGGCGCTATGCGGTGCTGCAGGGGGCGATGCTGGCACTGGCGCTGGCTCTGGGCGGGTGGCTGGGGCTGGTCCTGTTCCTGTGGCAGGCGCTGGTGGCGATCTGGCAGCTGGAGTTGACCAACTACGTCGAGCATTACGGGCTGACCCGCAAATATCTGGGCGATGGCCGCTATGAGCATATCAAGCCGCGCCATTCATGGAACGCGGCGCAAAGCGCGACCAACTGGCTCTTGATCAACCTGCAGCGCCATTCGGACCACCATTACAAGCCCGACCGCCGCTTTCCCTTACTGCAGACCTATGGCCCGGACGAGGCGCCGCAACTGCCGATCGGCTATCCGATCATGGGGCTGATGGCGCTGATCCCGCCCCTCTGGCGGCGGCAGATGAACCCGAGGGTGCGGGCCTGGCGGCGGCAGTTCTATCCCGAGGTTACGGATTGGGGGCCGTATAACCGGGGCGAATTGCCGATGCCGCGTGGGGCGCTGTAGGCCGCGCGATGACGGCGACTGCCGGTGCCCTGGAACAGCCGCAGATTGCATATCTGAACTGAAGAGTCCGATTGACCTTTACTCGCACCCTGCGAGAATGACCGGGCAAGGTAAACGCGGGGCGCGCGATGCCGAAAAATATCCTGATCTTCGCCGACGGGACCGGGCAGCTTGGCGGCCTGAAGCCCGATCAGCGCCTGTCGAATGTCTACAAGATGTACCGGGCGATGCGCCCCGACCCGTCCTCGCCGATCAGTCCGCATGAGCAGGTTTGCTTCTACGAGCCGGGTCTGGGTTCGGGCGAGGCCGGCGGCTTCACCCTCAGGCGGTTGAAGAACATCCTTGCCGCCGCCTTCGGCACCGGGATCGATGAGAACGTCACCGATTGCTATGCCGCCATCCTGTCCTGGTACGAGCCGGGCGACCGGGTGCTGCTGATCGGCTTTTCGCGCGGCGCCTATACCGTCCGCGCCACCGCCAACGTGATGAATGTCTGCGGCATTCCGACCCGGATGCCGGATGGCGGACCGATTCCGCGCTTCGGGCCAGCCCTGCACCAGATCGCCGGCGAGGCGGTAAACAAGGTCTATAACCACGGCAATGGCCGTCCGCGCGGGCAACAGCCTTTTCTGGCGCAACGCGAGGAGTTGGGCCGCCGCTTCCGGCGCAAGTATGGCAGCTTCGATCCCGATGCTGCCGAGGATGTGCAGGGCAATGTTCAGCCCAGCTTCATCGGCGTCTTCGACACGGTCGCCGCCCTTGGCGTGCCGATGGTGGCGCTGGCCGTGGGGATCGTCGTCTTCCTGATGCTGGTGATGGTGGCGGCGCTGATCCTGTCGAACTGGAACTGGCTCGTGGGCGCGCCGCTCATCACCGTTCTGGCCGTGATCGCGATCTGGTATGTCCGGCTGAAATGGTCGCAGTGGAAGTACTTTTCACCTGACGAGAACCACCCGCTGAGCATCCGCCGGATTGGCGACTGGCCGCAGATCTGGCGAAATGGCCACTACGCCACCTGGAACCTGCAGAACTATGACCGCTGGCTCGATTCCGACGTCGGCCATGCCCGCCATGCGCTTTCCATCGACGAACGGCGCAAGACCTTTCCGCGCGTCGAATGGGGCATGGCAGCCGAGGCGCAGAAGGCCGATGGCCGCAGTCCCTGCTGGTTGAAGCAGGTCTGGTTTGCCGGCTGTCACAGCGATATCGGCGGCAGCTATCCCGAGCCGGAATCGCGTCTGAGCGATATCGCCCTGTCCTGGATGGTCGACGAATTGCGCGATTGCGTGCCCGAGGTGCAGATCAATGACGCGATGCTGTATCGCACCGCGGACCCGCTGGGGATGCAGCATGAGGAGGCCTTTGCCTTCCGCATCGGCCCGATCAGCCGCCGCTGGCCGGTCGCGGCGCGGGCCATCCCGGCAACGGCGACCCTGCATCCATCCGTCCTCGAGCGGCTGAACGCGCCGGCCGTCTCGCATTTGGGCGAGATCCGGCCCTATCGCCCTGAACCCTTACGGGTTCATGAAGCGGCAAAACACCTTTACCAATAGGCCAGCCCTACCACGAAAAAACCCCGCCATCTTGCGACGGCGGGGCAAGGTCGTTCCGGCCCTGCGGCTATGCGGGCGGAACGCTGGCGAAACTGGTAGATCGGGTCAGTGCGGACGGGTCTCGTCGACCTCCATCTCGGCCCGGATCTGCTGGCGCAGGATGTCGATGGGGATCATCTTGCCCTCGCGGCGGTAATGCCAATAGGTCCAGCCATTGCAGCTGGGCGCGCCTTCCAGCGCGGCCCCGACCTGGTGGATCGAACCCTTCACGTCATTGCCGATCAGGCTGCCATCGGCGCGGACCTTGGCCTTGTGGCGGTTGCCGATGGAATACAACTCCTCGCCCGGGCGCAGCATCCCGCGCTCGATCACCTGGCCGAAGGGCACGCGCGGCTCGGCCCGTTTCGGCTTGATCGTGGCGATGGCCTCGCTGTCAAACTTGCGGATGCGGGACAGGCGTTTCTCGGCCACTTCGCGATAGGCTTCCTCGCGCTCGATGCCGATGAAATCTCGGCCCAGCATCTTGGCGACCGCGCCGGTGGTGCCGGTGCCGAAGAACGGATCCAACACGACATCGCCCGGATTGGTCGTGCCGACCAGCACGCGGTGCAGCAGCGCCTCGGGCTTCTGGGTCGGGTGGGCCTTGTCGCCCTGCGCATCCTTCAGCCGCTCGCCGCCATTGCAGATCGGGATCACCCAGTCCGAGCGCATCTGCACGCCTTCATTCAGCGATTTCAGCGCCTCGTAATTGAAGGTGTACTTGCTGTCCTCGGACTTGCTGGCCCAGATCATCGTCTCATGGGCATTGGTCAGCCGCTTGCCACGGAAGTTCGGCATCGGGTTCGACTTGCGCCAGATCACGTCATTCATGATCCAGTAGCCCTGGTTCTGCAGCTCGGCGCCGACGCGGAAGATGTTGTGATAGCTGCCGATGACCCAAATTGCCCCGTTCGGCTTCAACAGCCGGCGCGCGGCGGCCAGCCAGTCGCGGGTGAACTTGTCATAGACGGCAAAGTTGGAGAACTGGTCCCAGTGATCGTCGACGGCATCGACCTTGGAATTATCGGGGCGGTGCAGATCGCCCTTCAGCTGCAGGTTGTATGGGGGATCAGCAAAGATCAGGTCAACGCTGCCCTCGGGCAGGCTGTTCATGATCTCGATGCAGTCCCCGGCCAGAATCTGGTTCAGCGGAAGTGGCCGCGCGGAAACCGCGCGCTTGTCTTTGGTCGTCGTCATCGCTCTGCCCTTCAATGCCGACATTTGGTGCCGGTCTGTGTGGTTCAGATCATGAGTCAGAGGCGATTCGGCGTCAATTTCTTTATTGAATCAATGGGTTGCGATTTCATCTCGACACAAGATATTGTGCACCGGCTTGAACGACCGTCTATGATGTGGGGTAACGCCCATATCTAGGAGCGCGCGTTTATGCTCCGGCGTCGGATAGCCCGCATTCACCTCCCAGCCATATCCGGGATGTTGTTGCGCCAAATCCTCCATGATGCGGTCGCGCAACACCTTGGCCACGATCGAGGCGGCGGCAATGCTGAGACAGCGGGCATCGCCCTTGATCACGGCTTCCGCCGGCAGGGTCAGATCGCGCGGCAGGCGATTGCCATCGACCAGCACATGGCAAGGCGGCGTCGCCAGCCCCGCGACCGCCCGAACCATCGCCAGATGCGAGGCCTGCAGGATGTTCAACCGGTCGATCTCCTCGACGCTGACATGGGCGGCGGACCAGTCGCAGTTCTGCATCACCCATTCGGCCAGCGCCTCGCGCCGGGCCGCCGTCAGCTTCTTCGAGTCGTTCAACCCCTCGGGAATGAGGCCGGGGTCCAGGACCACCGCGCAGGCCGTCACCGGCCCGGCCAGCGGCCCGCGCCCGACCTCATCGACCCCGGCCACGCGCCGCGCCCCGCGGTCTAGCGCCGCGGCTTCAAAGCTGAAATCGGGGGCGCTCATGCGGTGATCGTCACCGGCGCGATAACCACCTCCTCAAGGTTCACCCCATTGCCCTCACGGTCCACCACCAGAAAATCGGCGGCGCGGTCCAGCGGCGTCAGAACACCATGCCAGACACCCGCGCGGAGGTTCACCCCCATGCCGGCGGGCACGATGAAGGCCAGCGGCGCGCCGGGCTTGCCGCCCTCGTCCGGGGCCACGACCGACAGCCAGGCATCGGGGCCAAGCGGCATGAAGGCCTGCGACCCCAGCGGATGCCGCTCCAGCAGCGCGCAGTCATAGGGCAGGCTGACCGGCTCGGAGCGGAAGATGGATATGATCGCCTCACCCTCTCCGCGCTCGACCGTGGCCAGCGCATGATGACGCTCGCAGCGCCCGGCATTGATGAACCGGTCGGGCGCCGGGCGCGCGGTCAGAAGCTCGCCATAGGGGGCGAAGGCCTCGGCGGTGATGGGCTTTGCGGTGATCGTGGTCATCGGTTTCCTCTCAGCGAAGGGCGGCAAGGCCGTCCAGAATGCGGCTCAGGAATTGCCGGCGGGCGGCGGGATTGGCCAGACGCGCCACCTCGGTCCGGGCGGCGGCCGACATCTCCTTGCAGCGCGCGGGGTTTGCCCGCGCCCATGCCAGCTTTTCCTCGAGGTCCACGCAATACAGGCTGACCGGGATGTAGTGAACCCATGGCGTGAAACGCCCGGAATAATAGACCTCCCAGCCATCCTCCTCTTTCAGCAGCACCGAGTTCGCGTTGATCGCGCCGATGAAGTTCGAGCCGTGGTCATAGCCCGCAAGCGTCAGCTGATAGCGAAAGCGCTGGAAAAAGCTTCCACCGGCACGTGGGCGTGCGTAGGGAGCCAGCAGCGGATGGCATGCCAGATCGCGGAAGCGCCAGGCGAGGACCATGCCGATATCGACATCGGGATGATCGATCCAACGCCGCAGGAAGGCCAGACGCGGCACATCGCAGAGGCGCGCGAAGATCTCGCCCTGCAATGGCTGTTCATCGCCGGCCGCGCGCAACTGGTCCAGAAGCTGATGCACGGGCCGGCGAGGCAGGCCATCGCGCGGCACAGCACTGCCCGAGATATGGCCTCGCCAGACCAGACGGTCCTCTTTCTCGTCGAAGGGGATGCGGTCCGGGGATTCGGCGCAGGGCTGGCCGGGGGCGGCGATCTCGTGCTGCCCGGGCAAGGGCCAAAGCGCGATGTTCCGCGCGCCCTCGCGGCGGTTATAGGCGAGGATCGGCAGGCTCGGCGGGCCGCCCGAATTCTCGTTGAAGCGGCGGGCATCCTGCATGTCGATGCGCAAGGGATCGGCGCGGCCAAGCCGCAGGACGTCGTTCATTACCCCCTCGGGCCGCGCCCATTTTCGTTCATGGCCACGCGCGGTCATCATGATCGGCGTGCCGTCGCCTGCGCCCTTGCCGATCGCAAAGGGCAAGGGCGCAGCTTTCCGGTCGCGCACCCCGTCCCGACCGTCCCAATCGACATAGATGCCCGAGACATCGCCAATTCCCACGCCGCCGGGGCCCAGGCCCTTCAGGCAGAACCGCGCCAGGTCCTCGACCAGTTCGGGATCTTCCCGTTCGGGGCCGGGGTGAGGGCGGTCCATCGACGTGGCAAGGCGCTGATCCAGCGGAGTCCGGTCTTCGGACTGCCAGCTGTCGTAATCCGGCGACTGGTCGAACGGCTGTGGCAAGATCTGCGTCAGCCGCTGACAGAAGGCAGCCGGCGTTTCCTGCTCCATATTCACCCGGATCAGCCGCGGATCATCGCCCAGAAGCGCATCGACCGCAGCCAGGTGTTCCTGCCAATCACGTCGCCAGCAATCGGTCAGCGCCTCCTCGGGCAGGTCCAGATGATGAGCATAGCAGCGGGCGATCACGCCAGCGTCCCGCGTCATCCGGTCGAGGATCCAGCCATCTAGGTCACGGGTGGTCAGGATGAAGTACGCCTTCGGAAAGGACTTCACGAGATAATCCAGCACCCGCCAAGCCTCGAGCGGCGGGCGGGCCGGATTGTTGACGCGGTGCAGCCCGGTCAACAGGTTCGCATCGCGCAAGGACCGTGGGGGCTTCTGGCCCTTCGCCCGCGCCATCATCAGCGTCTCGGCCAGCGCGCCCCCATCGTTGTGCAGCACCGAGAGCCCGTTCCGGCGGAAGATCTGCGCCAGCCGCTCCTCTCCGCACCAGTCGGGACTGATATGCAGAAACTGCGGACCGTCAGGCGTCATGCCGCCCCGGGTTCAAGCCGGCTGAGGCGGGGCAGGAAGATCGTCAGCACCCCCAGCACCGGCAGCACCGAGCAGAGCAGGAAGACGAAACGGATGCTGGTCGCATCGGCCAGCACCCCCAGCATGGCGGCGGCGATGCCGCCCATGCCGAAGGCGAAACCGAAGAACAGCCCGGCAATCGTGCCGGTGCGCCCCGGCACCAGTTCCTGCGCGAAGACCACGATGGCCGGGAAGGCCGAGGCGAGGATCAACCCGATCACCACGCAGAGGACGCCGGTTGCCACCAGCCCGACATGCGGCAGCATGAGGGTGAAGGGCAGCACGCCGAGGATCGAGAACCAGATCACCTTCAGCGCCCCGATCCGGTCGCCGACAATGCCGCCCAGCATAACGCCAGCGGCCATGCCCGCGAGGAACAGGAACAGCACGATCTGCGCGCCCTGCGTGCCAAGGCCAAAGCGGTCGATGACGAAGAAGGTCAGATAGCTGTTCATGGCAGCGGTATAGATGTTCTTGGTGAAGACGAGAATGGCCAGAACGACGATTGCCCGGATCACCACGGCACGCGGCAGCGTCAGGGCAGGCGCGGGCGTGGCCTTGGCGGCGCGGCGGCGGCCCTCGGCCCAGTCACCGACCCGCCACAGGACTGCCGCGCCAAGTGCCGCGGCCACCGCGAACCAGGCAACCGAGGGACGACCCAGCGGCACCACCACGAAGGCGGCCAGCAGCGGCCCCAGTGACTGGCCGAAATTGCCGCCCAGCTGGAACAGCGATTGCGCCGTGCCGAAGCGGCCGCCCGAGGCGATGCGCGCCACCCGCGAGCTTTCGGGGTGGAACACCGCCGAGCCGATGCCGATCAGCATCGCCCCCGCCAGCAGCATGGAATATTGATGCGCCGTCGCCAGCAGGATCACGCCCACAAAGGTTGACGCCATGCCAAGCGGCAGCGAGCGCGGCTGCGGATGCCGGTCGGTGATCGAACCCACCACCGGTTGCAGCAGCGAGGCGGTGATCTGGAAGCCCGCCGTCAGCAGCCCGATCTGGGTGTAATCCAGCGAGAACTCGGCCTGCAGCAGCGGGTAGATCGATGACAGCATCGACTGCATGACATCGTTGATCATGTGGCAAATGCTGATCGACCACAGCACCAGCCACGCCGTCGCCTGCGCCGGGGCGCCTGTTTGCTGCCGGGTCATCGCCATGGGAGCAATCCGTCCATAAAAACTTGCGTATTGTGCAATTCTACTACCAGCCGCGTCCCTGCTTGAACATCGCAATTCGGCAGCAAACTGCCGAACTTCAAAAACCTCGATTTTTCCGAACAATTTAGTTCAGTTCGGATAGTCTTTTAGATAGCTTCCAAGCCGAGTTCGGTTTTAGGACAATGGGTTCCATCCGCCTATGAAGAAAAGCAGTTCAAGCATGAGTCGGTTACCAGCAGAGGCCGCCACGGGCCTGCGCGGTGTCAGCCCCGAACTCGCGGGACGCAGCACCACGACCTGGCAGGCGGTTCGCAACGAGGTCCTGGCGCGAATCCGGTCACAGGAATGGTCCGCCGGCAAACTGATTCCCACCGAGAAGCAACTGGCGACCGAATGGGGCTGTGCCCGGGCGACGGTGAACCGGGCGCTGCGCGACCTCGCCGAGAACGGCATCGTCGAGCGTCGGCGCAAGGTCGGCACCCGGGTCTCGGCCTCGCCCAGCCTCAAGGCCAGCCGCGAGATTTCGGCCATCCGCAGCGATATCCAGGCGCTTGGCGCCGCCTTCAGCTATCGCCTCTTGCGGAGCGAGCGGATCGGCGCGCCCTCGGGCATTGCCCGGAACCTGCAGATCGCCAGCGGCGACCCTGTGCAATATGTCAACGCCGCTTTCCTGGCCGACCAGGTGCCCTATTGCTGCCAGGTGACCTGGCTGAACATCGCCGCCCTGCCCGATCTCGATGGCGTCGACCTGTCCGAAGGCTCGGCCGAGGAATGGCTGGAACATGCCATCCATCCCAATCACGGCCGTATCGCCATCATGGCCCTGCCAATCGAAGAGGGCAGCGCCGAGACGATGAACCTGCGGCCCGGCACCCCGGTGCTGACGATCGAGCGGACCGACTGGTCAGACAGCACTCCCGTCGCCTTTTCGCGACAATCCTTTCCGCCGGGCCACCGGCTGGTCTATGACCGCTGAGCGGATGGCGGGCTGAGCCTGCGGCCCGTTACTTCGGGCCCTTCTCGCTTTTCTTGAACACGCCCTGCGCCCGGGCGATGACGGTGCCATCCTCGTGGGTCAGCGTACCCTCAAGGAACAGGGTCTTGCGACCACCCCCGGTGATCCAGCCTTCGGCCACGGCACGGCCCGGACGACCCGGCGCCAGAAAGCTGACCGTCAGCGACAGGGTGGTGAAGGGCTGGCGGCCAGTGTCATCGACCGACAGGCTGGCCGTCGCGCCAAGCGCATTGTCCAGAACCGACATGGCGATGCCGCCATGCAGACCATCCTGCCGGTTCAGGTGCTGCGGCCCGATTTCGAGATGGCATCGCGCCCGGCCATCGCCCTGCCCCACATCCAGCACATAGCCGATCAGCGTCTGCGCGCCGGTCTCGTCGCGGATGATGCCGTCCTGCATGGCTGTCCCCTCTCCTCGCCCGTTCCCGGCTTCAGGGGTATCGGCAGGGCTGCAGGGGTTCAAGACCGGGCGGCCGGCGGAAATTCCGCGTGTCGCCGCGACGACATGACCAAAATTTGACGGCCCGCACCACTGGCAAAATCCTGCCGAACAAGGGACATTGCCCGGACCGCCACTTCGGAGAGCCTGATGACCCTGCGCCCTGTTTCCCTGCTCGCAACCCTCGTCGCCGGCGCGTTGCCGGTCCTTGCGATGGCGCAACCGGTCGACAAGCCCTTCAGCGCCGCCGATATCGAGATGGCGACCTTTACTGGCGCTGATCTGGTGCGCGGTCGCACGCCCCTGACCGCGAAGGTGCAGATCCTGCTCGACCGCTCGGGCACCTCGCCCGGGGTTATCGACGGCTTCAAGGGCGGGATGAGCGAAAGCGCCATCAAGGCCTTCGAGCGGCGCGAGGGGCTGGTGATCGACGGCGTGCTGGACCAGCAAGTTTGGGACCTGCTGCAACCCTATGCCACGCAGGGCATGACGATGAATTACACCATCACCCAGAGCGATGCCGAGGGGTTGGTCGACGCGATCCCCACGGATTACGCCGAGAAGGCGGCCATGTCGGCCATGGCCTATACCAGCGTCGCCGAGAAGCTGGGCGAACGCTTCCACATGGACGACAAGTTCATCAGTTTCCTCAACCCCGGCGTGGCGCTGGTGCCCGGCTCGACCATCAAGGTCATGGTGACGGCGCAGCCGATCAAGAAGCAGGTCACCCGCATCATCGTCGACAAGGCCACCCGCCGCGTCGCCGCCTATGACGCGCAGGGCAAGATGGTGGTGGATTACCCGGCGACTGTGGGCTCGGACGCGACGCCCTCGCCCGCCGGCAATCATACCGTGGTCACGGTCGCGCTGGACCCGACCTATACCTACAACCCGAACATCAATTTCAAGCAGGGCAACAATGACAAGGTGCTGATCGTGCCGCCGGGGCCGAACGGACCGGTCGGCAATGTCTGGATCGACCTGTCGAAGCCCACCTATGGCATCCATGGTACGCCGACGCCCTCGAAGCTGTTCGTCAACCAGTCTAATGGCTGCGTGCGCCTGACCAACTGGGATGCGCGCGAACTGGCCGGCATGGTCAAGGGCGGCGTCACCACGGTGGAATTCCTCGAGCCGGGCGTGACCATTGCCGATGTGACGGGCTATGTGGCCCCGACGACGTCGGTTGGCGCGACCGCTCCGACCACGACGCCGGCGACGACCACCGACCCGGCAGCGACGACCGCGACCACCGCGCCGCTGGCCCTGCCCACCGAGGCCCCCGCAGCCACCACCACGACCCCGGCAGTCACCACGACCACCCTGCCCGACCCGGCGACCACCGCCCTGCCCGAGGCGGCCACGGCACCACTGCCGGGACGCGTGCACGAGGACACGACCGAGATCGAAAGCGAGACCGCCGACGCCGAGGACCAGCAATTGCTGGATACCGATGCGCTGAGCGCGGCGCTGGCCAAGGCGCTGGCCGAAGGCACCGTCACGCCACCGACCGAGGCCGAGGGCCAGTGACGGCACGAACGGCAGGCGCGGGACTGGTGCTGGCGCTGATGGCCGGCATGGCGGCGGCTCAAGCCGTCCCCGACCCTGCCGGTGCCGAGCGGCCACCCGAAAAGCCGGTGCAGGCCGAGGCGGCCCAACCCGCACCCGCGCCGCCAGAGAAACCGGCTGAGGCGGCGGAGGAGGCAGCGGATGATGCCGTCGATGCCACCCTGCCCGTCGCACGGCCCGACTCCACGCCCGCAGAGCCTCCTGCCGATGGCCCTGAGGCCGAAGCCGGGGCCGAGCCGGAACCCGAAGCCAGCACAACGCCCCCCGACGATCCGAAACCGGTCGGCCGCCTGATCCCGCCCGAGGAAACCGCCGCGCCTGAACCGCCCGCAGAGCCGAAAGGCCCGCCGGTCCGCGAGACCCTGCGCGAAAGCGATTTCGACTACGCCGCCTGCCTTCTGGCGCTGCATGATCTGGGCAGCGTCTACGAGGAGATTGCCACGATCAGTCAGCCCGACCAGCGCGATTGCGGCATCGCCCGGCCGATCCGGGTGACCGAGATCCTGCCCGGGATCGCACTGCAAGGAGGCGCGGCGATGCGCTGCGACACTGCGCGTTCGCTTGGATTCTGGATGCGCGATTTCGTCCGCCCCGCCGTTGCGCGTCTGCCCGATGCGCCGCGCCTCTCCGGGGTGCAGCTTGGCACCACCTATGACTGCCGTGGCCGCGTCGGCGGCGAGGCCGAGGCCGAGGCGAAGCTGTCCGAACATGCCTTCGGCAACGCCATCGACATCAGCGCCTTCACTTTCCACGATGGACCGCCCCTGCCGGTCGAACCGCGTCAGGACAGCGGCGACCTGGTGGAATCCTTCCAGCGCGCGGTGCGTGGCGCCGCCTGCCTTGAATTCACCACGGTGCTTGGCCCCGGCAGCAATGCCAGCCACAATGACCACCTGCATCTGGATATCGCCGCCCGGAACGGCGGCTGGCGGCTCTGCCAATAGCGGAGGCCGCTTAGCGCCGGTGCTTTTCCATGTCGAGATAGGTCGGATCGAAGCGGGCCAACTTGACCAGGCCGGCCCAGTCCAGGATCTCCACCTCGTTGCCGTTCCAGCGCAGCAACCCGCGATCCCGCAGATCACGCACGGCGCGGTTGATGTGAATCGGCGAATAGCCAAGGATATCCGCCAGTTCCCGCTGCAAAAGCGGCAGGGTGAAGCGATAGTTGTCGGCAGCACCCACAGCGCTCAGCCGGGTGTAGATCTCGCAGAGCAGATGCGCCAGATGCGCGCTTGACCGCAGCGAAGCTGCGGCGACCAGCCATTGCCGGTGCACAGCGGCGTCGATCAGCGTCGACATCCACAAGAGCCGCGTCAGATGCGGATAGCTTTCGGTGATCTCGACCAGTTCCTCGTGATCGACGAATTCGATCTCGGTCGGACCCAGCGATATGACCGAATGTTCGAGGCCGGCCAGCACGAAGCCATGCAGATCGACGAAATCACCCGGAACATGGACGGCGGTGATCACCCGCTCGTCCGGCCGGCCCGACAGCTGGTGCGAGCGCGCCGACATGCCCTGCAGCATCATGCAGCTGCGATTGGCGATCCGGTCGACCGGCACAATGACTTCTCCGGGGCGAAAGCTGACATGCTCCGTCTTCATCGACCGAAGCCGCTCCAGGTCTTTTTCGCCAATCTCATCACGCCGTTGAAGATAGCGGATGAAATACTCGGTTATAGCCATTCCGCTCCTCGTTTGCTGGACCGCGCGGACAGTTGCAAATCGCTCTGGCCGGTGCAATGGCCGCTTCCAAACAACTAACAATGATTAAGCACACAGCGCGAAATCGGTTGCAGTCACTCAACCCGAACGCTGCGTCACCCCGCCTCGGGCTGGCAGGCGCAGGGCCTCGGCCAATGCCACAAAGCTGTCAGCGACACTGTCGCGCCTCAGGGAAATGAAACTGTCGAGACGGGGATAAAGTTTCACCGCCTCGTCCAACTTGGCGTCTGAACCGGGTGCATAAAGCCCTGCGCGGATCATCAGTTCAGACTCGGCATAGGCGCCAAGCGCCGCGCGCGCATGGGCGATCTGGCGGTTCTCGGACAGGCTCGCCGCTGCCGGCAACGAGCGCGAGACCGAGCGCACCACGTCGATGGCCGGAAAGCGCCCGCGCTCGGCAATGGCGCGGTCCAGCACCACATGCCCGTCCAGAACTCCGCGCAGGATGTCGGCGATCGGCTCCTCCATGTCCGAGCCGGCGACCAGCACGCTGAAGATGCCGGTGATGTCGCCCGTCCCCTCGACGCCCGGACCGGCGCGTTCGGCCAGCGACATGATCATGTTCGCGGTCGAGGGCGGAAAGCCCCGGTCGCTGGCCTGCTCGCCCGCCGACAGCGCGATCTCGCGATGGGCCTCGGCGAAACGGGTGATGGAATCGGCCAGGAACAGCACATGCCGCCCCTGATCGCGGAAATGCTCGGCCACCGACATCGCCGCCCAGGCACAGCGCCGCCGCATCAGCGGCGACTGGTCCGACGTCGCGGTGACGATCACCGCCCGCCGCATCCCGTCGGCCCCTAGTGTCTCCTCGACGAATTCGCGCAGTTCGCGACCGCGCTCGCCGATCATGGCAATGACCACAACATCCGCCTCGACCCCGCGCGCCAGCGACGAGAGCAGCGTCGACTTGCCCACGCCCGAACCGGCGAAAAGGCCCATCCGCTGCCCCCTGACCAGCGGCAGCAGCGTGTCAAATACCGCAAGCCCGGTCGCCAGCCGGGACCCCAGCCTGCGGCGGTCGGTTGCCGCAGGAGCAAGCGCGCGATAGGGCCGCGCAACCAGACCCCGCGGCAGCGGGCGACCGTCCAGCGGCTTCCCCAGCGGATCGACGATACGCCCGATCCAGGCGTCCGAGGGTGCGATGACCGGGGCGCCGATCAACCGCGCCTCGACCCCGATAGACAAGCCCTCGATGTTGCCTTCGGGAAGGATGGTGGTCAGGCCGGGGGCCAGCGCCACGACCTCGCCCGTGATCAGTCGCGCGCCCAGTGCTAGTGACACCCGGTCGCCGACCGAGGCCAGCCCGTCCAGCCCGGCGATGCCGATGATCCCGGCGCGGATGCCGGTAACACGACCATAGCGGGTGACGAAACTCGCCTGCCGCATCCGCTCGACGATCGCTGCAATTTTATCCATTTTCCGTTGCTCCGCGCGCGGCCAGTCCGGGCCTGCCGAAACGGTTTCTAAACCTCTTGGGGTTAAGACCGGGTTATCGGAACAGAGGAGAAACCTCGGTGTTTGACCGAATCGAACTGATCAGCATGAGCCGCGCCATGACCGATCACGCAGCACAGCGGCAAACCGTCGTGGCCCGCAACATCGCCAATGCCGACACGCCCGGATACCTGGCGCGCGATCTGGCGCCCTTCGCGGCCAGCTATCGTGCCGTGGCGGCGGACCCGCTGCGCGGCACCAACCCGCGCCATCTCACCGACCCGTTCACGGGCGGCGGCATTGCCCGCACCTTGGCGGATCAGGGCGAGATCTCGCCCAATGGCAACTCGGTTTCGCTGGAAACCGAGATGGTCAAGACGGCGGAACTGCGCAGCGAACATGACCTGTCGCTTGGTGTCTATCGCTCGGCGCTCGACATGCTGCGCACCAGTATCGGCCGGCGGGGCTGAGACCCACCATGACGGAACCCGTCTCTGCCCTGCGCCTCGCGGCGTCCGGGATGCAGGCGCAGGCCGACCGGCTGCGCCATATCTCGGAAAACATCGCCAATGCCGATACGCCGGGCTATCGCCGCAAGCTGGTCAGCTTTGACGAAACGGTCGCCTTTGGTCGGCCCACCGGTGAGGTCGAGGCCTCGCGGGCGATGCTGGACCAGACCGCGCTGCCGCGCATCTTCGACCCCGCAAATCCGCTGGCCGACGAAGCGGGCTACTACGATGGCTCGAATGTCGACCTGGTGGTCGAGATCGCCGACTCGCGCGAGGCCAGCCGCAGCTACGAGGCCAATCTTCGCATGTTCGAGCAGAGCCGACAGATGAGCGCGTCACTGCTCGACCTTCTCCGTCGCTGAAAGGATTTCAGATGATCACCGCCGCACAGGCCGGCCAGGCCTATTCCGCCGCACGCAGCGCCATCACCGGCACCGCCAAGGCTGCGCCCCCATCTTCCGGTCCCGATTTCGCCGCCATGGCGCAGGACTTCACCCGCGTCATGGACCGCGTGGACAACGCCGCGACCGGCGCCATGACCGGCACGGCGCCGACGCATCAGCTGGTGCAGTCGCTGGCCGAGGCCGAACTGGCGCTGCAGACCGTGGTGGCGATCCGCGACAAGGTGGTCGAGGCCTACCAGGAAATCCTGCGGATGCCGGTCTGAGCCGCTGCCATGGACGAGCTGATCCTCTTTGACATGATGCGCCAGGCGCTATTGCTGGCGGTGCGCATCTCGGCCCCGATGCTGGCGGTGGCGCTGGTGGTGGGGGTGGCCATCGGCCTTTTCCAGGCGCTGACCTCGGTGCAGGAGATGACCATCACCTTCGTCCCCAAGGTCGGGCTGATGCTGGCGGTCTTCTGGGTCACCATGAGCTTCATGACCACCGCCCTGTCCGATTTCTACACCGGGCAGATCATCCCGCTGATCGCCGGGGGCTGAGCCATGGAGAACGGCATCTATGCTGCCCTGACGCGGCAATCCGGGCTGATGCGCGAGATGCGCGTGGTCGCCAACAACATCGCCAATGCCAATACCACCGGCTTTCGCCGCGAGGGCGTGATCTTCGCCGAGCACCTGACCCGGCTCGACCGCCGGGGCGAGGGCCTGTCGATGGCCGATGCGCGTGGACGGCTGGTCGATCTGCGCCAGTCGGTCCTCGGCCAGACCAATGGCGCCTTCGACCTGGGGATCGAGGGCGAAGGCTTCTTCATGGTCTCCACCCCCGAGGGCAACCGCCTGACTCGCGCCGGCGCGTTCATGCCGTCGCCCGAGGGCGAGTTGATGAATGCCGATGGCAACCGCCTTCTCGACGAGGGCGAGGCGCCGATCACCATTCCTCCCGGTGCCGGCCAGATCGACGTGGGCGCCGATGGCACCATCTCGGCCAATGGCCAACCCGTCGGCAAGGTCGGGCTGTTCAACGCGGACGATACCCAGCTGACCCACCAGGGCGGGACGCTGTTCGCCTATGACGGCGCGGTTCTGCCCGCCGAGGCAACCGGTATCCGCCAGGGATTTCTGGAGGAATCCAACGTCGATCCGGTCTTCGAGATCAGCCGCATGATCGAGGTCCAGCGTGCCTATGAGCTGGGCCAGTCCTTCCTCGACCGCGAGGACCAGCGCATCCGCTCGACCATCACCGCCCTCAGCCGCTGAAAGGCCCGACCATGAGAGCATTGCAGATCGCCGCCACCGGCATGAGCGCCCAGCAGACCCGCGTCGAGGTGATCTCGAACAACCTCGCGAACATGTCGACCACCGGCTACAACGCCCGCCGCGCCGAGTTTGCCGACCTGCATTACCAGCAGGCGACGCGGCCCGGCAGCATCACCGCCTCGGACGGCACCGTCATCCCGGCCGGTGTGCAGCTGGGCCTCGGCGTGCGGCCCACCGCCGTCAGCGTGAACCTGCAGCAGGGATCGCTGAGCGAAACCAATGGCGATCTGGACCTGGCCATCGACGGGGACGGCTATCTCGAGGTGCGCCTGCCCTCGGGAACCTCGGGCTATACCCGCGATGGCGGGCTGAAGCGATCGCCCGAGGGGCTGGTCGTCACCTCGGACGGCTATGCCGTGACCCCCGAGATCACCATCCCCGACGATGCCCGCAAGATCAGCATCAACGCGGCGGGCGAGGTCTGGGCCTATTTCGCCGACCAGGTCCAGCCGACCATGCTGGGCCAGCTGACGCTCGCCAGCTTCTCGAACGAGAAGGGGCTCGAGGCGATCGGCTCGAACCTGTTCCTGGAGACCGGCGCCTCGGGCGCGCCGATGGTGGCGACGCCGGGGCAAAGCGGCCTTGGCACCCTGCGCCAGGGCTATCTCGAGGAAAGCTCGGTCGATGCGGTGCGCGAGATCACCGAGTTGATCAAGGCGCAGCGCGGATACGAGTTGAATGCCAAGGTCATCACCGCCGCCGACCAGATGCTGGGCGCAACCGTGCAGGTGCGCTGATGCGGCGGCTGATGGTTCTGGCCGCGCTGCTGGCCCCGCTGGCTGCCAATGCCGAGGGCGTCACCGCCGCCCGCACCCTGCCCGCGGGCACCGTGATCGGTCCGGGCGACCTGCTGCCCGCACCCGGCGGCGATGCCGTCGAAACCGAGGCGATGATCGGGTTGCAGACCCGCTTCGTCCTCTATGCCGGCCGGCCGGTCACGCCGGCACAATTGCAGATGCCGCAGCTGATCGCCCGCAACCAGATCGCGCCGCTTGTCTATCGCAGCGGCACGCTGCTGATCGAGACCAGCGGGCGCGCCCTGTCCGAAGGCAGCGCCGGCGAGGTAATCGCGGTGATGACGCTGGACACGCACCAGACCGTCAGCGCGCTGATCGCCCCCGATGGCCGCCTGCAGATCTCGCGCTGAGGAAAGACAACCGATGAAAGCCCTGCCGCTTTTCCTTCTGCTCCTGTCCCTGTCGGCCTGCAGCCGCGTCGCCAACCTGGGACAGGCGCCCGACATCACCCCACCCCGGCAATCGACCGAATTCATCGCCATGACCGAGCCGCCGCTGCTGCTACCGCCCAGCACCGGCCGGCCCGAAGCGGCAGCCTCGCTCTGGACCGCGCAACCGGCCTCGCTGGTCGCCGACCGTCGCGCCACCATGCGCGGCGACATCCTGACCGTGGTGATCCAGATCGACGACAAGGCCGAGATCTCGAACAGTTCGCAGCGCTCGCGCAAGGCCGGCGACAAGGTGAACATCCCCGCGCTGGCGGGCCTGCCGCAGCGGATCGACGCCAAGCTGCCCGAGGGTGCCAGCATGGAGGATCTGGTCGATGCGAATTCCAGCTCGACCTATGCCGGCGAGGGCAATGTCTCACGCCGCGAGAAGCTGACCCTGCGGGTGGCGGCGACGGTTCTCGACACGCTGCCGAATGGCGTGCTGCAGATCGAGGGCAGCCAGGAGGTGCGGGTGAATTACGAACTGCGCGAGCTGACCGTCAGCGGCTTCGTCCGCCCCGCCGATATCAGCAGCCGCAACGAGATCGCCTATGACCGGATTGCCGGGGCGCGGATCTCTTATGGCGGGCGGGGCCAGATCAGCGACGTGCAGCAGCCGCGCTATGGCCAGCAGGTCGCCGATATTCTGCTGCCCTATTGAGGTCCTGATGCGATGCTGAAGAAACTTATCTGGATTCTTCCTGTCCTCGCGCTGGTCGGAGGCGCGGTGGGCGGAGATCTTCTGGCACCGCAGCCCGAGGCGAAAGCCGACGAAACGGCGGCAGAGGGTGAGCATGCTGCTGCGGAGGGGGAACATCCTGCCACCGAGGGCAAGGCCGAAGCCGAAGGCGATCATGCTGCGCCGGACGGCGAGCCGGCAGCGGAGGGGGGCCACGGCGCCGAGGAGACCGAGGCCCATGGCGCAGACCAGTCAGGCCATGGCGGGTCCGGGCACGGCTCCGGCGAAAGCGAGGGCGGAAACGCCCCCGCCTGGTTCAGCTTCCCGAACCAGTTCTTCGTGCCACTGGTCGCGCGCGGCGAGATCGGCGGGATCATGGTGCTGACCATCTCGATCGAAACCACCGAGGCCGAAAGGACGACGATCGAGAACCACGAACATCACCTGCGCGATGCGCTACTGAGGGCGCTGATCGTCCATGCCAATACCGGCGGTTTCTCCGGCAACTATACCGACGCACCCAAGCTGGACCGGCTGCGCGCAGCCTTGCTCAAGGCAGCGGTCGATGCCTCCGGCACGGCCGTCCATGCCGTGCTGATCGAGGATATCGGTCTGGCAGGCACCTGATCGGGTAGGCGCCCGTCACCGCCGGCAATTGCAATCGGCGGCAGGAACGCGCTAGGGACAAGAGGTCATTTCCTGTCGTCAGCCATGCCCGATCTGCCACCCGTCACCATCCTTCTTGCCGTCTACAATGGCGGGCTGCACCTGTCGGAACAGCTGGACAGCTTCGCTGCGCAGGAGCGCAGCGACTGGCGGCTGATCATCTCGGATGACGGGTCAACAGATGACAGCCGGGCCATCTGCGCGGACTTCCAGACGCGCCACGGGGCCGACCGGGTGCGGCTGATCGACGGGCCGCGGGCCGGGGCGACGCGTAATTTCCTGCACCTGGTCGAGGCTGTACCGGCGAATGTGCCACTGGCCTTTTCCGATCAGGACGATGTCTGGCTGCCGCAGAAGATGGTCCGCGCCGCCGCGCATCTGGCCGGGCGAACGGGTCCGGTCCTCTATTGCGCCCGCACCATGATCTGCGATGCCAACCTGCAGAACCGCACCCCGTCGCGCCATTTCACGCGGCCGCACGGCTTTCGCAACGCGCTGGTTCAGGCCTGCACGCCGGGCAACAGCAGCGTCTTTACCCCGGCGGCGGCGGCGCTGCTGAAGCGCGGCGCGGCAAGCGCCATCGAACACGGGATCGAGGCGCATGACTGGTGGGCCTACCAGGTGGTCAGCGCTGCCGGGGGCGAGGTGATCTTTGATCCCGAACCCTCGCTGCTCTACCGCCAGCACGCGTCCAACGTCATGGGTCGGAACGATACCGCCTCGGGGCGCTGGCGACGGCTGACCATGCTGATGCAGGGCGACTATGGTTCCTGGCTCGCGGCGAATGTCGATGCGCTTGCCGCGGTGCCGGACCTGCTGACGCCCGAGAATAGCGCGCTTTTGGCCCGGTTCGACCAGATGCTGACCCTGCCCGGTCCGCTGGCCCTGCGCGAGATCAGCCGGCTTGGCCTCTATCGCCAGACCGGCAGCGGCGATGTCGCGTTGCGCCTTGCCGCCCTGACCGGGCGCTTGCGGCGGCCGGCCTGAGCCCGATCAGCCGCGCGTATCGGGCAAGAGGCGCATCAGGTAGGCGCCGTAATCGTTCTTCGCGAACAGTTTCGCGCGCTCGGCCAGCTGGTGGGCATCGATCCAGCCCTTTTCGAAGGCAATCTCTTCGGGACAGCCCGTCTGCAGCCCCTGCCGCCGCTCCAGCGTGCGGACGAAATTGCCGGCATCGAGCAGGCTTTCATGGGTGCCGGTGTCCAGCCAGGCATAGCCGCGCCCCATCCGCTCGACCGACAGGAGCCCGTCGGCGAGATAGGTTTCCAGCAGGGTGGTGATTTCCAGCTCGTTACGCTCCGAGGGCTTGATCAGGGCCGCGCGGTCGGGCGCGGTACCGTCGAGGAAATAGAGCCCGGTGACAGCATAGTTCGATGGCGGAACCTTGGGCTTTTCGATGATCGATGTGGCTTTCCACTCGGAATCGAAAGTGACCACGCCATAACGCTCGGGATCGACCACCTGGTAGCCGAAAACGGTGCCGCCGGTCTCGCGGGCATCGGCATTCACCAGCGCCTCGCTGAGCCCGTGACCGAAGAAGATATTGTCCCCCAGCACCATGGCCGAGGGCGCGCCGGCGAGGAAATCGCGGGTCAGCAGATAGGCTTGGGCCAACCCGTCGGGCGAGGGCTGGATGATCCATTCGAAATGCAGACCCCATTGGCTGCCATCGCCCAGCAGACGCTGGAACTGGCTCTGGTCGTCCGGCGTGGTGATGATGGCGATCTCGCGGATGCCGGCCAGCATCAGCACCGAGATCGGGTAATAGATCATTGGCTTGTCATAGATGGGCAGCAGCTGCTTCGACACGCCCATGGTGATCGGATAAAGCCGCGTGCCCGAGCCACCGGCCAGAATGATGCCCTTGCGATTGGTCATGGGTTTCCCTTCAATTCGGCCAGCACCTGCGCCAGACCGGCCTGCCAGTCGGGGCGCGCGACGCCGAAATCGGTGGTGATGCGGTGGCAGTCGAGCCGCGAGTTCAGCGGCCGGCGCGCGGGGGTGGGATAGTCGCTGCTGGGGATATCGACGACCTTGGTCGTCAGGCCCGAGAGCCGGAAGATCGCGCGGGCAAAATCGGCCCAGCTGGTATCAGGCGCGCCGGCAAAATGGTAGAGTCCGCCCTTCTGCGGGTCCGCGACCATCTGCCCGGCCATGGCCAGCAGCGCGGTGGCAATGTCGCCCGCCGGCGTCGGGCCGCCGATCTGGTCGGCGACGATGGTCAGCCGGTCGCGCTCGGCCCCGAGCCGCAGCATGGTCTTGACGAAATTCGCGCCATGGGCGGAAAACACCCAGGAGGTGCGCATCACCGCCCATTGCCCGCCAGCCGCCGCAATCGCCTCTTCGCCCGCGCGCTTGGTGGCGCCATACGCCCCCAGCGGCGCCGTCGGTGCGGTCTCGTCGCGCGCCGTCTCGCCCGAGCCGTCGAAGACGTAGTCGGTCGAGACATGGAGGAAAGGCACGCCCTTGGCCGCAGCCGCGCGGGCCATGGCGGCGGGGGCCTCGGCATTGACCAGCCGGGCGGTTTCAGCGTCGGTCTCGGCGCGGTCGACGGCGGTATAGGCGGCGGCATTGATGACGGCGCCGCAATCGCTTTGCGCAATCACGGCGGCGCAGGCGGCGGGATCGGTCAGGTCGACGGCTTCACGGCCCAGGAACATCGCCTCCGGCGCGCGGCGCTGCAATTCCCGCGCCACCTGCCCGCTGCGGCCAAAGACCAGAAGCCCGCCGCTCATCCGGCTTTTCCCAGACGCTGGCCCACACCGGAACGGGTCAGCAGCGGTTCCCACCAGTCGCGATTCTCGAGATACCAGGAGACGGTGCGGCGTAGCCCCTCCTCGACCGTGACCGAGGGACGCCAGCCCAGCTCGTCGCGGATGCGGGTCGGGTCGATGGCATAGCGGCGGTCATGACCGGGGCGGTCGGTGACGAAGGTGATCAGCCGCTCATGCGGCGCGCCCGCAGGGTTCATCTCGTCCATATGGGCGCAGATGGTGCGCACCAGATCGATGTTCCTTGCCTCGTTCTCGCCACCGATATTGTAGCTGCGACCGAGCTCGCCCTTCTCGGCAACCAGCAGCAACGCAACGGCATGATCCTCGACATAAAGCCAGTCGCGGATATTGCCGCCATCGCCATAGACCGGGATCGGCTTGCCAGCCAGCGCCTTGAGGATCACCACCGGCACCAGCTTCTCGGGGAAGTGATAGGGGCCGTAATTGTTCGAGCAATTGGTCAGGACGACTGGCAGGCCATAGGTCTCGTGCCAGGCACGGACCAGGTGGTCGGACCCCGCCTTGCTGGCCGAATAGGGGCTGCGCGGGTCGTAGGGGGTTTCTTCGGTGAACTGGCCGGTCTCGCCAAGCGAGCCGAAGACCTCGTCGGTCGAGATGTGGTGAAAGCGGAAGCTTTCAGGGCGACCCTGGGAGATCCAGTTGGCCCGCGCTGCTTCCAGCAGGTTATAGGTGCCGAGGATGTTGGTCTCGATGAAGGCCCCCGGCCCGTCGATCGAACGGTCGACATGGCTTTCGGCGGCCAGATGCATGACCACATCGGGATTGTGGGTCGAGAAGATGCGATCCAGCGCGGCGCGGTCGCGGATGTCGGCCTCTTCGAAACTGTAGAGATTGCTCTCCGCTACCGGCGCGACATTGGCGAGGTTCGCGGCATAGGTCAGCGCGTCCAGGTTGACGACCTCATGGCCGCGTGCAACGGCCAGCCGCACCACCGCGGAACCAATGAACCCGGCCCCGCCGGTAACGAGAATCTTCATCAGAACTCCCCATAGGCAAAGGGCGACTGCCAGTCGGCAAAGGAAGTGGCGACACGATCCTTGTCCGACAGCAGCGGATCGCTGACGCCCCAGTCGATGCCAGTGCTGTTCCAGCGCACCGCGCCCTCGCTGGCCCGATCATAGTAATCGGTGCATTTGTAAATGACCTCGGTATCCGGCTCGCGGGTGACAAAGCCATGCAAAAAGCCCGCCGGCACCCAGATCTGACGGCCGTTCTCGAAGCTCAGTTCGACGCCGATCCATTGCCCGTAGGTCGGGCTACTCCGCCGTGCATCGACGACAACGTCGAAGAGGCTGCCCCGGCCACAGCGAACCAGCTTGCCCTGGGCATGAGGTGGTGCCTGATAGTGTAGGCCCCGCAGGGTGCCTGCCTGACGAGACAGTGAATGGTTGTCCTGCACGAACTCGGGCAGGTCCACCCCGGCCTCGCGCAGCGTCTTGCGATTCCAGCTTTCTGCAAAGAATCCCCGCTCGTCCCCACGTCGTGCTGGGGTCAGGATCAAGACTTCGGATATCGCAGTTCTTTCAATCTGCATCATGGTCGAACACTCATATTTGAGCCTTTATTGCCACGGGACGAGCCGGAATGCACGCCCGCTCTCCGCTCTCTCGATGCCCTGCTAACCGCCTCAACCGGCAATGAAATCGATCACCAGGAACAGCAGCGCCGACAGCAGCGCGGCGGCGGGCACGGTGATGACCCAGGCCGCAATGATGGTCAGGAAATGCGAGCGACGCACCAGCTTGCGGCGGCGGCGTTCCTCGGGCGGCAGCGGCGGATTGTCGGGCATCGCCTCGCGGGCTTGGCGCAACCGCCGCTCGGTGTCCCATTCGCGGAAGAAGCCGACGCCGAAGACCCCGCCCACGGCGATATGGGTAGAACTGACCGGCAGGCCCAGCCAGCTGGCGACGATCACCGTCAGCGCCGCCGACAGCGCCACGCAATAGGCGCGCATCGGGTTCAGCTTGGTGATCTGGTTGCCGACCATGCGGATCAGCTTGGGGCCAAAGAGGAACAGGCCGAAACTGATGCCGAAGGCACCGATCAGCATGACCCAGGTCGGGATGCCCACCGCATCGGTCAGCGCACCCGACTGCGCGGTGGCGACGATGGCCGCCAGCGGACCCACGGCATTCGCCACGTCATTGGCGCCATGGGCAAAGCTCAAGAGCGCCGCCGAGACGATCAGCGGGATGCCGAACAGCACCTTCAGCGACTTGTTGCGATTCTCCAGCCCGGCCGACTGGCGGCGGATCACCGGGATCATCACCGCCCAGGTCACGATGCCGATGACCAGCCCGGTCAGGAGCGAGACGCCCATCGATACATGGATCAGCTGTTTCAGCCCCTTCAGCACCAGGTAAGCCGAGAACACCCCCGCCATGATGCCGACCAGCACCGGCACCCAGACCCGCGCGGCGGCGATCTTGTCGGGCTGATAGATGATCCGGGCCTTGATAAACCAAAGAAAAGCAACGGCGATCAGGCCGCCCAGCAGCGGCGAGATGACCCAGCTGGCGGCGATCGTGGTCATCATCGACCAGTTAACCACGCCAAGCCCGGCCGAGGCGATGCCCGCGCCCATCACGCCCCCCACGACCGAATGCGTGGTCGAGACCGGCGCGCCGATCCAGGTGGCGAGGTTCACCCACAGCGCCGAGGACAACAGCGCCGCCATCATCGCCCACATGAAGGTTTCGGGCGTAGCCATCGCCTCGGGCGCGACGATGCCCTTGGCGATGGTCGAGACCACGTCGCCCCCGGCAATCAGCGCCCCGGCGCTTTCGAAGATGGCGGCGATGGCGATGGCCCCGCCCATGGTCAGGGCATTGGCACCGACCGCCGGCCCCATGTTGTTGGCAACGTCATTAGCGCCGATGTTCAGCGCCATGTAGGCGCCAAACACCGCCGCGATGATGACGATCAGCGAATTTCCCGACAGGCCGATGGTCAGCCCGGCGATCAGCCCGGCCAGCAGGATGAAGACCAGCGCGATGCCGGGCGCCACCATCGGCCGTGCCGCATAGGCGGCGGCGTTTTCCAGGGTCGAGAACCGGCCAAGGTCACGGTCCAGTGTTTCAAGATGGCGGGCTTCGTCTTCGATCCGGCTCATGTCGTTCCTCGTGGTCAGGCCCTCGCCCTAGCAAATTCTGACAATAGCGCAACAGTCCTTGGATCAACTGCCGTACCGGCAGATTACTCCACCGACCCCGCGCGCACCTTGCCGATGCTGTAGCCGAAGGCCTGCTTGAAGGCGCGGCAGAGGCTTGGCACGGTCTCGAACCCGGCGCGCAGCGCGATCTCCTGCAGGCTCAGATCGGTCTCGACCGCCAGATCGCGGGCGCGGCTGAGGCGTAAGAGCCGGTAATAGCGGCCGGGGGCCATCTGCAACTCGTGGCGAAAGAGGCGATTGAGGCTGCGTTCCGACAGGCCGGCCTGACGTGCAAGGCGATCAAGCGGCAGCGGGCTTTCCACATGTCCCGCCATCAGGTTCAGGACGGCCCGCAGCGCGTCCGAGCCGCGACCGCCCAGCAACGCCGGCCCCCGCTGCATCTCGCGCTGGCGCGAGGCGTCGTGCAGGAACATGGTCGACACGTCGAAGGCCGCCGCCGGGCCATAGCGGCTCTGGATGAAATGCAGGATCAGGTCCAGCGCGGTCGAGGCTCCGCCGCAGGTCCAGACCGTGCCATCGGCGACGAAGCGGTCATGGCTGACCCGGATCTGCGGGAAGTCCTGCGCCAGGTCGCCCAGTACCTGCCAGTGGATCGTCGCCCGCGCGCAGTCGAGCAGCCCCAGATCGGCCAGCAGCCAGGCGGCGGTATCGGCCCCCACGACCATCCGCGCCCGACGCACGGCCTGCGCCAGCACCCGCCGCCCCGGCCCCTCGGCATGGGCGCGGAAGCCATAGCCCGAGATCACCACCAGGAGATCGCAGGCCTCGATCCGCGCCGCCGGGCCGTCAGGGCTTACCCTCAGCCCGCTGGAACTTTCGACCGCCGCGCCATCGGGGCTGAACACCTGCCACGACACCGGATGGGCCATCTGGTCCCGCAGGGCGCGCAGCGGCTCCAGGAGGCAGGCCAGCACCATGTTGGAGAAGCCATCATGGATGAGGACAGAAACGGCAAGCGGTGTCATTGGCAGGATAGGACAAGAAACTGGCCAGAACAGGTAATCATGGTTTCGGGCCGAAGGCTAGTCTTTGCGGAAATCGGATCAGATACGGATCACGCCCGAATGCCCCTTGCCATGAACCGCGATGTCTTCATCACCTGCGCCGTCACCGGATCGGGAGGCACGCAGGATCGCAGCCCGCATGTCCCCCGCTCGCCCAAGGAGATCGCCGACAGCGCCATTGTCGCAGCCCGCGCCGGTGCGGCGGTGGTGCATTGCCATGTCCGCGACCCCGAGACCGGTGCGCCCTCGCGCCGGCTGGACCTCTACCGCGAGGTAACCGAGCGGATTCGCGATGCCGAGGTGGACGTGGTGCTGAACCTGACCGCCGGAATGGGCGGCGATATCGTCTTCGGCGGGGTCGAGGCGCCGTTTCCGGTGAACCAGAAGGGTACCGACATGGTCGGCGCGACCGAGCGCATGGCGCATGTGGCCGACTGCCTGCCCGAGATCTGCACGCTGGATTGCGGCACGATGAACTTTGCCGAGGCCGATTACGTCATGACCAACACGCCCGGCATGTTGCGCGCCATGGGCGGGATGATGACCGAGCTGGGGGTGAAACCCGAGATCGAGGCCTTTGACACCGGCCATCTGTGGTTCGCCAAGCAACTGGTCGAGGAAGGCACGCTGGCCTCGCCGGCGCTGGTGCAGCTTTGCATGGGCGTGCCCTGGGGGGCGCCGAACGATCTGAACACCTTCCTCGCAATGGTGAATGCGGTCCCCGCCGACTGGACCTGGTCGGCCTTCAGCCTTGGCCGTGAGCAGATGCCCTATGTTGCGGCGGCGGTGCTGGCCGGGGGCAATGTCCGTGTCGGTCTCGAGGACAACCTGTTCCTTGGCAAGGGCCAGCTGGCGACGAATGCGCAGCTGGTCGAGCGTGCGGTGACCATCATCGAGGGCATGGGTGGCCGGATCATCGGGCCGCAGGCGGTGCGCGACAAGCTGGGGCTGGTGAAGAGGGCGCCGAAATGACCAAGAAGGCAGCAATCATCGGTGGCGGGGTCATCGGCGGCGGTTGGGCGGCACGCTTCCTGCTGAACGGCTGGAACGTGGCGATCTTCGACCCCGATCCCGAGGCCGAGCGCAAGATCAACGAGGTGATCTCGAACGCCCGGCGCAGCCTGCCCTCGCTCTACGACCGCCCCCTGCCCGCTGAAGGAACGCTGAGCTTTCACCGCGATCTGGCCGAGACCGTGGCCGATGCCGACTGGGTGCAGGAAAGCGTGCCCGAGCGGCTGGACCTGAAGCACCGGGTTCTGGCCGCGATCGACGCTGCTGCGCCGGCCCATGCGGTCATCGGTTCCTCGACCTCGGGTTTCAAGCCGTCGGAACTGACGGCAGAGGGATCGCGTGCACTCGTCGCGCATCCCTTCAACCCAGTCTACCTGCTGCCGCTGGTCGAGCTGGTGGGTGAAGGTGCCGATGCGGCGGCCGAAACCCTGCGCGGCATCGGCATGTATCCCCTGATCGTGCGAAAGGAAATCGACGCCCATATCGCCGACCGGCTGCTCGAGGCGGTCTGGCGCGAAAGCCTGTGGCTGGTCAGCGACGGCATCGCCACCACCGAAGAGATCGATCAGGCGATTCGCATGGGTTTCGGGCTGCGTTGGGCCCAGATGGGCTTGTTCGAAACCTATCGCATCGCCGGGGGCGAGGCCGGGATGCGGCATTTCATGCAGCAATTCGGCCCGGCGCTGGCCTGGCCCTGGACCAAGCTGATGGACGTGCCCGAATTCAACGAGGCGCTGGTCGACCAGATTGCCGGGCAATCCGACGCACAATCCGGCCACCGGACGATTCGCGAGCTGGAGCGTCTGCGCGACGACAACCTGGTCGGCATCATCCGTGCGCTCAAGCACTCCGGCAGCGGTGCAGGCGGCGTGGTGCAGGCGCATGAAACCGCCCTGCCCCTGCCCGAAACCGACGGGCTGCCGATCACGCTGGACCGGCAGGTGCCGCAGGGCTGGGCCGATTATAACGGCCATATGAACGAGGCGCGCTATCTCGAGGCCGGGGCCGAGGCGACCGACCAGTTCATGCGGATGATCGGCGCGGATGCGGATTACATCGCCTCCGGCAAAAGCTATTTCACCGCCGAAAGCCATGTCCGCTACCTGGCCGAGGCCCATGCGGGCGACCGGCTGATTTGCCGCACCCGGCTGCTGGACGGCGCGGGCAAGCGGATGCACCTGTTCCATAGCCTGACCACAGGTGACGGAACGGAAGTGGCGACGGTCGAGACGATCCTGCTGCATGTTGATCTGGGCACCCGCAAGACCTGCTTGGCCGAACCTGCCGTGGCCGAGGCGCTGGCGCGCCATGCCACCGCGCAGGCCGGGCTGCCGCAGCCCGAGGGTGTCGGACGATTCGTCGGACAGGTCAGATAAGGTTCTCGACCGAACCGGAATTTAGATCATAATGCCGCAAAAGGCAGAACAACGGGGAGACAACGAAAAATGACCAAGGAACTCGAGGCACTTGCCAGCCTCACCCGCATCGGCGCCATGTCCCGACGCGATTTTCTGGGCCGAGCCTCTGCGCTTGGCGTCAGCGCCGCCATGGCGGGCACCCTTCTGGCCGGCAAGGCCTCGGCGCAGCCGGTCAAGGGCGGCGTGCTGCAGATGGGCCTGGGCGGGGGCGAAAGCACCAACTCGCTCGATCCGGCGGCAGCACTGAGCCAGGTGCCCTTCCACACCAGCCGCGCCCTGGGCGAGACGCTGGTGGACGTGAATCCCGATGGCAGCCTCGATTTCCGCATCGCCGAGGCGGTCGAGGCCAGCCCCGACGCCAAGACCTGGACCTTCCGCATCCGCAAGGGCGTCGAGTTCCACAACGGCAAGACCGTGACGCCGGATGACGTGCTGGCGACGATGAAACGGCATTCGGACGAGAACACCAAATCAGGTGCGCTTGGCGTCATGCAGGGCCTCGCCGACATGCGCGTGGACGGCGACAACTTCATCGTCGAAACCACCACGCCCAATGCTGACCTTGCCTATCTGATGTCGACCTATCAGCTGGTGATCCAGCCGAATGGCGGGATGGATGATCCGGCGGCGGGCATCGGCACCGGCGCCTACAAGGTCACCGCCAACGAGCCCGGCGTGCGCTATACCTTCGAGAAGTTCGCCAATTACTGGGACAGCTCGCGCGGCCATTTCGACGGCATCGAGATGAGCGTGATCAACGATTCCACCGCCCGCAACGCGGCGCTGCAATCGGGCCAGGTGCAGATCATCAACCAGGTCGATCCCAAGGTCGCGGGCCTGTTGGCGCGGGCACCGGGTCTGCAGATCAAGAACGTCTCGGGCCGCGGGCATTACGTCTTCGTCATGCATTGCGACACCGCGCCCTTCGACAATCACGACCTGCGCATGGCGCTGAAACTGGCGATCAACCGCGAGGAGATGCTGGAGAAGATCCTGATGGGCTATGGCACGGTCGGGAACGACATCCCGATCAACAAGGCCTATCCGCTGTTCGACGACACCATCCCGCAGCGCACCTACGACCCGACGGCCGCCGCAGAGTTCTACAAGAAGTCCGGCCATGACGGCAGCCCGATCGTGCTGAAGGTCTCGGAAGTGGCCTTCCCCGGCGCCATCGACGCCGCCCAGCTGTTCCAGCAAAGCGCCGCCGCCGCCGGTATCCCGCTGGAGATCGAGCGCTCGCCCGGCGATGGCTACTGGTCAGAGGTTTGGAACAAGGCCCCGTTCTGCGCCTCTTACTGGGGCGGGCGTCCGGTGCAGGACCAGATGTATGCCACCGGCTACCTGTCCACTGCCGACTGGAACGACACCCGCTTCAAGAACGAACAGTTCGACGCGCTGCTGCTCGAGGCGCGGGGCGAGTTGGACCAGGACAAGCGCAAGCAGCTTTACCGCCAGATGGCCGATATACTGCGCGAGGATGGCGGGCTGATCCTGCCGATGTTCAACGACTTCGTCGAGGGCGTCAGCGACAAGGTCCAGGGCTGGGAGCAGAACGGCATGTGGGAGGTGATGAACGGCCTTGCCCCCAGCAAGTGCTGGTTTGCCTGACGGGCCGGCGCGGTGAACGCCCTCATCCTGAAAATCGTGGCTCAGCGCATCGCGCTGAGCCTTGTCATGCTGCTCATGGTCTCTGTGCTGATCTTTGTCGGCACCCAGATCCTGCCCGGCGACGTGGCGCAGTCGATCCTCGGCCAGTCGGCAACGCCGCAGGCGCTGGCCAACCTGCGCGAGGAACTGGGGCTGAACCAGCCCGCCTATATCCGCTATTTCCAATGGCTCGGCGGGCTGTTGCAGGGTGATCTCGGCACCTCGCTGACCAATGGCCGCGACATTGGCGAGGCGATCGGCCAGCGCTTCGGCAACACGCTGTTTCTCGCCTCCTGCGCGGCGCTGATCGCCGTGCCGCTGGCGATTCTTCTGGGGCTGGTCTCGGTGCTTTACCGCAACCGCTGGCCCGACAAGCTGATCTCGATCGTCGCGCTGGCCTCGATCTCGGTGCCTGAGTTCCTGATCGGCTATATCCTGATGTTCTATATTGGCGTGCAATTGGGCTGGGCGCCCTCGGTCTCGATGGTGACCGAAGGCATGCCGTTCTTCGCCCGCCTTCACGCCATTGCCCTGCCGGTGGCCGTTCTGGTGCTTGTGGTGCTGGCGCATATGATGCGCATGACCCGCGCCGCGATCCTGAACGTGATGCAATCGCCCTATATCGAAACGGCCGAACTCAAGGGCCTTGGCATGTTCCGCATCATCCGCAAGCACGCCTTCCCAAACGCCATCGCACCGGTGGTCAACGTGGTGATGCTGAACCTTGCCTATCTGGTGGTCGGCGTGGTCGTGGTCGAGGTGGTCTTTGTCTATCCCGGCATGGGGCAGTTCCTGGTCGATCACGTCGCCAAGCGTGACGTGCCGGTGGTGCAGGCCTGCGGGCTGATTTTTGCCTCGGTCTATATCCTGTTGAACATGATCGCCGATATCGTCTCGATCATGGCCAACCCGCGGCTGAGGCATCCGAAATGAGGCGCATTCCCCTGTCCGCGCTGATCGGTCTGTTCATCACCGCGCTGTTCTTCCTGACCGCGATCTTCGCCCCGCTGATCGCCCCCTATGGCGTGGCCGAGGTGGTGGGCGGGGTCTGGGACCCGCCCTCGGCAGATCATCTTCTTGGCACCGACAATATCGGCCGCGATCTGCTCAGCCGGATGATCTATGGCGGGCGCACGACGATCTTCGTGGCCACCGCCGCCACCGCCATCAGCTTCATCACCGGCGCGTTCCTCGGCCTTTCCGCCGCAGTGATTGGCGGCTGGTTCGATCAGCTTCTGTCGCGCTTCGTCGATGTGGTCATGGCCATCCCGACGCTGATCTTTGCCCTCGTGGTCCTGTCGGTCATGCCGGTGACCATGCCGGTGCTGATCGTGGTGATGGGCCTCTTGGACTCCACCCGGGTCTATCGCCTGTCGCGCTCGGTCGCCGTCGATATCGAGGTGATGGACTACGTCGAGGCTGCGCGCCTGCGCGGCGAAGGCCGCTTCTGGATCATGTTCCGCGAGATCCTGCCCAATGCCCTCTCGCCCTTGGTGGCCGAGATGGGCCTGCGCTTCATCTTCGCGGTGCTCTTCGTCTCGACCCTCTCCTTCCTCGGACTGGGGGTACAGCCGCCCGATGCCGACTGGGGCGGGATCGTGAAAGAGAACAAGGACGGCATCGTCTATGGCATCGGCGCAGCCCTGTGGCCGGCCATTGCCATCGCCGCGCTGGCGATCAGCGTGAACCTTGTCGCCGACTGGGTGCTGAACCGCACCACCAGCCTGAAAGGGGGCCGGGGATGAGTGACCCGCTTGTCCGTGTCCGCGGGCTGAAGATCGGCGCGACCATCCATCCGCCGGGCGAGCCGTCGCAGGATGTCGAGATCGTCAAGGGCGTCGATTTCGACCTCGCCCGTGGCAAGGTGCTGGGACTGATCGGCGAATCCGGTGCGGGCAAATCGACCATCGGCCTCTCGGCCATGGCCTATGGCCGCGGCGGAGTGCGGATCACCGGGGGCGAGGTCTTCGTCAATGGCCGCGATATCCTGAAGCTGCGCGAAGGCGGGTTGAGAAAGCTGCGCGGGGCCGAGGTCACCTATGTCTCGCAATCCGCCGCCGCCTCGTTCAACCCGGCCAAGCGCATCCTGGCGCAGGTGACCGAGGCCGCCGTGCTGCATGGCAAATTCAGCCGCCGCGAGGCCGAGGCCCGCGCAGTCGATCTGTTTCGCAAGCTGGGCCTGCCCGATCCCGACAATATCGGCCAGCGCTATCCGCATCAGGTCTCGGGCGGGCAGTTGCAGCGCTGCATGACGGCACTGGCCTTGTGTCCCCAGCCCGATCTGGTCATCTTCGACGAGCCGACCACGGCCCTCGATGTGACCACCCAGATCGACGTCTTGAAGGCAATCAAGGACGTGATCGCGCTGACCGGGGTGGCGGCGATCTATATCACCCATGACCTCGCTGTCGTGGCGCAGATCGCCGATGACATCATGGTGCTGCGCCACGGGAACACGGTCGAATACGGCACCACCGACCAGATCATCAACGCCCCGCGCGAGGATTACACCAAGGCACTGGTCTCGGTCCGCGAGATCGAACATCAGGAACAGCCGCCCGCCCCGCCGCCGGTCCTGTCGGTACAGGGGGTCAGCGCGCAATATCGCGGCATGGACCGCGACGTGCTGTCGGGGATCAATGTCGACCTGTCGCCCGGCCAGACGCTGGCCATCGTCGGCGAAAGCGGCTCGGGCAAATCGACGCTGGCGCGGGTCATCACCGGGCTTCTGCCGCCCTACAAGGGCCGGGTGACGTTCGACGGCCATGACCTGACGCCCGACCAGCGATCCCGTCCGCGCGAGGATCTGCGGCAGTTGCAGATGATCTATCAGATGGCCGATGTGGCGATGAACCCGCGCCAGACGGTCGAGACGATCATCGGCCGGCCGCTGGAATTCTATTTCGGCCTGAAGGGGGGCGAGCGGAGGAAGCGCGTCGTGGCGCTGCTCGACCAGATCGAGATGGGGGCCAAGTTCCTTGACCGCTATCCGGCAGAACTGTCGGGCGGGCAGAAGCAGCGGGTCTGCATTGCACGGGCGCTGGCCGCCGATCCCAAGGTCATCATCTGCGACGAGGTGACCAGCGCGCTGGATCCGCTGGTCGCCGACGGCATCCTGAAGCTGCTGCTGAACCTGCAGAAAGAGGCCGGGGTCGCTTATCTCTTCATCACCCATGACCTCGCCACGGTCCGCGCCATCGCCGATTCCATCGCCGTCATGCATCGGGGCAAGGTGGTGCGCTATGGACCCAAAAGCGATGTCCTGTCGCCGCCCTTCGACGATTACACCGATCTTCTGCTGAGTTCGGTGCCCGAGATGCGGCTCGGCTGGCTCGAGGATGTGATCGCCCATCGGCGGATGGAGGCAGGCGGCGAATGACGCCGCTGACCGATCCCGAGGTTCTGGACTTCATCGCCCGGACCGACGCCGCCTATCCGCCCGAGGCATCGAGCGCCGGGGTGGCTGAGAGCCGCGCCTATTACGATGCGATGTGCAAGGTCTTCCGTGCGCCCCGGCCCGAGGGTCTGACCGTCGAGGATCGCGTGATCGCCGGCGTGCCGGTGCGGCACTACGATCCGGGGCATGGCGCGGCGGACCGGCCCTTCGCCCTTTACCTGCATGGCGGCGGTTTCGTTCTGGGCGGTCTCGACAGCCATGACGATGTCTGCGCCGAGATTGCGGCCTCGACCGGGGCCGAGGTGTTTTCTGCCGATTACCGGCTGGCGCCTGAACATCTCTATCCGGCACAACAGGATGACACGCAGGCGGTCTGGCGGGCGCTGACGACCGACGGCCGACCGGGGGTGATCGCGGGCGACAGTGCCGGGGCCAATCTGGCGGCGGGACTGTGCATCCGGCAGCGGGATCAGGACGGGGCGATGCCACTGGCGCAGGTGCTGATCTATCCCTGGCTCGGGGGCGACGAGCCGTTGGCGTCTTATGTCGAGAACCGCGACGCGCCGATGCTGACCACGGCAGATTGCCAGATGTTTGCCGACCTCATCACCGGCGGCGATCTGTCGCTGATCCGCACGCGCGCGGACCTGTCACCGCTGGTTGCAAGGGATTTTACCGGACTGCCGCCGGCGGTGATCGTGACCGCCGATCTGGACCCGGTGCGGGATGACGGTCTGGTCTATTCAGAGAGGCTGGTGGCTGCGGGGGGCAGCGCCGTGCTGCGCAACGAGCCGCAGCTGGTGCATGGCTATCTGAGGGCGCGGCATATAAGCCGGCGCGCGGCCGAGAGTTTCGGCTTTATCTGCGCCGCGATTGGCGCGTCGGTCGAACAGGGCAAAGAAAAACCCCCATCGCCTTAACGGTCGATGGGGGTTCGGTCTGGTTGAGACGCTTGCGGTTGCGGTCGCATCTCAGATCTTGCTCACGATGCCGTCGATGTCGGCACGGACAAGGCCGATATCTTCCAGCAGGCGCTCGGACAGGCTGTTCAGCTCGTTGCGGGTCACGCGGCGGGCGTTCCAGGCGTTGAAGCGGGCGATCAGGCCGGCAACGGGGCTTTCGGTCACTGCTTCGGCGTAATGGGAAACCATGGCGGTCATGTCTTTGGTCCTTCTCGTGTTCCACCCGGACCATCCGGGTCGTCTCACAGGATCAAAGATAGATGCTGCACCTGCACAATTCCAGACAGGCGCCGATCACATCGGAGCTCACAGACGCCTCGTAAATTACTGATATTGAATGATTTACAATTTCTGCAATGCAGCATTATCGCTAACGCATAGCAGGAGGTCCGAAGTGACGCTGGGTCACGAATCCTGTCGCTGCCAGTCGCCCAATGCCGCCTGCCACAGGGTCAGCGCCGCCACAGCCGCCGTATCCGCCCGCAGGATGCGCGGGCCAAGGCTGATGCGGTGGACGAAGGGCAAGGCCCTCAGTCGCTGCCGCTCGGCATCGGAAAAGCCGCCCTCCGGCCCGATCAGGATCGCCCAGGGCCCGCCGGGCAGGTCCGAGAGCGGCGCAGCCTCGCCCGCCGCCGCCTCGTCCGCCCAGAGCAGGCTGCGCGAGGGATCCCAGCCCTCCAGCACCTTCGCGAGCGACAGCAGATCCCCGACCGGCGGAACGAAGGTGCCGCCGCATTGCTCGGCCGCCTCGACCGCATGGGCCTGCAGCCGGTCCTGACGAATGCGTTCGGAATTGGTGAAATCGGTCTGCACCGGCAGGATGCGCGCGGCGCCCATCTCGGCCGCCTTCTCGACGATGAAATCGGTCCGCGCCTTCTTGATCGGGGCGAAGATCAGCCAGAGATCGGGCGGATCGCGCTGCGGCGCCGTCTGCTCTGCGGCCTCGAGAATGCCGCCGCGCTTGCGGATATCGACGATGCGGCAGCGCCATTCCCCGTCGCGGCCATTGAAGACCAGAATCTCGTCGCCCGCGCCAAGCCGCATCACCCCGGAAAGGTAATGGGCCTGATCCGCCTCCAGCGGGACGGCTTGTCCCGCAGCCAGCGGGTGATCTATGAACAGTCGAACCTTCGCCATGACGGGCCGACGCTATGCAAAGCCAGACGGAAACGCCAGCCCCGACCACGGTCGCACAAACGGTGGCCGATGCCCCTGCGGGCAATTGGGTCGACCGCTATGCCCCGCCGGGCTGGCGGCCCTGGCTGCGGCTGTCGCGCGCCGACCGGCCCATCGGAACCTGGCTGCTGCTGCTGCCCTGCTGGTGGGGCATCGGGCTAGGGATGATGGCCACCGGGCCGCGCTGGTTCGACCTGTGGATTGCCATCGCCTGCGCCTTGGGCGCTTTCGTCATGCGCGGCGCGGGCTGCACCTGGAACGACATCACCGACCGCGACATCGATGGCAGCGTCGCACGCACCCGGTCGCGCCCCATCCCCTCGGGCCAGGTGACTTTGAAGGGCGCGCATGTCTGGATGGTGCTGCAGGCGCTGGTGGGCTTCGTGATCCTGCTGACCCTTGGCCGCACGGCGATCCTGCTGGGCGTGGCCTCGCTGGCGCTGGTGGCGATCTATCCCTTTGCAAAACGGTTTACATGGTGGCCGCAGCTGTTTCTGGGCTTCGCCTTCAACTGGGGCGTGATCCTCGCCTATGCCGCCCATACCGGCCGGGTCGATGCCGCGCCGGTGGTGGCCTGGCTGGGCGGCATTGCCTGGACCATCTATTATGACACCATCTATGCCCATCAGGATGCCGAGGATGACGCACTGATCGGGGTCAAATCCACGGCGCTGCTGTTCGGCGACAACAGCCCGACGATCCTTCTGGGTTTCGCCGGGCTGGCGGTGGTGCTGCTGGCTCTCGCGATCGTGCTGACGGGTGATGGGCTGGTGATCGGGCTGATCGGACTGGCCGGATTTGCCGCGCATCTGCTGTGGCAATGGTCGCGCTTTGATCCGAAAGACAATTCCGGCTGCACCCGGCTGTTCAGATCGAACCGCGATGCGGGGCTGATCCTTGCGCTGTTTCTTGCCGTGGCGGGGCTCGTCTGATTGCGAAATGTGTGCCGCGTGGCTACATCAGGCAATCCCTGCAGCAGCTTGAAGGCTTGCACATGACCGATGCCCGGCACCGACCCTCGACCGCCCTTACCACCATCGTGGTTCTTGCCGGGGCGGGTGGGCTGTGCTGGATGGCGGCCACCGCCACCGCCCATTTCATCGAACAACGCTCGCTGCAGGATGTCAGCCTCGCGCTGCAGACCGGCGGCTATGCCTGGGCCAATGTGACCACGAACGGGCTGCAGGTGCAGCTGGAAGGCACCGCGCCAAGCGAGGTGCAGCGATTCCGCGCCATGACGCAAGTGGCCTCGGTCGTCGATCCCAGCCGCATTGTCGATCAGATGCAGGTGGCGCAGGCCGAAGCCATCGAGGCCCCGAAATTCTCGGTCGAACTGTTGCGCAATGACGAGGGCATCTCGCTGATCGGTCTGGTCCCGGCCGAGACAGACCGGCTGGCCGTGGTGCGCCTGCTGCAAAGCGAGACCGCGGCGCCGCAGGTCACCGATCTGCTGGAGGCCGCCGAGTTCCCCGTGCCCGAGGGCTGGGAGTTGGCGCTGGATTTCGGCCTCGACGCGGCGCAACTGGCCCGAAGGGCCAAAATCTCGGTCGCCCCCGGTCTGGTCCGGGTCAGCGCCATCACCGACAGCCCGGCGGAAAAGGCCCGTCTGGAAACCGACCTGCGCCGCGCCAAGCCCGAAGAGGTGGTGCTGGTCAGCGAGATCTCGGCCCCCCGCCCGGTCATCGCCCCCTTTACCCTGCGCTTCGTCATCGACGACGAGGGCGCGCGGCTGGATGCCTGCGCCGCCGATGACGATGCCGCCCGCAACCGCATTCTGGATGCCGCCCACAAGGCCGGCGTGACCGGAGCTGCCGGCTGCACCATCGGCCTTGGCACGCCTTCGCCGCAATGGGCCGATGCCGCCACGCAAGCCATCGCCGCCGTGGCCGAGATCGGCCAAGGCTCCGTCGCCCTGTCGGATGCCGACGTGTCCCTGTTTGCGCCGGCAACGGTGGACCGGGAGAAATTCGACGATGCCGCCGGCCGGCTGGAACAGGCGCTGCCCGCTGTCTTCTCGCTTCAGGCCGAGCGCGAACAGCCGGTCGAGGCCGACGCCGGCCCGGCCGAGTTTCTGGCCAGCGTCTCGCCCGAACAGACCCTCTACATGCGCGGGCGCATCACCGACGAACGGATGCGCGAGGCGGTGGACAGCTTTGCCAGCGCCCGCTTCAAGGATGTGGAAAGCACGCTGCGCACCGATGACGCCGTGCCGGGCGGCTGGACCGTGCGGGTGATCGCGGCGCTGGAGGCCATGGCCTCGCTGAAGAACGGATCCGTCACGGTGACGCCGGATCTCGTCCGCATCACCGGCACCTCGGGCGACCAGCATGCCTCGGGCAAGGCGGCGGCGACCCTGTCGCAGCGGCTTGGCGCGGGCGCGGCCTATGAATTGGCGGTGCGCTATGACGAGCGGCTGGACCCGCTTCTGGGTCTGCCCACGGGCGAGGAATGCGTGGCCGGGCTGAACACGGTCATGTCGGAATCGGCCATCGGCTTCGAGCCGAACAAGTCGATCATCGCCGGAGATCCGGCCGAAACGCTGGCCCACCTGGCCGAGATCATGACCGATTGCGCCGATTTCCAGGTCGAACTGGGCGGGCATACCGATTCGCAGGGCTCGGAAGGCTTCAACGCCGACCTGTCGCGCGCCCGTGCCCAAGCCGTGCTGACCGCGATGCAGGCCGACGGGATGGACACCGGCAACCTGACCGCGCGTGGCTATGGCGAAAGCCAGCCGGTCGCCAGCAACGAGACGGAGGAGGGCCGTGAGGCCAATCGCCGCATCGAGTTCCGCCTGCTGTCGGACGTGCCCGTGCGCCGCGAACCCCTGCCCGAGCCGGTGGTTGTGTCGGGCGTGACCGAGGCACCCGCGACCTTGTCGGCCCCCGCGGCGACCGACGCCGAAGCCGAACCCGGCGCGGAAACCGAGACTGCGGCCTCGGAGGACCAGGCCGTCGAGGCAATCGGACCGCGATTGCCCGAGCCGCACCCCACGACCGGGACACAGGAAGTTTCAAGACCTGCAGGTCCGCAGGTCCAGACCCCGGCCACCGTTGGCGCCGCCGAGAACCTGTCGCATCCGCTGGTGCTCGGCCCGCCGGCCGGGCTGGACGCCGACGAGGAAAACGCTAGGCTGCCGGTGCAGACACCTGACGATAACACGCCCCGCCCGGAACCCCGGCCCGAGGACGCGGCGAACCCTCCGCAGTAAGGCCCCGGAACACCGATGAACCGCACCGAATTCATAACCGTCACCGCGATCATCCTGTTCACCGCCTTCGTGCTGGGCTGGTTCGCCAGCTGGCTGATCCACCGCCTGACCCGCCCCACCCGCGCCGACATGGGCGAGCTGGACAAGATGGCCCAGCAGCTGCACGAGGCCGAGGAACAGCGCGACGCGGCCATCGCCCGACTGGAGGAGCGCGAGGCCGAGCTGCGCTCGACCCTTGCCGGAACCGAGGCGGAACTGCGTGCCGCCATGGACGGGCTGCGCGAAAGCCGGTCCGAGATCGAGGAGCTGCGCGAGTATATCGAGCTGAAACTGGCCCGCAACCGCGCCAATCCCCCGCGCTGAGCGCCACCTTCGGTCCGGCAACGGAACTTCTTGCGACCGGTGCAAAAAGTACACGAAAACCGCTTGACCCCGCCCGACGCCCGTCCTAAATCCCCCGCACCCGTGGCGGAGTAGCTCAGCTGGTTAGAGCAGAGGAATCATAATCCTTGTGTCGGGGGTTCAAATCCCTCCTCCGCTACCATTTCACTTCATCTGAAAATCGAAGATCGACGCCGGACCAGAAGGGCGCGCGACCTTTGCGATGTTCGCTGCAGCAGGAAAACGGCGCCCGTGACGGGCGCCGCAGATGGTCAGGCTGTGGTGTTACTGCGTGTCGGCCTCAGGTGATCACGTCCGGCCCATCGCGCCCGGTCCGTTCGCGGATGCCCGCGATCGCATCGGCGGCGGCGATGACGGGGGCCAGCGCCTCCTGCGCGTCCCGCCCCAGGGCAGCGGGATCAGTTTCCAGTTGCTCGAGATAGACCCTCAGCGTCGCGCCCTCGGTGCCGGTGCCCGAGAGGCGGAACACGGCGCGGCCGCCCGAGGTGAAGCCGATGCGGATACCCTGCCCGGTCGAGCGCGAGCCATCCACCGGGTCGTCATAGGCGAACTCGTCCGCGGTGGCGACGGTCAGCGGGCCGAACTCCTGACCCGGCAAAGTGGCAAAGCGCGCGCGCAGATCGGCCATCAGCCCGTTCGCGGCGGCGCTGTCCACCGCCTCGTAATCATGGCGCGAATAGTAGTTGCGGCCATAGCGCGACCAGTGATCCTCCATCAGCGCGGCGACCTGCTTGTCGGTCGCGGCAAGGATGTTCAGCCACAGAAGCACCGCCCAGAGCCCGTCCTTCTCGCGCACATGGTTCGAGCCGGTGCCGGCGCTTTCTTCGCCGCAGATGGTGGCCTGCCCGGCATCCAGGAGATTGCCGAAGAACTTCCAGCCGGTCGGCGTCTCGAAGCAGGAAATGCCCTTGGCCGCCGCCACCCGGTCCACCGCGCAGGAGGTGGGCATCGAACGCGCGATGCCGGCCAGCCCGTCCTTGTAGCCCGGTGCCAAGTGCGCTAGGTCGGCCAGCACCGCGAGGCTGTCCGAGGGGCTGACATAGCAGCCCTTGCCGACGATCATGTTGCGGTCGCCATCGCCATCCGAGGCCGCGCCGAAATCCGGGCCATCGGCGGCATACATGTGATCCATCAGGTCCTTGGCCCAGATCGGGTTCGGGTCGGGATGGCCGCCGCCGAAATCGGGTTTTGGCGTCCCGTTGACCACCGTGCCCTTGGCCGCGCCGAGGCGGTTCTCGAGGATCTCGGTCGCATAGGGGCCGGTCACGGCATGCATGGCGTCGAAACGCATCCGGAAGCCGCCGGCGAACAGCGCGCGGATGGCGTCGAAATCGAACAGGCTCTCCATCAGCGCCGCATAGTCGCTGACCGGATCGACGATCTCGACCCGCATCCCGGCAAGGCTGGTCTCGCCGATGCGGTTCAGATCCACGTCCTGCGCCTCGGCGATGCGATAGCTGTCGATGACCTTCGTCCGCTCGAAGATGCGGTCGGTCACGCCCTCGGTCGCTGGGCCGCCATTGGGGCCGTTGTATTTAAGCCCGAAATCCTCGTCCGGCCCGCCCGGATTGTGGCTCGCCGAGAGGATCAGCCCGCCATCGGTGCCGCGCAGGCGGATCAGGTGCGAGGCGGCTGGCGTGGAGAGAATCCCCGCCTCTCCGACGATGCAGGCAGCCGCGCCATTGGCGGCGGCCATGCGCAGGATCACCTGGATGGCACGGTCGTTGAAATAACGGCCGTCACCGCCGACGACGAGGGTCTTGCCCTCGACCCCGCCGATGCCGTCGAAGATCGCCTGGACATAGTTTTCCAGGTAATGCGGCTGCATGAAGACGCGGGTCTTCTTGCGCAAGCCACTGGTGCCGGGCTTCTGGCCCTCGATGGGCGTGGTGGGGACGATAGTCGGGGTCATGCGTGCTCTCCCTTCGCCGTTCTGGCCGCTGCTCGGGCCCTGGATCTGGTCTTGTCGATCAGGTCAAAGACCGCGACCGAGTTTTCCTTGATGTCGTTTCTCAGCGTCGCCGGGGCGAGGATGCCCTCTTCGGCAGTGTCAAAGCAGCGCCGCCAGAACTGGCCGTCAGGGGCCTCGGGCAGGGTCACGCGCTGCGCCGCGCCGGCATTGAAGACGACATAGATCGCGCCGAGACGCGGCTCATAGGGCGGCGTCCCCCGCGCCATGCGGACCTCCATCCCCAGCAGGTGCAGCGCTGGATTTGCCCAGTCATCCACCGTCATCGGCTGGCCGTCGGCACGGCGCCAGTAGAGATCGGGCTTGCCATCGACGGTGCGCGGCAGCGAGTGCAGGAAGCGGCTCTGGCGCAGGATCGGGTTGGCTTTGCGGAAGGCGATGATCTTCTGGCAGAATTGCAGGAAATCCTCGTCCACATCGGCCCAGTTCACCCAGCCAAGCGGGTTGTCCTGGCAATAGGCGTTGTTGTTGCCGCCCTGCGAATTGCCCAGCTCGTCCCCGGCCAGGATCATCGGCGTGCCCTGGCTCAGCATCAGGGTGGCCATCATGTTGCGGCGGCGGCGGGCGCGGCGGGCGAGGATCTGGGCGTCATCCGTCGCCCCCTCGATGCCGCAATTATCCGAGAAATTATGGTCGTGGCCGTCGCGGTTTTCCTCGCCATTGGCCTCGTTGTGCTTGGAGTTGTAGCTGACGGTATCCATCAGCGTGAACCCGTCATGCGAGGTCAGGAAATTGATCGAGGAGGTCGCGCGCCGCCCGTCATGGTCAAAGCGCACCGACGAACCCGCCGCGCGGCTGGAGAGTTTCGGCACCATGCCCGCATCGCCCTTCCAGAAGCGGCGGACCTGATCGCGGTAGCGGTCGTTCCATTCCGAGAAGGGCGCGGGATAGGCGCCCAGCTGATAGCCGCCGGGTCCAACATCCCAGGGCTCGGCGATCAGCTTGACCTTGTTCAGGACCGGGTCCTGCCGGACCGCGCGCAGGAAGGGCGCATCACGGGTAAAACTGCCGCTGGTGCGCGCCAGCGTCGAGGCGAGGTCGAAACGGAACCCGTCCACCCGCATCACCTGCACCCAGTAGCGCAGCGAATCCATCACCAGCCGCAGGGTAAAGGGATGATCGAGGTTCAGCGAATTGCCGCAGCCGGTATCGTCCTGATAGTATCGCCGATCCCCGGCCAGCCGGTAATAGCTGGCATTGTCAAAGCCCTTGAGGCACAGCGTCGGCCCCATCTGGTCGCCCTCGGCGGTGTGGTTGTAGACCACGTCCAGGATGACCTCGATCCCGGCCGAGTGGAACCGCGCAACCATCTGCTGGAACTCGGCGATATCGCCGCCCGAGAGATAGCGCGGATCGGGCGCGAAGAAGCCATAGCTCATGTAGCCCCAGTAATTCTTCAGCCCGCGCTCGACCAGAAAGCGGTCATCGACGAAGGCCTGCACCGGCAGCAGCTCGATGGCGGTGATCCCGAGCTTGTCCAGGTGCTCGAGGATCGGGTCCGAGGCCATGCCGAGGAACTTGCCCGGATGCAGGATGTCCCGGCGCTCGGCCGTGAGGCCCTTCACATGCGCCTCATAGATCACCGTCTCTGACCAGGGATGGCCAAGCGCGCCGCCGGCCTCGCCCCAGGTGAAGGCGGGGTCCACCACCACGCTGCGCGGCATGAAGGGCGCGCTGTCGCGGCGGTCAAAGCTGAGGTCACGGTCGGCACTACCGATGGTATAGCCGTAAAGGGCATCGTCCCAGACCGGCGCACCGGTCAGCTTCTTGGCATAGGGATCGATCAGAAGCTTGTGCGGGTTGAAGCGATGGCCGTTCTGCGGATCATAGGGGCCGTGGACGCGATAGCCATATTGCTGGCCGGGCTGCATCCCCGAGATATAGCCGTGCCAGACATGACCGTCCCGCTCGAGCAGGTCGAGGATGACGGTCTCTTCGCCCTCTGCGCTGAACAGGCACAGCGACACCTTGGTGGCATGCTGCGAGAAAACGGCGAAATTGACGCCCTCGCCGTCGAAGGTGGCACCCAGAGGATAGGGGCGCCCGGCAGAGAGGTTGATCCGGCTTAACATCACTTGCCCAGGAGCCTTTCATAGAGTTCGGCATAGCGGGCAGCGGATTGGTCCCAGCCCACCGGCTGGCTCATGGCATTGCGCTGCATCTTCGTCCAGCGCTCGGGGTCGGCATAGAGATCACAAAGCCGCTCGAGCGCATGGGCCAGAGAGGCGGCGGTGACCGGGAAGAACTGGATGCCGGTTGCCACCTCGCGCGCCATGGTGGCGGGCGTGGCGGGGATGACGGTATCGGCCAGTCCGCCGGTCAGCGCCACCAGCGGCAGCGTGCCATAGCGCAGCCCGTAAAGCTGCGTCAGGCCGCAGGGTTCGAAGCGCGAGGGGACCAGAATAGCGTCACCCCCGGCCATCATCCGGTGCGACAGCGCCTCGTCATAGCCGATGCGGATGCCGACATTCGGCCCCGCAGCCGCCTGAAACGCCGCCTCCAGCCCCTTGTCGCCGGAACCGAGCAGGGCCAATTGCCCGCCCTTGGCGAGCAGCGCCGGCAGCGCCTGCAGCAGCAGGTCCAGCCCCTTCTGATCGCTCAGCCGCGACACCACGACGCAAAGCGGCCCACAGGCTTCGGCCAGTCCGAACTCGTGCTGCAACGCCGCCTTGTTCGCGGCCTTGCCCTTGGCGGTCTTGTAGGGGGTGATCGCCGCATCGGTGGCGGGCGACCAGGTCTCTTCGTCGATGCCGTTCAGGATGCCCGAGAAGCTGTCCTTGCGGGCGCGCATGACGCCTTCCAGCCCCATGCCGAATTCCGCGGTCATCAGTTCTGCCGCATAGGTGGGCGAAACCGTGGTCAGCCAGTCGGCGAAGACCAGACCGGCCTTCAGCGCCGAGATCTGGCCCCAGTATTCCAACCCGTCCGAGGTGAAATCGACCGGCGCGATCCGAAGCCCCTGCATCTTCCATGCTGGGGCGAGGCCCTGAAAGGCGATGTTGTGAATGGTGATGAGCGTGCGCACCCGACCGGCAGCCGGCGAGCGGGCGATGTAATAGGGCGCCAGACCCGCCTGCCAGTCATGGCAATGGACGATCGCGGGTTGCCAGTCACCGATGGCGCCATTGGCGATCTCGGAGGCCACCCAGCTCAGCGCCGCAAAGCGTTCGGGATTGTCGGGCCAGTCGCTGCCCGCCGGGCTGAGATAGGGCCCGCCGCTGCGGTCATAGAGATGCGGCGCGCTCAGAACCAGGAGGTCCAGACCGGCCACCTCGGCGGCCAGCAAAACGGCTGGCCCACCGAAGCAATCGGGAAAGCGCGCGACGATCTCGTTCTCGCCCAGCATCCGCATCACCTGCGGATAGCCGGGCATCAGCGTCCTCAGCCGGACGCCAAAGGGTTCGAGCGCCGCAGGCAGCGCGCCGGCCACGTCGGCCAGCCCGCCCGTCTTGATGATCGGTGCAACCTCGGATGCGACCGACAGTACCTGCGTCACCGCGCGGCCTCCCATTTCGCCACCATCTCCTTGGTGATGAGGGTCGTGCCCTTGTCGGTGACGCGGAAGAATTTCGCATCCTCGACCGGGTCCTCGCCCACCACCAGACCTGCCGGGATCTGCACGCCGCGGTCGATGACGCATTTCGTCAGCCGGGCCGAGCGGTTCACCACCACATGCGGCAGCACCACCGCATGATCCAGCACCGCGTAGGAATTGGTGTGGACCTGCGTGAACAGCAGCGAGTTCCGCACCTCGGTCCCCGAGATGATGCAGCCGCCCGAAACCATCGACGAGATCGCCACGCCACGGCGGTCCTTCTCGTCATGGATGAACTTGGCCGGGGGCTGGCTTTCCGAATAGGTCCAGATCGGCCAGTCGCGGTCCCAGAGGTTCAGGTCGGGGTCGAAATTGGTCAGGTCGATATTCGCCTCCCAGAAGGCATCGATGGTGCCCACATCGCGCCAATAGCTGGGCTTGCCCTCGGTCTTGACGCAGCTGTCGTCAAAGCGATGGGCGATGGCCTTGCCGTTCGCCACGATGTCCGGGATCAGGTCATTGCCGAAATCATGGCTGGAATTCGTGTCCTCGGCATCCTTCAGCAGAAGGTCGCGCAGGAAGGCCCAGTTGAAGACATAGATGCCCATCGAGGCCAGCGCCTTGCTCGGATCCTCGGGCGTGCCGGGCGGATCGGCGGGCTTTTCCAGGAACGAGGTGATGCGGCCGCTGGCATCGGTGGCCATGACGCCAAAGGCCGTGGCCTCTTCCCGCGGCACGGTCAGGCAGCCGATGGTGACATCCGCGCCCTCCTGCACATGCTGGCGGATCATCATCTCGTAATCCATCTTGTAGATGTGATCACCGGCGAGGATGACGATGTAGTCGATGCCATAGCTGTCGACGATGTCGATGTTCTGGGTCACCGCATCGGCGGTGCCGCGATACCACATGTCCTCGCCCATGCGCTGCGACGCCGGCAGCACATCCAGAAACTCGTTCCGCTCGGCCCGGAAGAAGTTCCAGCCACGCTGGCAATGGCGGATCAGGCTATGGGCCTTGTATTGCGTGGCGACCGCCATCTTGCGGATGCCGGAGTTCATCGCGTTCGACAGGGCGAAATCGATGATCCGGGTCTTGCCGCCGAAATAGACCGCGGGCTTCACCCGGCGGTCGGTCAGTTCCTTCAGCCGCGAACCGCGCCCACCGGCCAGAACGAAGGCCATCGACCGCTGTGCAAGTCGTCTATCATCCGTCATCTTTACAGTCCTCCCACTGTCGCGGCGATCACCGCGTCGATTGTTCCAAGCGTAACATCACGGTCGCAAGCGGCGGCAGGCGGATCTCAATCGAGTTCCCCAGCCCGTCCCATTCCTGCGGGCTGCTGTCAGCGCCCGCAGCATTCACCCGGTTGCCGCCGCCATAGGCCTCGGCATCGGTATTCATCACCTCGACCCAATGCCCCGCCTCGGGCACGCCAAGGCGGAAATGCCCGCGCTCGACCGGGGTGAAGTTGCAGATCACCACCACCGGCGCATCGCCCTCGGCCCCCGTGCGGGTAAAGACCATGGTCGATTGCTGCGGGTTGTTGGCGATCCAGCGGAAGCCCGCGGGGTCGCAATCCTGCCGGTAAAGCGCGGGGGTGTCGCGATAAAGATGGTTCAGGTCGCGCACCAGCGCCTGCACGCCCTGCTGATGCGCGCCATGCAGCGCGTCCCAGTCCAGCGAGACATTGTGGTTCCACTCTTCCCACTGGCCGAACTCGCAGCCCATGAAGAGCAGCTTCTTGCCCGGGTGGCCCCACATGAAACCGTAATAGGCGCGCAGGTTGGCGAACTTCTCCCACTCGTTCCCGGGCATCTTGGCAATCATGCTGCCCTTGCCGTGAACCACCTCGTCATGGCTGATCGGCAGGATGAAATTCTCGCTGAAGGAATAGTCGATCGGGAAGGTCATCAGGTGATGATCGTAAGAGCGATAGACCGGGTCCTTCTCGATGTAGCGCAGGGTGTCGTTCATCCACCCCATGTTCCACTTGAACCCGAAGCCAAGCCCCCCCGCATCGACCGGGGTCGAGACGCCGGGGAAAGCCGTCGATTCCTCGGCCACGGTGACGATGCCCTCGACCCGGCCATAGGCCTGCACGTTCATGTCCTTGAGGAAATCGATCGCCTCGTAATTCTCGCGCCCGCCATCGCGGTTCGGCACCCATTCGCCCTGACGCCGCGAATAGTCACGGTAGAGCATCGAGGCCACCGCATCCACGCGCAGCCCGTCGACATGGTATTCCTCGAGCCAGTAGAGCGCGTTGGCCACCAGATAGTTGCGAACCTCGGTTCGGCCGTAATTGTAGATCAGGGTGTTCCAGTCCTGGTGGAAGCCCTCGCGCGGGTCGGCATGTTCATAGAGATGGCTGCCATCGAACTGCGCCAGACCATGTGTATCCGAGGGGAAATGGCCGGGCACCCAGTCGAGGATGATCCCCAGACCGGCCTTGTGCGCAGCTTCGACCAGATCGCGGAATTCATGCGGCGGGCCGAAACGAATGGTCGGCGCATACATGCCCACCGGCTGATAGCCCCATGAGCCGTCAAAGGGAAACTCGCTGATCGGCAGGAATTCCAGATGGGTGAAGCCCATAAAGGTGGCGTAATCGACCAGCTCGGTCGCGAGCTCCTTGTAGCTCAGCGGCCGGTTGCCCTCGGCCCGGCGCCAGCTGCCCAGATGAACCTCGTAGATCGAGATCGGCTGGTCGCGCCGGCTTTTCTCGGCCCGGCTTTCCATCCAGTCGCCATCGTCCCAGCCATAGCCCGAGATGTCGCGCACGACCGACGCCGTTTGCGGCGGATGCTGCGCGCCAAAGCCCACCGGATCGGCCTTTTCCAGCAAGCCACCATGCTGCGGCGCGATCTCGTATTTGTAGAGCGCGCCATCACCGATGCCGGGGATGAACAGCTCCCACACGCCCGTCACACCGACGCGGCGCATCGGGTGGCGGCGACCGTCCCACTGGTTGAAATCCCCGATCACCGAAACCCGCGCCGCATTGGGTGCCCAGACCGCGAAATGCGTGCCATCGACACCCTCATGCGCGCGGACATGGGCGCCAAGCGCATCCCACAGCCGGCGGTGCGTGCCCTCGCCCATCAGATACTGATCGACATCGCCCAGAACCGGGCCAAAGCGATAGGGATCGTCAAAAACCCAGTCGCGGCCATCCTCGAACTGGGCGCGCAGGCGATGCGGGGTTTTCGACACCGGCACCGGCCCGCCGAACAGCGCGCCCTCGATCCGGGGCAGCTCGACCGTCTTCTTGCCGACCTCGGCCACCAACGAGACCGCATCGGGGACCAGTGCCACGATCCAGGCCTTGCGGCCCTGCTTGTGCAGGCCCAGCACGTCGAAGGGCGCATCATGCCGCGCCTCGAGCAGCCGCGACACATGCTGCCCGGAAAGATGCGGAGGAAGATCAGCCGTTGTCATGTCTCGCGCACTCCGTCCTGTGGTTGCTGTCTGCCGGCCCGGCAGTCTGCCCTACCCGTTCCGTTTCCGGCCGATGACAAAGCCGTTGGCGGCCAGCGTCACCTGACCCTCGGCAATCTCGGCCCCCTGCGTCAACAACTCTTGCACGGGTTGTGCCAGATCGATGGTGACCGGCTCGGCCGAAAGGTTAAAGAGGCAAATCACCGCCTCGCCCCGCTCGTAGCCCAGAACCGGCTCGGGCAGGTCGAGGAAGCGGATGTCGCCAAGCCGCAGATCCGGCTCGGCCCGGCGCAGCGCCAGCATCTCGCGGTAGAAGGCAAGAACGCTGTTCGGCTTGCCCTCCTGGGTCGAGACCGCCCGCGCCTGCTGCGGCGCCTTGACCGGCAGCCAGGTCTTGTTGGCCTTGGAAAACCCGCCATTCGCGGCCCTCGCATCCCAGACCATCGGGGTCCGGCAACCATCGCGGCCCTTGTATTCCGGCCAGAAGGCGATGCCGTCCGGGTCGGTCAGTTCCTCGAACTCCAGCTGCGTATCGACCAGCCCCAGTTCCTCGCCCTGATAGAGACAGACCGAACCTTCGAAGCTCAGCAGCATGGCCGCCGCCTGCTTGGCCAGCGCATCCTGGTCTGCCGCATGGGGCAACCAGCGCCCGACATGGCGCGGCACGTCATGATTCGAGAAGGCCCAGCAGGGCCAGCCCTCGGGCGCGCCCTTGAAGAAGCCTTCGATCCGGCTGCGGAAATGCTCGGCGCTGAAATTCGGCCCCAGCATCTCGAAGGAATAGGCCATGTGCAGCTTCTTGCCGCTGGTATATTTCCCCATCAGTTCGATCGACAGATGGCTGTCTCCGACCTCGCCCACGGTGGCGCGGGCGTCGAATTCGTCCATGAGCGCGCGCAGCCGTTCGAGGAACGCCAGGTTCTCGGGCTGGTTCTTCGAGAACAGGCAGAACTGCATGTCGAAAGGCTTCAGCGCCTGCTGCGACCAGGGCAGGTAATTCGCCGGGTTGTCGCGCAGCAGCTTGTCGTGGAAATAGAAGTTGACCGTGTCCAGCCGGAACCCGTCCACCCCGCGCTCGAGCCAGAAGCGCATAGTCGAGAGCATATAGTCCTGCACCTCGGGGTTATGGAAGTTCCAGTCCGGCTGTTCCTTCAGGAAGTTATGGAAATAGTACTGACGGCGGCGCGAATCCCAGGTCCAGGCCGGGCCGCCGAAGATCGACTGCCAGTTGTTCGGCGGTGTGCCGTCAAGGTTCGGATCAGCCCAGACATACCAGTCGGCCTTGGGATTGTCGCGCGAACTGCGCGATTCGGTGAAGAACGGATGCTGGTCCGAACTGTGCGAGATCACCTGGTCGATGATGACCTTCAACCCGAGCTTGTGGGCCTTCTCAACCAGCGTGTCGAACTCGGCCAGCTTGCCGAAGCCCGGATCGATGTCGGTATAATCCGACACGTCATAGCCCATGTCCTTCATCGGCGAGGGAAAGACCGGCGACAGCCAGATCGCATCGACCCCCAGCCTGGCGACATAATCCAGCCGCGAGATGATGCCGGCCAGATCGCCAATGCCGTTATTGTCCGAATCCATGAAGGACCGGGGATAGATCTGATAGGTCACCGATCCGCGCCACCAATCCGCGCCCCCTCGTTCAACAACCATCGGCACCCTCTCTACAATCTTCGATTCGCTCATGTTTGCGATAACATTTTTTAACCAGACTTGCCAATCCGGCACGAGTTGCAAGTACCGATTGCGCGGGGCGGCGCATTTTGGCCACGAGTGAGCGGCTTAGTCGAGGTGAGGGACGAGCAAACGCACGCGCGGAAACCGGCCTGCGGCGGAAACATCGGGTCTGGGAAGGACACTTATCGCCCGGCATCTCTGCTGCGATAAGTGGTGCCGCTGAAGGGACTCGAACCCCCGACCCCATCATTACGAATGACGTGCTCTACCAGCTGAGCTACAGCGGCCTCTGGTGCCGCGCCGGATAGCAGGTTCCATCCGGCGGGAAAAGGGGGCGCGACAGATTTTCCGCCGCGCCCCCGAAAGCGATCAGGACTTCTTGCCGGAAGGCGGCAGAACCTCGTCCTCGGGCGGCTCGACATCGGGGCGCACCAGCACCGGCTCGGCCGGGACGGGCTTGGCCGTATCGGTCATCACCGTCCCATTCAACGGCGCCTTCTCGGTCGCCGGGGCGGGGGCCGGTTTCACCACCTCGCGCGCAGGTTCAGGCGAGGTATCCGTGGAAGACGGCTCGATCTCCACGAAATCAACCTCGCGCGGGACCATGCCGGGGGCCACGGCAGCAACCTCGACGCGGGTCGCGCGCTCGGTCGCCGCGCGCGGTGCCGCGCCATTGGGTTTCGGCGCGGGTTTCGGCGTCTCGGTGACGATCTCGGCTTCTTCCGCCACGACCGTCGCCGGTTTCGGCGAAGCACCAACCAGAAGCGGCAGCATCTCTGCCCCCGGTCGTCCGGTCGTGGCGGTCAGCTTTTCATCCGGCACACGCCAGCTCAGCGTGTCGAAGCCGCCGCATTTGTCGCAGACCGGGGCCCAGTCCACCATCACGTTCTGGCATTTGTCGCAGCACCATTGCGGCCCGCGCGAGGCGGTCAGCGCGCGCGCCAGCCAGCCGCGCACCACGGCATCATCGGCACCCTCGCCACGTTCGACCGCGGCCATGATCGACAGCGTGCGCACGGTGGGCTGGGTCTCGGCCAGATTGCCAAGCGCACGCCGCGCGCCGGGGAAATCCTCGGCAGCCAGCGCCAGCTCGGCACGCAACAGACGGCTTTCCTGATCGTCCGGGTTCTTGCGGATCAGGTTCTCGAAGCGGCGCTGCCGCGCCACCGGGGTCTCGTCCGGCACGATCTCGGCATAGGCGGCGGCAATGTCGGGATGCGGGCGCACCGACCAGGTCTTTTCCAGAACCCGGCTCGCGTGGCGCGGATCGTCCTTGGCCATATAGCTGCGCGCCGCCAGCACCGCCGCCGGGATCAGGTCGGGCGAGGCGCGGTTGGCCGAGATCGCCGCCTCGCGGGCGCTGATCGAATTGCCTTGCGCCAGAACCTCGCTGGCCTCCTGCAGCGCCAGAACGGCGTCGCGGCGGATATGCACATCCTTCGGCAGATCGCCCTGCTTGCGCTGGTCCTTCAGCACGCCCCGCGCGCCCTTCCAGTCATGCCGCTGGGTCTGCAGTTCCAGCAACGTATCCTGAACCTCCTTGTGGCGCGGCTTCAGCGCATAGGCCTTTTCGGCCAGCTTCAACGCCGTTTCGGTGTCACCGGCCAGAAGCTTCTGCCGCATCAGCCCGCGCACGCCGACAAAGCGCGTGCGGTCATCCTCCAGCAGTTTGCGATAGACCGCATCGGCGCGCGTGGTATCCCCGGCCACCTCGGCCGCCTGCGCCGCCAGCAGGTTGGTGACATGCGGCTTGTCCAGGTATTTCTCGGCCTTGGCGGCCTTTTCCTGCGCCAGCTTGCCCTCGCCGGCAGCGACGGCCAGCATCCCCTCGCCCAGGGCCTCGTAACCCCGCCGCTCGCGCGAGCGGGCGAAATAGCGGTTGATGGCGGTCTCGTCCCCGGCGAGGAAGCGCAGGAAGGCCACGAAAAGACCCAGCAGCTTCATCGCCAGCCAGGCCGCGACCATCAGCACCAAGAGGCCGATGATGACCTGAACCGGCCCCAGCAGGTATTCGGTGCCGTTGAATTCCAGTCTCAGCGACTGGCCGGTTTCCGACAGGTGCATCGCCCCCAGCGCGACGGCGAGGACGACGGCAAAGAAGAACAGGATTTTCAGCAGAGACAGCAGCATCGTGTTCTCCCTTAGTTCGATTGGCCGGCGAGTTCGTTCAGCGCAGCGCGGGCGGCGACATGAGCCTCGGCCCCGGCCAGCCATGCGGCCATCTCGGGCTCGTCCCGCGCGACGGCGGGCAGGGTCTCAAGCTCAGTCAGCGCGGCGGCCAGATCGCCCGCCTGCACGGCGGCATCGGCGCGCGACAACACCGCATCGGGATCGGCCCCCTCGCGCGGCTCGACCGAGCGGGCGCCGGTCTGCGCCCGCAGGAAATTCCCGATCAGCGTGCCGCCATCGGCCTCGGCCGAGCTGTCGCGCAGCGCCACCTTCAGCGCCGCACGCGCGGCAGGTGCAAAGCCCTCCTGCAGCACCGGCAGGGTCGGCGGCTCGGCCTGCACCGCCTCGGGCGCGGCGACGCCGGCATCCTGCAATTGCTGGACGGCGGCATCGGTCGAGCTGCCCTCGTCCAGCGCCGATTTCAGCGCCGCGACGGCAGCCACCGCCTCGGCCCGGATCGTCGAGTTCTGCGCGGCTTCCTGCAGCTTCTGCGCCTCGGCCAGGGCAGAATCGATCTGGGTCTTGGCGGCTGCGGCCGCCTGTTCCAGCTCTGCCTGCATCGCGGCCAGCCGCTGCTGCAGCTCCGGCGAGGCCTCACCGCCACCTTCGACGGGCCCGGCGGTTTCCAGCGCCGTCAGCTTTTCGGTCAGCGCGGCGATCTGCTGCGACTGCGCCTCCAACGCGGCCTGCAATTCCGGCGTGGTATCGGCACCCGCCGGCATCTCCGCAATGATCTGGCGCGCAGCCTCGGCCCCGGCTTCGCCGGCCTGCTGCGCCACCGCCTCGCCCTGCGCAGCGATCTGGGCCGAGGCTGCCGTCGCCGCCTCGCCCAGAATTTCCTGCTTCAGCGCGGCGGTATCGACCGCCGCCGCCGGCTGCAGACCGTTCGGAAAGGCCCAGAGCGCAGCCGCCGCACCGATCCCTGCGGCCACGACGCCGCCAAGGGCCACCGGCCAGAAGCCGTTTTTCTGCACCACGGGCGCCGGGGCGCCGCTGGTTTTCACCGGTTCAGTCCTGGCGGGTTCGCTCTTGGCGGGTTCGGGCTTCGCGGCCTCGGTCTTCACAGGTTCGGCCTTGGCCGGCTCGGTCTTGGGCACCGTGGTCGCGGGCTTCGCCAGCGGAGTCGCCGGCGCGGTCTCGGCCGAAGCCACCCGGTCCTGCGTGGTCGAGACCAGCACCGTCGGCTTCACTTCAGTCTTCCTGGCCGCAGCCGCCTCGGGTTTCTTCTGTGCGCCGAGCAGGGCCGAGTCGGCGGGTTTCACCTCGCCTCCACTGGCCGCAGCCTTGGCGGCAGTGCCGGCCTCGACCGCCTTGCTCTCGATCACCGAAGCGTCCGCCGCCGGCTTCTTCCCGGTCGTGGCAGTGGCTGCGTCCTTCGCCTTGGATTCCGCGCTGGATTTCGCAGGCGTCTTGTTCTCCGGATTTTTCACGTCTTTTCCCCGTCAGAAGTTCGGCGCGGGCCCCCGCCTCGGCGCGACCCTTTGGCAGCCGATACTAGAGAGCCGCCGCCCCCGGCTCAACCCGCTCTCCGCATCATTGTTCCGGCGAAAGCAGGCTCAGGATCGCTTTTATTACCCCGTCGGCATCCGGGCGCGCGGCGATCCGCGACCGCTCGACCGAATGGCCCCAGTTGGCCCGCGCAGATTCGCTGATTGCTGCCAGCCAGATCGGGGCTTTCGGCGCGTTTTCCGCCGCTTCGGACAGAAGCCGGGCCGAGCGTGGAGAAAAGAGTGGCAGGATCACCGGCGCCGCGCCAGCCAGCAGACCCTGCGCCGCATCCGACAGAGGCTGCGACCATTGGTCATAGACCACCATCCCCTCGACCGGCAGCGCGCGCGCCAGATGCCGGCCTTGCGGATGGATCAGCGGCACCGGGTTGGCGGCGATCAGCGGCAGCAGCCCCCCGGCCTCGCCGGTCGCACCTTCCTGCACGTCGAAACCCGCCGCCCGCGCCAGCGCCGCCGTTCGCGGCCCGACACACAGCGCCAGCCGCCCCTGCCCCGGACCAGCGGTGGCGACCGCATGGGCCGAGGTGAAGACGAGGCCCGGCGCCGAGGCGAGGCGCGCGGCGTCATGCGCGACCGGCACGATTCGCAGGATCGGCGAGATCACCACCGGCAGCTCGGGCGGCAGCCCGGCGGCAAAGCGGCGCGAATCCGCTTCGGGCCGGGTCAGCAGCACGGTAGGGCGCGGGGGGACGTCGGGGGCGGTGCTTGGCATTGGCAATTCCCTGGTGAGGGTGATACCCCGAAGCCCTAACCCCGCGACCCCGACATGGCAAATGATGAGTGATCTGGTCTTTCTCGGCATCGAAAGCAGCTGCGACGATACCGCCGCCGCCGTCGTCACCGGCGATGGTCGCATCCTGTCCTCGGTGGTGGCCGGGCAGAACAGCCTGCACGCGGATTTCGGCGGCGTCGTGCCCGAGATCGCAGCCCGCGCCCATGCCGAGCGGCTGGACGGGGTGGTCGAACAGGCGCTGGCCGAGGCCGGCAAGGATCTGAGCGATCTTGATGGCGTGGCGGTGACCGCCGGGCCGGGGCTGATCGGCGGGGTGATGGCGGGGGTGATGATGGCCAAGGGGTTGGTCGCCGGGACCGGCCTGCCGCTCGTCGGCGTCAACCATCTGGCCGGCCATGCCCTGACCCCGCGTTTGACCGACGGGATCGGCTTTCCCTACGTGATGCTGCTGGTCTCGGGCGGGCATTGCCAGTTCCTGCGGGTTGAAGGCCCCGAGGATTTCACCCGGCTCGGCGGCACCATCGACGACGCGCCGGGCGAGGCCTTCGACAAGCTGGCGCGGCTTCTGGGCCTGCCCCAGCCCGGCGGCCCCTCGGTCGAGGCCGAGGCGGCTGAGGGCGACGCCAGCCGCTTCGACCTGCCGCGCCCACTGCTGGACCGGCCGGGCTTCGACATGTCCTTTTCCGGCCTGAAAACCGCCGCCCTGCGCCAGCGCGACGAGTTGGTGGCGGCGCAAGGCGGGCTTTACCAGCGCGACCGGGCCGATCTTTGTGCCGGCTTTCAGGCCGCCGTCAGCGATCTCTTGGCCGGCAAGGCCGCGCGGGTGCTGAAAGCCTCGCCCGCGCCGGTTCTGGCGGTGGCGGGCGGCGTCGCCGCGAACCGCACCATCCGCGCCGCGCTGGAAAAGGTTTCCAATGATGCCGGCGCACGCTTCCTCGCCCCGCCGCTCGCGCTGTGCACTGACAATGGCGCGATGATTGCCTGGGCCGGGATCGAGCGGTTCCGGCAGGGCGCGGCGGATGACCTGAGCCTTGCCGCGCGCCCGCGCTGGCCGCTGGATCAGCGCGCCGCGCCGATGCTGGGCGCGGGCAAGAAGGGGGCCAAGGCATGACGGTTTCAGTCCTTGGCGCCGGTGCTTTCGGCACCGCTCTGGCGGTCACGCTGGCCGGCAACGGGCCGGTGACGCTGTGGGGGCGTGATGCGGCCAAGCTGCGGACAAACCCGAAACTGCCGGGCGTCAGCCTGCCGCCCGAGGTGAAGGCGACCACTGATCTCGCCAAGGCCACCGCCGCCGACACCCTGCTGCTGGCCCTGCCGGCGCAGGCGCTCGGCGCCTTTCTGGCCGACCATGCCGCGCTGCTTGATGGCAAATCGCTGGTCAACACCGCCAAGGGCATCGACCTGACCACACTGACCGGCCCGTCCGAACTGATCCGCGCCGCCTGCCCCGCTGCCACGGTCGCGGTGCTGACCGGCCCCTCCTTCGCCGCCGACATCGCTTGCGGCCTGCCCACCGCGCTGACACTGGCCTGCGCCGATGCCGATCGTGGCGAGGCGCTGCAGGCAGAGCTGTCCACGCAGACCCTGCGGCTCTATCGCTCGACCGACGTGACCGGGGCGGAGCTGGGTGGGGCGCTGAAAAACGTCATCGCCATCGCCGCCGGCGCGGTCATGGGCCGGCAACTGGGCGACAGCGCCCGCGCCGCCATCATCACCCGTGGCTTTGCCGAAATGACCCGGCTGGCAACCCATCTGGGCGCACGGGCCGAGACGCTGACCGGGCTCTCAGGTCTGGGCGACCTGACGCTGACCTGCACATCGGACCAGTCGCGCAACTATCGCTTTGGCTTCAGCCTTGGCGCGGGGACCGAATTCGACAGCTCGACCACGGTCGAGGGCGCGGCCACGGCGCAAGCAGTGGCCGCACTCGCCGGCAAGCTGGGGCTGGACCTGCCGATCACCGCCGCCGTCGCGGGGCTTGTCACCCGCCGCGTATCCGTGGAAAAGCTGATGCAACAGCTGCTGAACCGACCTCTGAAGGACGAATAATGCCACTTTTTGCCGTCATTTGCCGCGACAAGCCCGGCCATCTGCAGACCCGCATCGACACGCGCGAGGCGCATCTGGGCTTTCTGAATGCCCATGGCATCGTCCGCATGGCCGGCCCGCTGATCGAAGAGGGCGAAATGCGCGGCTCGCTGCTGGTGATCGAGGCCGATGATCTGGCCAGCGCGCAAGGCTGGGCCGATCAGGACCCCTACAAGGGCGCCGGCCTGTTCGAGAAGGTCGAGATCATCGAGTGGAAGAAGGTGATCGGCTGATGCGCTACTGGCTGTTCAAATCCGAGCCCGATGTCTTTGGCTGGGACGATCTGGTCGCCAAGGGGGCCAAGGGCGAGGAATGGGACGGCGTGCGTAACTATCAGGCGCGCAACAACATGCGCGAGATGGAGATCGGCGATCGCGGGCTGTTCTACCATTCGAATATCGGGAAAGAGGTCGTGGGCATCGTCGAGGTCTGCGCCGAGGCGCATCACGACAGCTCGACCGAGGACCCGCGTTGGGAATGCGTCGATATCCGCGCGCTTGAACCGGTGAAGACCCCGGTGACGCTGGATCAGGCCAAGACCGAGCCGCGGCTAAAGGACATGATCCTGGTCAACAATTCGCGCCTGTCGGTGCAGCCGGTCAGCGAGGCCGAATGGGCCGTGGTGATGGAACTGGCCGGGATGGACGGGACCAAGGCCTAGGCTGCTGCGGAACGGGGAGGCAGGATGCAGGAGAAATCGAGGCGCCTGTCACTGACGTCGGACCACGTCGCCCATGTCCAGCGGGTTGTCGCGGATGCCGGCCCGCCACCCGGGGCCGAACAGCACACGGATGCCGATTATGACGATTGGGTCGCCCGCATCCTCGCCGGCCGCCCCGCGCCCGACCGGCCAATCCAGCTTTTCGCCTATGGCTCGCTGATCTGGAAACCCGAGCTTGAACACCGCGCCGAACAGGTCGGCATCGCGCGCGGCTGGCACCGCGCCTTCTGCCTGCGCGCCCTGCGTTTTCGCGGCACGCTGGACAAGCCCGGCCTGATGATGGTGCTGGACCGTGGCGGACAGTGCCGGGGCGTGCTGTATGAGTTGCCGATGGAGGATCTCGAGGCGCAGCTGCACCGGCTGTTCCGCCGCGAGTTCACCATGAAGCCGATCAACAACATTCCGCGCTGGTTGACGGTGCAGACCGCATCCGGCCCGGTCAAGGCGCTGGGTTTCGTGATGAACCGCCAGTCGCCCAACTATGCCGGACGCCTACCGCTGGAAGAGGTCGCGCAGACGCTGGCGGTGTCTTGCGGGCATTGGGGCAGCGGGGCGGAGTATCTTTTCAACACCGTCTCGCATCTTGAGGAGATGGGCATCCATGACAGCGGGCTATGGCGGCTGCAGCGGCTGGTTGCCGAGGAAATCGACCGGAACAGGGCGGACGGCAAGCAAGAGTGGAACCAACCGCAGGGGTAACGTCAGCCCGGAGGTAAAGCAGCTACGAGAGAAAGGGTTCCGGTCGCATACAGGTCAACCGGAACCCTCCCCCCATGCGCCCCACTTCCACCGCAGGCATTCTGTCAGGGTTTGAAACTCACCGGGGCGACCTTCTGCCCGCTCACCCTCTGGTGATACCTCACCTGCCGATTCCCAGCAAATTCAAAGCCCTTAGCCTTTGAGACAATCTTGCTAGAGTTCCCCGCCGGCACAGGGTAATTTCCCCCGCGAAACGAATTGCAGGAGGCCCTATGAGCCAGCGTTTGCACCTTGTCTTCGGCGGCGAACTTGTCGATCCGCAGAAGACCGAGTTCCGCGACACCAGCCAGATCCATGTCGTCGGCATCTTCCCGAATTACGAACAGGCCTACAACGCCTGGAAGGCCGAGGCGCATCGCACCGTCGACAGCGCCCAGACCCGCTATTTCATCGCGCACCTGCACCGGCTGCGCGACGAGGAAACCCCGGTCAGCCCGACCGAGGAACTGGGCAGCTGATGTCACGCTCCAGCCTTGGTTCGCTTGGGCTATGGCTGGAGCTGCGCCGCAAGCGCGGCGTGCGGTTGCAGAACCTGTCGCTGCCGCCGGGCAAGGGGCCGCTCTTGATCCTGCGGTCCACCCCCGATGCGGCGGCGGCGGCGGATCAGGTGGTGGCGGCAATGCGCAAGGCCACGCCTGACCTGCGCATCCTGTTTCTCGGCCGCGACGGCCTGCCCGATGTGGCCGACGATCCGGTCGCCGCGCCGCAACTGCTGGCCGAGGCGCAGCCGCGGGCCATCCTGCTCTTGGGCGATGACCTGCCCGCCGCCCTGATCAGCGCCGCCGAAGCCGGGGCGACGCCGCTGGTCCTGGGCCAGATCGCGATCCGCGAGAAGCCCATCTGGGGGCTGGAGCGCAGCCTGCAGCGGCACCTTCTGGAACCGGCCGAGGTGATCTGCGTCACCGACGAGGCCAGCCGCAAGGCCGCGCTCGGGATGGGCCTGCCCGCCGCGCGCATCCGCCTGACCGGGCCGGTGACAGAGATCCGCGATCCCCTGCCCGGCTTCGAGGGCGAGCGCATGACGCTGGCCGCGATGCTGCGCGGGCGGCATGTCTGGCTGGCCACCGCCCTGCCCGTGGCCGAGGAAGAGGCGGTGTTCCAGGCGCATCTGGCGGCGCTGCGTCATTCGCACAAGGCGCTGCTGGTGGTGAACCCTGCCGATCCGGCCGTGGCCGATGCCATGGCCGACCGTTTCGAGGCGGGCGGGCTGGTGGTGGCGCGGCGCAATGCCGACGAGGACCCGACGACCGAGGTGCAGGTGCAATTCGCAGAGGATGCACAGGAGTTGGGCCTGTGGTACCGGCTGGCGCCGCTTTGCTACATGGGCGGCACGCTTTCCGAGGATGACGCCGCCGCACGCCATCCCTTCGAGCCGGCTTCGCTGGGGTCAGCGATCATGCACGGGCCGCAGATCGGGCGCTACGAGGTGGTCTGGCGCCAGCTCGACGGCGCCGGCGCGACCCGGCGGTTGCGCGATGCCGGCGATCTGGCGGCTGCGGTCACGCAGCTGTCGCAGGCCCAGCAGGTCGCCACCCTGGCCGCCAATGCCTGGGCCGTCAGCACCGGCGGCGCCGGCGTCGCGCTGGAGATCGCCCGCTCGGTGCTGAACCTGCTGAAAGGGATCAAGGCATGAGCCGCCCACCCGGTTTCTGGTATTACCGCCCGCCGACGCTTACAGCGCGGCTCTTGTCGCCGCTCGCAGCTTTCTATGCTGCCGGCACCGCACGGCGGCTGGCCCGCGGCGCGCGCGAGAAACTCTCGGTGCCGGTCATCTGTGTCGGCAACCTGAATGCCGGCGGCACCGGCAAGACGCCGACGGTCATCCACCTGCTGCAGGCGCTGCAGTCGCGCGGAGTGGCGGCGCATGTGGTTTCGCGCGGTTATGGCGGTTCGGCAGAGGGGCCGCTCAGGGTCGACGAGCGCAGCCATGACGCCGCCCTGACCGGGGACGAGCCGCTGCTGATCTCGGCCTTCGGACCGGTTTGGGTGTCGAGGGACCGTCTGGCCGGCGCGCGCGCGGCCATCGCCGCCGGGGCGCAGGCGATCATCCTTGATGACGGGTTTCAGGACCCGGCGCTGGCCCATGACCTGTCGCTGATCGTGGTCGATGCCGCCAAGGGGTTTGGCAATGGGCTCTGTCTGCCCGCCGGTCCGCTGCGCGAGCCGGTGGATGTGGGGCTTCAACGGGCCGATCTACTGCTGTCGATCGGACCTGAAGCCGCGCAGGCGCGATTTCCCGCGCCCGGCGGCATTCCGCGTCTCAGGGGCGCGCTGGAACCCTTGCAGACCGGCATCGACTGGCAGGGCCACCGGGTCCTCGCCTTTGCCGGGATCGGCCATCCCGAGAAGTTCTTCGCCACGCTTGCAGGATTGGGCGCCGATCTTGTCCGGGGCGAGGCGCTGGACGATCACCAGCCCTTCACCGCCGGGCTGCTGACCCGGCTAGAAACCGAGGCGCGGCTGTCGGGTGCGCAGCTGGTCACCACCGAGAAGGACGCTGTCCGGCTGCCGCGCGACTTCCGACCGAAGGTTCTGGCCCTGCCGGTGCGGTTGCAGATCAGCGATCCGGCGCCGCTCACGGATGCGCTGGATCGCCTGTTTCCGGCGTGACACCGGGGGCTTTCCGCCCCCGGACCCCCGAGGATATTTGGACCAGGTGAAAGCTCAGGCGCGCAGCGTGCCGCCGGTGGCCTTCTGCACCTTCTCGATGATCTTCTGGCTGACCGCCTCGATCTCGGCATCGGTCAGGGTTTTGTCGCGCGGCTGCAGCCGGGCGGTGATGGCGATCGACTTCCTGCCGCCCTCGAGCCCGGTGAACTGGTCAAAGACCGTGACCTTCTCGATCAGCGCCTTGTCGGCCCCGGCGGCGGCATTGACCAGCGTCAGCGCCTCGACCTGGGCCTCCACGACAAAGGCAAAGTCACGCTCGACCGCCTGCAGGCCCGAGGCCTCCAGCGCCGGGCGGGTGGGCGTCTTGACCTTGGGGAAGGGCACATTCATCAGCCGGATGGTGAAGCCGACCGCCGGGCCTTTAACATCCATCTCGCGCAGGATCTTGGGATGGATCTCGCCGAAGCTTGCCAGCACATTCGGCCCCAGCGCGATATTGCCCGACCGACCCGGATGCCACCAGCCGTCCAGCTTGCGGTTGATCTGGGCCTTGGCCGGCGCACCGATGGCGGCCAGCACTGCCTCGGCATCGGCCTTGGCGTCATAGAGATCGACCTTGCGGCGGCTGCCAAAGGGATCGCGCGGCGTGGTCGAACCGACCAGAAGACCGCTGAGTTGCAGCGCCTGATCGCCCGGCTCGCCGCCCGAGAAGACCGGACCGACCTCGAACAGCGCCAGATCGGCGAGGCCGCGCGCCTGGTTGCGGGCGGCGGCGGCCAGAAGGCCGGGTAGCAGATCGGGGCGGAGATGGGTCATCTCGCTGCTGATCGGGTTCTCGACGCGCACGGCATCGGTGCCGCCGCCGAACAGTTCTGCCGATGGCTGGTCGATGAAGCTGTAGGTCACGCATTCATTGTAACCCAGGGCCGCAGCCTGACGGCGGGCGGCCTTCTCGCGCATCTGCAGGGGCGTCAGCACCGGCAGCGGCACGCCCCGCTGCGGGCGCGGCAGCGGTTTGCCCTCGAGCTTTGTGAGGCTGGCGATGCGGGCGATTTCCTCGACCAGATCGGCCTCGCCCAGAACATCGGGGCGCCAGCTGGGCGGATGGGCCATGTCACCTTCCAGCTGGAAGCCGAGCGCCTCCAGCGTGGCGCGCTGCGTGGCCTCGGGAATATCAAGGCCGACGAGGCTGGCGACGCGGGCCGGGTTCAGCCGATAGGCGCGGTCGCTGGTCGGGATCGCCCCCGCCGTGACCACCTCGGACGGCTCGCCGCCGCAGAGGTCGATCACCATCTGCGTCGCCAGTTCCAGCCCCTCAAGGGTGAAGGCCGGGTCGATGCCGCGCTCGAAGCGATAGCGGGCGTCGGAATTGATCTTCAGCGCCCGGCCGGTGGCGGCGGTGCTGATCGGGTCGAAATAGGCGGCCTCGATGAAGACATCGATGGTCTCGTCGGTGGACCCCGAGGCAGCGCCGCCCATGATGCCGGCGATGCTTTCCGGGCCATTGGCGTCGCAGATCACCACCGCGCCTTCGGGCAGGGCATAGGTCTTGTCATCCAGCGCCACGATCTCTTCGCCCGGCTTGGCGGGGCGCAGGATCAGGTCGCCATGGACCTTGGCCGCGTCGAAGACATGCAGCGGGCGGTTCAGGTCGAAGGTGAAGAAATTGGTGATGTCGACCAGCTTGCTGATCGGACGCAGCCCGATGGCCCGCAGGCGTTTCTGCAACCAGTCGGGGCTGGGGCCGTTCTTGACGCCGCGCACCAGCCGGCCTGAGAAGAAGGGCACCTTGGCGGCAACCTCGGGGGCGATGGTGACGCCGATCGGCGAGGGGAAGCTGCCGGCGATCTGCACCGAGCGCACCGGCTTCAGCACGCCCAGACCGCGCGCCGCAAGATCGCGGGCGATGCCGTGGACGCCAAGCGCGTCGGGGCGGTTCGGGGTGATCTTCACATGGATCATCGGATCGATCTTCTCGGGCGCGTTCGCCGCCAGCCAGTCGGTGAAGCGCTGCCCGACCTCGCCCGAGGGCAGTTCGATGATGCCGTTATGCTCGTCCGACAGCTCCAGCTCGCGTTCCGAGGCCATCATGCCATGGCTCTCGATGCCGCGGATCTTGCCGACGCTCAGCGTGGTGTCGATGCCGGGGACGTAATCGCCGGGCTTGGCCAGAACGCCGATCAACCCGGCCCTTGCATTGGGCGCCCCGCAGACGATCTGCTTCTCGCCCTCGTCGGTCGCCACCTTCAGCACCCGCAGGCGGTCGGCATCGGGATGGGGCGTTGCCTCCAGCACCTTGGCGATGGTGAAATTCCTCAGCTTGCCCGCCGGATCGGCGACCTCTTCGACCTCGAGGCCGAGATCGGTCAGGGCCTCGGTGATCTCGTCAAGCGAGGCCGTGGTGTCGAGATGCTCTTTGAGCCAGGAAAGGGTGAATTTCATGTCAGAAACCGTCGCTGCGGGCCGGGGCCGTGTTCGCTTTGGCGCGGGTCTAACCGATGTGCGCGGGGATTGGTAGGCCGGTGCCGCCCAGAGCTGCAGAAGACGCCGCCACGGGTCTTGTTTCGGCCCCGCGAGCCCCTATGTTAATCCCATGAACATTCACCCTGACTGTCGAGAAAGGACCAAGGGCCGATGACCGTGCAAGAGCAACTGCTGATCGAGCAGCGCGTGACCAACGAGGCGAAATCGCCGCTGGTCGCCTATCTGCTTCTGATCTTCCTCTGGGGCTTTGGCGTGCACCGGATCTATCTGGGCCGCTGGGACAGCGGCATCCTGATGGCGGCGACCTGGGGCCTCGGCTGGCTGACCGCGCCGATCCTGATCGGCTTCCCGCTGCTGGGCTTCGTCTGCCTCTGGGTGATCGTGGACCTGTTCCTCATCCCCGGCATGATCGAGGAAGACAATGCCGTGAACCGCCAGCGCATCGCCTCGGAACTGGCGCGGTACTGATCCGGTGCAGGCCCTGCTGGTCACCACTGGGACCGTCCTCCTCTGCGGCGGGGCGATCGGGATGTGGCATCTGGCGGCAGGCCTGCGCAAGGCGCGGCTGATGATCGTGGCGCTGTGGCTGGTCCTGCTGGCCATGGCGCTGATCGCCGGCTCCCCGTTCAACCTGGTGATGGGCGCGGCCACGGTGATGATGGCGCTGATCGTCTGGCTGATCGGGAAACCCTGGTGGATCTAGCGGATCAGCCCCTGTCGGTGCGCAGTTCCGCGCCGAAGCCGATGCGATAGGGTTCCTGCTCGGCCACCGGCGGCACCGCGATCAGCAGAAAATTCAGCTGCGAGACATGCTGAACCACGGTGACCTGCCGGTCGCCATCCAGAAGCCCATAGAATTCGATGATGTTCGGGTTGCGAAAGCCCATGCCGCGCACATGCAGCGCGCGCTCTCCACCGTAATTCGCCAGCTGGATGCCCAGCTCGTGATGGGCGGGCAGGTTCGCCTGAAACTCCTTCACCCGCGCCAGCAGATGGTTGAACACCTCTTCGGCGGCATGAAGCGTGGCCTGATCCGCCGCATCCTCTTGCGGCCAGAGATCCTCGGCAATGGCCGGAACCGGGATGGTGATGGCGGGTGGGGTGGCGGCGGGCGGGATGATGGTGGGGGCACCGGCGAATTTCGGCGCACCCGAGGGGGCGGCGAGGGGTTTCTGCTCGGGTTTCGTCGCCGTCTTGGGGGCGGCCTTGGGAGGGGCGGTCGGCGCCTTCAGCTCGGGCGTGGTCCGCGCGGGCTTGGTCAGCTTCGGCTCGGTTCTGGTTTTCGGTGTCCTGGTCATCATCATCTGCCCGCCTTGTGGTTTTTTCTTAGAATGCGCGAAAGGGGCGGGAAGGTGAAGGGATGGGAGGGGGGATTCACCGGGATGTGCGGTCAGGGAGGGGGAGCTTGGTGGGGTGGAACCCCACCCTACGGTTCCTACGTGTGATAGCGTGGTGGAGTGGGCCGCCGCACTACCTTTTGCTGCATGCGAACATAGCCCAGAAGTGCATCTTCGATATTTTTCAGAGCGGCCAACTGCTTGCTGCCCAGTTCGTCATTGTCGCCATAGTGCCCCCAGATCACTCGCCTCGATTCCAATTGCAGTTGCCGTAAGGCTGGATCATGTTGATCAGGCGGCTCACGAACTAAGTCTGCATAAACTTGGATCGACGCCGCAACGCTGTTCCTTATCTTCAGCAGCTCGTCATAGTCCCTATCAAGTTGGTCATCTCCCAGCACCGCCTTGAGCTTTATCTGAACCACTCTTGCCTCTGCAAAAAGCTCGTTGGCCTCGACAAGCCATCGATAGCGCCGCTCCACCCCGAAGAGCTTGTTATCTTTTTCTTCTATTGGAATGCTGTCGAGTGGATTACGAATCCGCTTCAGTTCGTCCGAAACTCGGTTCGCAAAAAGAATAGCTTCTTCCGCCACTTCACTTCGTCGAGTGGCCTGACGTTGATCTCGCCACGATGTAAGTTGCTGATACGCGATAACGACGCCAGCAATGACCGCAAAGCTAGAGATTAGCTGTGAAGTGTTTGAGAAAACCGCTAAAATTTCAGCTGTAGTCGGGTGAGAACTCACCTACTCAACCCACCCGCCACACTCGGCACATCCCCGGCAGCAAACCCATAGTGCCGGAGCCAGCGCAGGTCGGCCTCGAAGAAGGCGCGCAGGTCCGGAATCCCGTATTTCAGCATCGCCAGCCGGTCGATGCCCATGCCGAAGGCAAAGCCCTGCCATTCGTCGGGATCGACACCGCCCGAGCGCAGGACATGCGGATGCACCATGCCGGAGCCCAGAATTTCCATCCAGCTGTCGCCCTCGCCGATCTTCAGCTGGCCGTTTTCCCAGGAACAGCGGATATCGACCTCGGCCGAGGGTTCGGTGAAGGGGAAATGGCTGGCGCGGAAGCGCAGTTCGACCGAGGGCACCTCGAAGAAGGCGCGGCAGAATTCCTCGAGCGTCCATTTCAGCTGGGCCATCGAGATGTCGCGGCCGATGGCCAGCCCCTCGAGCTGGTGGAACATCGGCGTATGGGTCTGGTCCATGTCCATGCGATAGACCCGGCCCGGGGCGATGACGCGGATCGGCGCGCCGGTTTCCTGCATGGCGCGGATCTGCACCGGCGAAGTATGGGTGCGCAACACATGCGGCGGGCGGTCATCGCCGGGGGCGCGGTGCATGAAGAAGGTGTCATGCTCCTGCCGGGCGGGATGTTCGGGCGCGATGTTCAGCGCGTCGAAATTGTACCAGTCGCTTTCGACCTGCGGGCCTTCGGCGACGGCAAAGCCCATATCGGCAAAGATCGCCGTCACCTCGTCCATCACCTGGCTGATCGGGTGGATGGTGCCGGCGGGGCGCGGGCGGCCCGGCAGGGTCACGTCCAGCCATTCGCTGGCAAGGCGCGCGTCCAGCGCCGCATCTTCCAGCGCCAGCTTGCGGGCGCGGAGGGCAGCGTCCAATTCGTCGCGCAGCTCGTTCAGGGCCTTGCCGGTGGTCTGGCGTTCCTCGGGCGTCATCTTGCCCAACTCGCGCATCTTCAGGCTGATCTCGCCCTTCTTGCCAAGGGCCGCCAGCCGCACCTCCTCGATCTGCGCCGGATCGGCGGCGGTGGTGATGCGGTCCAACCATTGCTGGCGAAGGGGGTTCAGGTCGTCCATCGGGTGCCTCGAGCGTCTTGTCGCGGGATGCGTTAGCATTTCGGCGCGCGAGGGGAAAGCGCGAAGGGGTGGTAACGTAGGGCTGAGGGTCGCGCCCGACCCGGGGGTGGGCGTTCGTGGCAGCGCGCGAGCAGAGCTTTATGGTGCAATCCACATCCGACGCCCGTGCAGGTCGCGGCGTCGCAATGCGCCCGCCCTTGGGGCGGGTCGGGCGCGACCCGTGCTGGTCGCACGGGCCAAGGGCCGCTACAGCCCGTCGATCAGCCCGCGCACCGTCTCGGACGGGCGGCAGAGGCGCACGCCGTTCGGGCAGGCGACGAAGGGGCGGTTCACCAGGATCGGGTCATCGACCATGGCGTCAAGGATGGTCTCGTCACTCGCATCGGGCAGGCCAAGCGCCTCGGCTTTTGTGCCGTTGAGGCGCAGCGCCTCGCGCGGGGTCAGGTCGGCAGCGGCGAAAAGGGCCAGAAGCTGGGGACGGGTCCAGCCGGTCTGCAGATACTCGATGACGACAGGATCATGGCCTGCGGTGCGGGTGATCTCGACGACATTGCGCGAGGTGCCGCAATCGGGGTTGTGGAAGATGACGATCATGTGGGGGCTCCTTGCGGTTTGAACAGCCAGCGGCACAGCGCGGCCGCCAGCACCGCACCGGCCAGCTGCGCGGCAATGAAGCCGGGCGCATCGGCGGGGCGGATGCCGGAAAAGCTGTCGGTCAGGGTGCGGGCGATGGTGACGGCGGGGTTGGCAAAGCTGGTCGAGGCGGTGAACCAATAGGCGGCGGTGATGTAGAGGCCGACCAGAACCGGCACCGCCTCGGGCCGGGCGCGCAGCCCGCCGAGGATGGTGGTGATCAGCCCGGCCGTCGCCACGGCTTCGGCGATCCACTGGCCCGGGCCGCTGCGGATGGTGGCCGAGGGCAGCCAGAACGGCGCTTCGAACATGGCATGCGCCAGCAGCGTGCCGACCAGCCCGCCGGCGATCTGCGCACCGGCATAGGCCAGCGCCATCCGGGCTGGCAGCGCGCCCTGCAGGGCGAAGACCATGCTCACGGCGGGATTGAAATGCGCGCCCGAGACCGGGCCGAAAACGGTGATGAGCACGATCAGGATCGCGCCGGCGGGCAGGGTATTCGCCAAGAGCGCCAGCGCCGAGTCACCTGTCAGCCGTTCGGCCATGATGCCCGAGCCGACGACGGTGGCGACCAGAAGCCCTGTGCCGATGGCCTCGGCGGCAAGACGGCGGGCGGTATCGCTCATGCCGGGTCAGGCGCAGCAGGTCTTGGCGACGGGGCCGCTCTGGCCCGGGTCGCAGCAGAGGCTGTCGAACAGCGCCGCGCAATCGCCCGGACGGCCGCCGCAGCACTCCTCGACCAGATAGGTGACTAGCCCGCGCAGGCCCGGAAGCTCGACGAAATATCGGACATGTCGTCCCTCGCGCTCGCTGCGGATCAGCCCGGCATTGGCGAGGATCGAGAGGTTGCTGGAGAGCGTATTGGGCAGGACGCCGGCGCGCTCGGCGATCTCGCCGGCGGTCAGACCGTTATGGGCATGGCGCACCAGCTCGCGGAAGACCCGCAGGCGCGTATCCTGACCCAGCGCGGTCAGGGCGCGGATGGCATGGGCTTCGGCAGGCTGGTTGGAATCCATGTGACCCCCATTAATTCGATATTTCCAGAATTATCGAATTAATTGCCAGAAGCAAGGGGCCCGAAGGCCCCCTGCCCTGTCGCTTATTTCCAGATCTCGCGGTTCACACCCGGAGCGATCTCGGGGTGGTCGGCGATGTGGAACTTGGGCAGCTTGCCGGCCTTGCGCTGCGCCAGATAGTCACGCGTCACATAGGTGATCGTCCCCGATAGGGCGACAATGGCGATCAGGTTGATGGTGGCCATCAGGCCCATGCTGGCATCAGCGAAGTTGAACACCGTGGCGACGGTCTGGATCGCGCCCCAGATCACCATGGCCAGCGCGGCGACCCGCAGCACCATGATGCCGGTCGTTCCGGCGCCCAGATAGACCACCGCATTCTCGGCATAGGAATAGTTGCCGATGATCGAGGTGAAGGCGAAGAAGAAGATCGCCACCGCCACGAAAACATGGCCGAAGCTGCCGAAATGATCCGACAGCGCCGCCTGTGTCAGCGCCACCCCGGTCAGTTCCGCCGAGGGCATGACATCGGCCAGCAGGATCATGACCGCCGTAGCCGAGCAGACCAGCAGCGTGTCGATGAACACCCCCAGCGCCTGCACGAAGCCCTGCGACGAGGGGTGATGCGGGTCGGGCGTCGCCACCGCGGCGATGTTCGGGGCCGAGCCCATGCCGGCCTCGTTCGAGAAGAGGCCGCGCTTGATGCCGTTCAGTGCCGCCGCAGCGACACTCCCGGCGACGCCGCCGACCGCCTCTTGCAGCCCGAAGGCGGACTTGACGATGCCAATGAGGATGCCCGGCACATGGCCGATGTTCATCACCATGACGATGACCGCGGCCAGCAGATAGATCCCGGCCATCAGCGGCACGACCTTCTCGGCCACCCGCGCGATCTGCGGGATGCCGCCGAAGATGATGACCGCGGTCAGCACCGCCGTCAGCACGCCGACGATGGCCTTGTTGACGCCAAAGGCACCGCTGACCGCCTCGGCGATGGAATTGGCCTGCACCGCGTTGAACACCAGCCCGAAGGAGATGATCAGCGCCACCGAGAAGATCGCCGCCAGCCATGGCTGCTTCAACCCGTTGGCGATGTAATAGGCCGGCCCGCCGCGATACATGCCACCGGGGCCATGCACCTTGTAAAGCTGCGCCAGCGCCGATTCGGCATAGGCCGTCGCCATGCCGACCAGGGCCACCATCCACATCCAGAAGATCGCGCCCGGCCCGCCAAGGGTCAGCGCCACCGCCACCCCGGCGATATTGCCGGTGCCGACACGGCTGGCCAGCGACACGGTCAGCGCCTGGAAGGGCGTGATGCCGTTCTTGTCGGCCTCGCCCGATCCGACGACGCAGCGCCACATCTCGCCGAAATGCCGGAACTGGATGAAGCCCAAGCGGATGGTAAAGTAGACCCCCACCGCCAGAAGGCCGTAGATCAGGATGTAACCCCAGAAAATCGTGTTCAGAAAACCGATGATCGCGTCCATGGCATGTCCCCCTGCCCGTTTCTCGCTTGCGGAGTGTGTAACAGGACCGTGAAGCCGGCAAGCGTGCAGATATAGGCGCTAACACGCGCTGCGGGACGTGATGCCGGCTTGCAACCCCGACCGGCTCAACGACGTGGGTGAATGCGCAGCCAGACCCCGCCATGGGGACGCAGCGTCAGGATCATCCGCGGCTCGGGCACGCGGCCCGGCACCGCCTCGAAGCGCAGGCGCGCGAGCAGCGTGGCAAGGATGATGACCGCCTCTTGCAGCGCAAAGCTGGCGCCGATGCAGATGCGTGGGCCCGCGCCGAAGGGCAGGAAGGCATAGCGGTCGGGCGCGGTCAGGAAGCGGTCGGGGCGGAACGCCTCGGGTTCCTCCCACAAGAGGTGATTGCGATGCAGCGCATAGATCGGCAGCATCACCGTGTCGCGCGGCAGGATCTCGCGCCCGCAAAGCCGGTCAGGCACCTGCGCCGTGCGCGACAGGAAGGCGGCGGGCGGATAGAGTCGCAGCGTCTCCTGCACGATCCGCATGGTATAGGGCAGATGCTCGACATCCGCCGCGCCAGCCGGACGATCCCCCAGCACGGTGCGGGCCTCGACCGCCGCGCGCTCCTGCACTTCGGGGTCAAAGGCCATCAGGTACAGCGCCCAGGCCAGCGTCAGCGCCGTGGTCTCGTGGCCGGCGACGATGAAGGTCAGGAGATTGTCGCGCAGCTCGGTCCGGCTCATGCTGCGGCCCGTCTCGGGGTCCTGCGCCACCAGAAGCAGGTCCAGGAGGTCCGGGGTGCCTGCGGGCTTGCCGCGCGCGGCGCGGGTGGCGATGGCCTGATCGGCGACGCGCTTCATCCGCCCGAGGCTGACGCCCGAAAACAGCCGACCCGGTCGCGGCACCCAGCCCGGCAGGCCAAGAACGTCCATGACCGACAGCTTGGCGGTCTGGGCGATATAGGCGCCGATGGCATCATGGACGGCGTCACGGTCAAAGGCCTCATCGCCCGAGAGGGTGACATCCGAGATCACCTCGAAGGTGGCGGCGACGGTTTCCTCGAACACATCGACCGGTCCGGTGGCGGCCGAGAGCCGGCGCAGCGAGGCGGCGGCGGCGGCGGTCATCACCGGGGCAAGGCTTTCCACCGTGCGCTGCGAAAAGGCGGGCGCGGCGGCGCGACGCTGCCAGCGCCAATGCGCACCCTCGGCGATGAACAGGCTGTCACCGATGGCGGGCTTCAGGATCAGCTTGGTGACGACAGATTTCGGGTAGTCCTCGACCCGATCCTTCAACACCCGGCGCAGCGCGCCCGGGTCCATGACCATGTGAAAGCGCACCCCGGTCTTGCCCGAGACCATCGGCTGACGCAGTGCCAGTTCCGGGATCAGTTCCAGAAGGTTGCGCCGGGCGGTGACGGCGCTGGCGATAATGCCCAGAGGCTTGGTTGCCAGCGGCACGCGCGGCGGCAGGGCATCGGTTCGGTGATGGTCGGTCGTGTCTGCGAGGGCGCTCATGTCCGGGGCCGGCCTGACCGGCGATCAAGGGGCGAAAATCAGGGCGATATAGGCAAGAAACATGACCAGATGCACCGCGCCATGCAAGACATTCGTGCGCCGTGCCCCAAAGGTCTGAACCGAAACGATCAGAGTCAGGGCCAGCAGCACCTGCATCTGCGGCCCCAGACCCAGCACCACCTGCTGGCCCGTGACCATGCCGATGACCAGCACCGCCGGAATGGTCAGTCCGATGGTCGACAGCGCCGCGCCAAGGCAGAGGTTCACCGCCCGCTGCAGCCGGTTCCTCAGCGCCGCGCGCACCGCGCTCATCCCCTCGGCGGCCAGAACGATGATGGCGATCAGCACCCCGCCAAGCGCGGCGGGCAGGCGCAGCACGGCCGAGCTGTGATCGACGAAGGCGCCCATCTTCTTGGACAGAAGCACGATCGGAACCAGCGTGGCGATCAAGAGCAGCATATGCGCCCAGTTCGGATACTCCGCATGGGAATGGCCGTCCGTCAGCGGCGGCTCCTCGGCATCGCTGAAGAAGCCTTTGTGGCGCACGGTCTGGATCGACAGGAACACAAGATACAGAGCCAGCGTGATGATCGAGAAGAACACCGCCTGAAAGGTCGTGTAGGTCGGCGTGTCGCTGGAGATGGTATAGGTTGGCAGGACTAGGCCAAAGACCGCGAGCGGCACCAGCACGGTCAGAAAGGCCGCCGCGCCGGCGAGGTTGTAATTCTGCTCGCCAAAGCGCAGCGCACCCAAGAGCAGCGACAACCCGACCAGCCCGTTCAGCACGATCATCAAGACCGCGAACATCGTGTCGCGCGCCAGCGTCGGCCCGCCATCGCCCGAGAGCATGACCGAGGCGATCAGCGCCACCTCGATCAGCACCACCGAGAGGGTCAGGATCAGCGTGCCGTAGGGCTCGCCCAATCGCTCGGCCAGCGCCTCGGCATGATGGACCACGGCCGAGGCGCCCCAGATCATCACCCCGAAAAGCCAGAAGAAGCCGATCAGCCCCATCGTGTCATTGGTGGGCTTGGCCAGATCCAGGGGGTTGGCGTTGAAGATCGCCAGCGTCAGGATCACCGCCAGAATGGCGCGCTCGCGAAGCAGATTGTGAAATATACGGCTCATGAGGTCGAGAATAACAACGGGCCGGGTTTGCGACAATCGGCGCGTGCAGGAAAACGCGGCTCTGTTGCGTCAAATTGTAAGGGTGGAGGCGCAGCAGAGGGCGAGCGCCGGACCGCGCATCGGGCGGGGTTGCCGCTCGCGTTCCGCACGGCTCCCCCTGCCCGACCAACAGGTCCAAGCAAAAAGGCCCGTCCTTGCGGAACGGGCCTTCGGATGGGCTCTGCCAGGCGGGGATCAGGCCGCGGCTTTCGCCTTTTCCACGATCGCGCCAAAGGCTTCGGGTTCGTGCACGGCCAGGTCGGCCAGAACCTTGCGGTCAACCTCGATGCCGGCTTTCGACAGCAGGTTGATGAAGCGCGAATAGGTCATTTCGGCATCGACCGCGCGGACGGCGGCGTTGATGCGCTGGATCCACAGGGCGCGGAAGTTGCGCTTGCGGTTCTTGCGGTCGCGGGTGGCATACTGGTTCGCCTTGTCGACCGCCTGGGTCGCCGTGCGGAAGTTCCGCGAGCGGTTGCCGTAATAGCCCTTGGCAGCGTCAAGGACCTTCTTGTGGCGGGCGTGGGTAACCTTGCCGGATTTAACTCGTGCCATCTGTCAGTCCTCCGATCAGCGGTTATAGGGCATGTATTTCTTGACGATCTTGGCATCCGCGTCCGACAGGACGGTGGTGCCGCGCGCGTCGCGAATGAACTTGACGGTGCGCTTGATCATGCCGTGGCGCTTGCCGGCCTGAGCCGACTTGACCTTGCCCGAGGCCGTGAACGAGAACCGCTTCTTGGCGGCCGATTTGGTCTTCATCTTCGGCATTTTCGTCTCCTCTAGGGTCAGAGTGAACGCGCGACTCGGCAATGCCATATCGGCCGGCCGCACGGGTAGGAAGCGCGCCCTATAGAGGCGCGCGGGAAGGAAGGCAAGCCCTATTGGGCCGGAACTGCGGCGGGCTCCCCACCCTGAAGCCGGTCCCATGCGCCAGCGAAATCACCCAGCTGGAAGGGGCCGGGTGCCAGATGCGCGCCGGCGAACATCACCGCGATGCCCAGGCACAGCAGGATCGCCGCAACACGCGGCGGCTCCATGCGGATCAGCTGGATCACGGCAAGGATGACGGACAGCGCGCAGAGGACGACACCACCCAGAAGCAGAAGATCGGACATGAGATCAGGCCCAGTTAGGATTGTTCCGCCGTGGGTTATTCCGGATCGGTGCTGTAGATCAAGCGCTCATCACAGGGCGCGATGCGCAGGATGTTGGTGGTTCCGGGCACATTGAAGGGCACACCGGCCATGACCACAATCTGCTGCGTTTCATCGGCAAAGCCCGCATCCCGCGCCGCCTGCGCCGATTGCACCACCGCCTCCTTGAAGCGGTTGAGCCGCGGCGTCATGACGCAATGCGTGCCCCAGGTCAGGCACAGCCGGCGCAGCACCGTCTCGACCGGGGTCATCGCAAGGATCGGCACGCGCGGACGCTCGCGCGCGACCAGGCTGACGGTGGTGCCCGACTGGGTGAAGGCGCAGATGGCGGCGATATCGGTGGTCTCGGCGATCTCGCGCGCGGCGGTGACGATGCCGTCGGCGACCGAATGACGCTTGGCACTGCGCGTGGCCTCGATCATCTCGCGATAGTTCGGATCGCTTTCGACCGAGCGAGCGACGCTGTCCATGGTGGTGACGGCCTCGACCGGGAAATCGCCGGCGGCGCTTTCGGCCGAGAGCATGACCGCATCGGTGCCTTCATAGATGGCGGTTGCCACGTCGCTGACCTCGGCGCGGGTCGGGATCGGGTTCTCGATCATCGATTCCAGCATCTGGGTCGCCACGATCACCGGCTTGGCGGCGGCGCGGCAGGCGCGCACCAGTCGCTTCTGGATCGGCGGCACGGCATGCATCGGCAGTTCCACGCCCAGATCGCCCCGCGCCACCATTACCCCGTCCGAGACGGCAAGGATGCTGTCAAAGGCGCGCACGGCGGCAGGTTTCTCGATCTTCGACAGCACGGCAGCGCGGCCACGGGCCAGCTTCTTGGCTTCCTCGACATCCTCGGCGCGCTGCACGAAGGACAGCGCCAGCCAATCGACGCCCATGGCGCAGGCGAATTCCAGATCGGCCTTGTCCTTCTGCGACAGGGCCGCCAGCGGCAACACCACGTCGGGGACGTTCACGCCCTTGCGGTCCGAAATCTCGCCGCCCGCGGTGACGATGCAATCCGCGAAATCCTTGCCGTGATCTTCGACGCGCAGGCGGATCTTGCCGTCATTGACCAGGAGTTCCGAGCCCTTCTGCAGCGCCGCGAAAATCTCGGGATGCGGCAGCTGCACCCGGCTCGCGTCACCCTTGGCATCGTTCAGGTCAAAGCGGAAATGCTGGCCATTGGCCAGATCCACCGGACCGCTCTCGAACTGGCCCACGCGCAGCTTCGGTCCCTGCAGATCGGCGAGAATGGCGATGGGGCGGCCGGTGTCGGCCTCGATCTTGCGGATGGTGGCATGACGGGCGCGGTGGTCGTCATGGCTGCCATGGCTCATGTTCAGGCGGAACACGTCGGCCCCAGCCTCGAACAGCTTGCGGATCATTGCCTCGTCGCTGGAGGCCGGGCCAAGGGTGGCCACGATCTTGACCTTGCGGTGCCGTCTCATCTGAATTTGCCTCCGTCATGTTTGCGCTATCTATGCCCCAAGCCGCCCCCTGCGGCAACTGGCACTTGCCCGCCGGGTCGCATAAACCGGGGATTGGGGCAGAGTTGACACAATGAATGATGACGCTTTCACGATAATCGGCGAAAACCGGCCTTCGCGCTGGCTTCTGACCTGCGATCACGCGACGAATCGCGTGCCGGACTGGGTGAATGGCGGCGATCTGGGGATCGCGCCCGAGGATATGGCCCGACATATCGCCTTCGACGTGGGCGCGGCGGGGCTGACGCTGGCTTTGGCCGAGCGGATCGACGCACCCGCTATTCTGTCTGACTTCTCGCGCCTGGTGATCGACCCGAACCGGGGCGAGGATGACCCGACGCTGCTGATGCGGCTTTATGACGGCACCATCATCCCGGCCAACCGCCATGCCGATGCGGCCGAGCGCGAGACACGGCTGGACCGGCTTTACCGCCCCTATCACCGCGCCTATGCGGCGCTGGCCGCCCACCATCCCGCCCGCGCCATCTGCGCAATCCACAGCTTTACCCCGCAACTCCGCGGCCGCTCGCTGCGGCCCTGGGAGGTCGGCATCCTCTATTCCTGGAAGGATGAACGCCTTGCCCTGCCGATGATCGAAGCCTGCCGGGCCGAGGGCTGGGTCACCGGCAACAACCAGCCCTACAACGGCCATCTGGACGGCGATTCCATCGATGAGCACGCCCTGCGCCATAACCGCCCGAACCTGCTGATCGAGCTTCGCAACGACCTGATCGCCGATGCGGCGGGCCAGCAGAAATGGGCGGACCGCCTGGCCCCGGTGATCGAGAGGGTGCTGGCGGATTCGGGCGTCTGAGGCGGGCGGTCAGTCCTCGCTGCCACCCGTATCCCCGTGGATCGCAAAGGCAGCCAGGTCGGCATCCTGCGATTCGATATAGCGATAGTCCTCGGCCACGCCGGCCTCGGTCAGCCGTCGGGCGACGGTCAGCACGGTATTCGGGGCGTGATCGGCACAGAGATCGGCCATCTGGCGCATCTCTTCGGCGGCCACGGGCCATGCGGCTTCGATCGAGGGGGCGCCGTAATGGCTGACGAAATGCGCGGCCAGTGCGGCGGTCAGCGTCTCGTATTCCGAAGGCTCGATCCGGGCCACGGCGACGAAGGTGACGCGGCCAAAGCTTTCCAGTCCCAGCCAGCCATTGGCAAAGGCCTGCCGCGCCTTGCCGGTCAGATCGGCCTCGGTCCAGTTGGAAAACTCGAACCCGCCCGAGATCGCCCATTCGCCGGTGACTGCGGGGCGGTGAAAGATGCGGCTGTCGCTTTCGTCGAAATGTACGGCACGGGCGAGCAGCATGTCAGTCCTCCAAGAGCGTGGTCAGGGGCGTCAGCACTGTCTGGTCGCCCCGGCGGTCCAGCCGGCCGAAATCCTCGTCGACGCCGATGAACCCGTCCTCGCCAAGACCCTTGCAGAGACCCTGCCATTCCCGCGCCAATGCCCCGCGCCCCTGTTGGCTGTCGAGATCCCCCAGCCAGAACATGCTGTGTCGCCCCCAGGCGCTGACGATATCCATCGGGGCCAGCGTCACCCCCTCGTCGTAAAGCGCGGTCACGCCGGGGGTCGCCCCGGCCTCCTGCCCTTCCGGCATCATCAGCGGCAGCGACCAGCCGACGACCAGCCAATCCGGCGCCGTCGCGGGATCGCGCCCCGAGGCCGCGACGCGAAACCCGCCGCAGCGCGCGCCATTGACCCAGAAGCTCCCGTCCCAGCCCAGCAGGATCGTGACCTCGCTTGGCCCGATGCTGCCCAGCGCGTTCTGCATCCCCACCATCACCGCCGGCAGAACGGCCATGGCGCGCGACAGGGGAATGTCCGGGGCCAGCACGATGGCGCCCTGCACCGCATCGGGCAGCGGACGCCACGGCAGAAGCCCGCCATCCACGCCATCCCGCGCCGCCTGCCGTGCCACATCGAACGGGTCATCGACGCAAAGGAGACCCGACAGCAGCGGCGGCAGGTCCGGGGTCATGCCTGGCCTGCGGAGATCAGGGTGCGGGCGAGGTCTCGGAAGGCCTGCGCCTGCGGACTGTCTGCGGCGCTGACGACGACCGGCGCACCGCCATCACCGGCAGTGCGGATCGACAGGTGCAGGGGTATCTCGGCCAGCAGCGGCACGCCCATCTTCGCCGCCTCGGCCTTGACGCCGCCATCACCGAAGATGTGCTCGCGCGCGCCGCAGGTCGAGCAGACATGCACCGACATGTTCTCGATCAACCCGAGGATCGGCACGTTCAGCTTGCGGAACATGTCGATGCCCTTGCGCGCATCGATCAGCGCGATGTCCTGCGGGGTCGAAACGATCACCGCCCCGTCCACCCGCGCCTTCTGCGCCAGCGTCATCTGCACATCGCCGGTGCCGGGCGGCAGATCGACGATCAGCACGTCGAGCGCCCCCCATTGCACCTGGAAAAGCATCTGCTGTAGCGCGCCCATCAGCATCGGCCCGCGCCAGACCACCGCTTCGTCCTCGTTGGTCAGCAGGCCGAGACTCATCAGCGTGACACCGTGATTGCGCAGCGGCAGGATCGTCTTGCCATCGGGGCTGGCGGGCCGGCCCGAGACCCCCAGCATCCGCGGCTGCGACGGGCCATAGACATCGGCATCCAGAAGCCCGACCTTGCGGCCCTCGGCGGCCAGCGCGGTGGCGAGGTTTGCCGCGACCGTAGACTTGCCGACGCCGCCCTTGCCCGAGGCGACCGCGATGAGGTGCTTGACCCCCGGGATCGGCTCGGGTCCCTGCGGTGCCGCCTTGGGGCGCGGCTTCAGGTCGGGCGGGGCCTTGTCGCTATGCGCGGTCAGGACGATGGAAACTTTTTCCACGCCTGGCAGGTCGCGCAAGCGATCCTCGGCCTCGGCCTGCACCGCCTGCATCTGCGGCGCGGTGCGGGGATCGATCTCGATAACGAAGCGGACGGTGCCGCCCTCGATGGTCAGCGCCCGGACCAGACCGGCCGCCACCATGTCCTGCCCCGATAGCGGGTCGGTCACGGCCTTCAGGGCCGCCAGGACGGCCTCGCGGGTCAGGCTCACGCAGAGGGCCCCGCGATCTCGCCGGTCACCACATGCTTGAGGTCCAGCCCGTCGATGGTCAGCACCATCCGCACCTTGTAGGGGCCGGACTTGCCGCTGGTTCTCACGGCCTCTTCGATGGCCTGCTGCGAGGTCACGCCGACCTGTTTCAGATATTTGCGCATCGACATGTTGAAGGGGTCATCCATGGCGGGCCTCCTAGTGCTTTCCATTGGGTTTCTTCTGGTAATCCTCGGTGGTCCGGGGCTGGCGCGGGCCGCCGAAGGCCATCGGATCATCGCGGTTGAACTGCGCCTGGATCCGGCAATCCTCGCACATCTCGATCAGCCGTGTCTGCGCGCTGCCGGCAAACATCGGGTGCCGACCCTCCAGCTTTTCGACCACCCGGCGCACGGTCGAGGCCACGCCGAAGGGCTTGCCGCATTCGATGCAGGCAAAGGGCTCCTCCTCGTGCAGGATGACCGAGGAGAGCGCCGCATCCGAGGGATCAAAACGCGGCTCAAGCCGGATGGCATCCTCGGGGCAGAGATTGGCGCAGAGGCCGCATTGCAGGCAGGCATCCTCCTGAAAACGCAGTTGCGGCTTGTCGGGATTGTCCATCAGCGCGCCGGACGGGCACAGCGAGACGCAGGAGAGGCAGAGCGTGCAGGCCTCGTTATCGACCAGCACCGCACCATAGGGCGCGCCCTTCGGCAGGGCGACCGGCTCGGTCACCCCAAGCGCCTTGGCCGCAAGACGGGCGACCTGACGGCGCGAACCCATGGGCAGGGCGACCGCAACCGGCTCGGGCGCGAGATGACCGTAAAGGGCGTCGGACAGCGCGTCGGGCTCGGCCGGCTCGATCAGGTCCAGCCGACCCTCGGCGCCCATCAGACGCGCCAGCTCGATCTGCCCGTCCAGGACCTCGCGCTCGGTCCGGGGGCCGGGCAGGATCGTGACCTGACCAAAGCCCGATACCAGCGCCGCCAGCATCTCGGCATGGCCGAACGAGGGCAGCGCCTCGACCAGAAGCGGGATCACATTGGCGGGCAGGCCGCGGCCGAAACGGGCGGCAAGGCGGATCATCTCGGCCCCGTGCGCGTCATGGACCAGCAGGCGCGGCGCGGTGCCGCCGGCGCGGGTGTAGGTGTCGGCCAGCACGCGGATGCGGCGCAGCAGGTGATCGCGGGGCGGGTCCTCGAAGCTGATCGCGCCGGAGGGACAGACCGAGGCGCAGCCGCCGCAGCCGGCGCAGACCAGCGGATCGACTGCCACCGTCTCGCCCGCTGGCGTCAGCGCGCCGGTCGGGCAGATGTCGAGGCAGCGGTTGCAGGCCGGCTGACCGGCGCGGGAATGGGCGCAGAGGCCCTGCTCCAGCCGGATGTGCAGGGGCTTCTCGAAGGTGCCGACATGCCGCGCCGCCTTGGCCACCGCCTCGGCCACAGCCACCGGGCTGCCCGGATCAGCGCGCAGATACCCGTCGCGCTTCCCCGGCGCCGGGAACAGCGGCGTGCCGCCGGAAAGGTCGAGGATGACGTCGCAGTCCGACTGCGCCCCGTCGCGTGGCGCGGTGAAACCCGCCGCGCCGCGACCACCCGGCTGCAGCAATTGCAGCGCGTCGAGCTGCAGGTGAAACCGCCCCAGCGTGCCGATGGCGCGCGTCAGCCGCCCGGCAATGATGCGCAGATCGCCCTCGACCGGCGGCTCGTCCAGTTCGGGTCGGGGCAGCAGCACCGTAACCGCCATCTCGCCCGCCAACTCGCGCGCGGCGGGCAGGGCCACCTCGGCATCACCGATCACCAGACAGGTGCCGGCGGAGACCACGTCGCGGGTTGGCGTCTCGGGCTGCGGCAACAGCGCCTCGGCCAACAGCGCGGCCTGCTTGGGCGTGGCGTCGGCATCATCGGTCCAGCCGGCGCGGTCGCGGATATCGACGCAAAGCGGTGGCGCGACCCCCAGCCCCTCGGCGATGGCGGCGAACCGCCGCGCCTCCTGCCCGCAGGCGATCAGAACGTCACCCTCGGCCATGGCCGTGGCGGCAGCGTCACCTTGACGCAGACAGAGTTCGGTATAGGGGCGCGAAACCGGCTGCCCGAGGGCCGCTTGCAGGCGCTCGGGGTCAAGATTCTGGCTGTGAAGACAGTCGCAGACGAGAATTCTGGTCATTGGGTCGCGATGCTCATGGCCGCATTACTTAGGCAGGAAGCGCACGGCACAACAAGACCGAATGGATCAATTGATCGGGACGAGCGGCCCAAAAACGTTGCAATTCGGGGCGGTATCTGAAAACCTTTCTACAAGAGAGACCGCAAGCAGGATTTCTCGCCAAGGGAGAAAAAAGCCGAATATGGCTGCCATACGCGACCATATGCCGGTGGGAATCGTCGTCCGCCGCAGCCCCGGAGTGACCCGTTGGGCGAAATGGGCGTGGAAGATCGTCGCGGTCATTCCCGGCGCCGGTCCCGCCGAGTGGCGGGAACTGAGGCGCGAGGGCGAGGTGATCGAATATCACGCCGCCACCCTGACCTTGGAAGTCTGGTCCACTGATACCGAAGCCTATCTGACGACGCTGGCCGGCCATCGCCCCGGTGTTACCGTGGTGATGCAGCCCGACACCCGCCACAACGCGCCGATGCCGTGGCGCGCGAGCCATGTCACCGTCTCGGCCTACGAGGCGCAGGACTACGGCGATGCGGGCGAGGCGATGCTGGAAATCGTGCCCATGCCCGACGCGATGATCGGCTGGCTGCAGGCTTTCGTCGAGACCCATCACGTCGAGGAAACCTTCATCAAGCGCCGCCGTGACCGGTTGCGGGTCGATCTGACCGAGGACGGCAAGGGCGATGCCCGCATCCGGCAGATGGCCGATGTCTATCGCGCGCCGCGGGGCGGGACCGCACCATGAGCGATTTCTGGACACGTCGACGGACGCAGGTGCTGGCCGAGGATCGACAGATCGAGGCCGAGGCGCAGATGGCTGTCGAGGCGGCGGAAGACGCCGCGCGGGTAGAGGCTCAGGCGGGCCTGAGCGAACCGGAACTGCTGGCGGAACTGGGTCTGCCTGACCCGGACGGGCTGAAGGCCGGGGATGATTTCGCCGCCTTCCTGCGTCGCGAGGTGCCCGAGGTCCTGCGCCGCCGGGCGCTGCGGCAATTGTGGAAGTCGAACCCGGTTCTTGCCAATCTCGACGGCCTTCTGGATCACGACGAGGATTTTTCCGATGCGGCGACGGTCAAGCCGGCGATGCAGACCGTCTATCGCGTCGGTCGCGGCATGGTCGAACGCGCGCTCGACGGCGTTGACGCGCTGATCGCCGGGGCCGAGACCGGCGATCCGGCACCGCTGCCCGACCCGGTGCGGCGACCGACCTCGGCACGGGTCAGCGTATTGCCGCCCTCGACCCCGATCGAAGTGGTAGCTGAAGCCGTGCCGGTGGCCGAGGCCGCCGAGCCTCGCCCCGCCCCGCGCCACATGCAGTTCCAGTTCGCGGAGGCCCCGGCATGACCTCGCACAACACCGCCGCAACCATCGACCCCGACGAGAAGATGCGGGCGGATTTCTATGATTTCCTCGCAGGCTTCCTTGCCCGTCCGCCCTCGGCCGAGCGGCTAGCCGCGGCCGCAGCCCTTCAGGGCGATGACAGCCCGATGGGTCGAGCCATCGATGCCTTGGCACGGGTCGCCGCCCACAGCACGCCCCGCGCCGCCGAGCGCGAGTTCAACGCGCTTTTCATCGGTCTTGGCCGGGGCGAGCTTCTGCCCTTTGCCAGCGTCTACCTGACCGGCTTCCTGAACGAGAAGCCGCTGGCGCTCTTGCGCCGGGACATGGCGGTTCTGGGCATTCACCGCGCAGATGACGTGTTCGAGCCCGAGGACAATATCGCCAGCCTGATGGAGATGATGGCCGGGCTGATCGAAGGCCGATTCGGCGTGCCCGCCGGGCTGCAGAGCCAGCGCGATTTCTTCAGCCGCCACATCGCCCCCTGGGCCGGACCGTTCTTCAGCGACCTGGAGGCGGCGAAGGGATCGGTGCTTTATGCGCCCATCGGCCAGATCGGCCGCCTGTTCATCGAGATCGAGAAAGAGGCCTTCCGCCTCGGCGGATAGGTTCACCGGAAAGGAGCCAGCCATGAGCCAGCCAAAACCCTCCACCCGCCGCGCCTTTCTGAAACTGGCGGGCACTGCCGCCCCGGCAGCGGTCGCCGTGGCCGCCATCGCGCCCGGCGAGGCCGAGGCCGCGCCCGAGGTCAAACGCTCGGATCGCGGTGATGCCTGCATGCAGGACACCGCCCATACCCGGACCTATTACCAACTCGCCCGCTTCTGACCGCCCATCTCAGCCCTGCCGGATGCCCCGGCACAGCCAAGGACAAGACCCATGCTGAAACGCAAGACCAATGGCGCCCCGCGCCGCAGCGATGCCCCCGCCTTCGTCACCGCCCTGGGCGAGACACCCCTGGACCGGCGGAGCTTCCTGAAACGCTCGGGTCTTGCGGTGGGCGGCATCGCGGCGCTTGGCGGCATGGCCGGGACGGTGCGACCGGCCACGGCGCAGGAAGCAGCGGCGGCCGGGGGCGAGATCCAGACCATCAAGTCGGTCTGCACCCATTGCTCGGTCGGCTGCACGGTTCTGGCCGAGGTGCAGGACGGGGTCTGGATCGGGCAGGAACCGGCCTTTGACAGCCCGTTCAACCTGGGGGCGCATTGTGCCAAGGGCGCCTCGGTGCGCGAGCACGCCCATGGAGAGCGGCGGCTGAAATACCCGATGAAGCTGGTCGGCGGGGAATGGCAGCGGATCAGCTGGGAGGACGCCATCAACGAGGTCGGCGACCAGATGCTGTCGATCCGCGAGACCAACGGGCCGGACAGCGTCTATTGGCTGGGCAGCGCCAAGCACAGCAACGAACAGGCCTATCTGTTCCGCAAGTTCGCCGCCTATTGGGGCACGAACAATGTCGATCACCAGGCGCGGATCTGCCATTCCACCACGGTCGCGGGTGTTGCCAACACCTGGGGCTATGGCGCGATGACCAACAGCTACAACGACATCCACAAGTCGAAATCGATCCTGATCATCGGCGGCAACCCGGCCGAAGCGCATCCCGTCAGCCTGCAACACGTGCTGAAGGGCAAGGAAGAAAACAATGCGCCGCTGATCGTCTGCGACCCGCGCTTTACCCGCACCGCCGCCCATGCCGACGAATATGTCCGCATGCGGCCCGGCAGTGACGTGGCGCTGGTCTGGGGCATCCTCTGGCATGTCTTCGAGAATGGCTGGGAGGATGCCGAGTTCATCCGCACCCGCGTCTGGGGCATGGACCAGGTGCGCGAGGAGGTTGCCCGCTGGCACCCGGCGGAATGCGAACGCGTGACCGGCGTTCCCGGCGAGCAGGTCGAGCGCGTCGCCCGGCTGATGGCCGAGAACCGGCCCGGCACGCTGATCTGGTGCATGGGCGGCACCCAGCACACCACCGGCAACAACAACACCCGCGCCTATTGCATCCTGCAGCTGGCGCTGGGGAACATGGGCATCTCGGGCGGTGGCACCAATATCTTCCGCGGCCATGACAACGTGCAGGGCGCGACCGATGTGGGCGTGCTGTCCCATGACACGCCCGGCTATTACGGGCTGACCGACGGGGCCTGGGCGCATTGGTGCCGGGTCTGGGGCGAGGATCTGGCCTGGCTGAAATCGCGCTTTGCCGTGGTCAAGGATGCCGAGGGCAAGGACAAGCCCCTGATGAACGAGAACGGCATCCCGGTCAGCCGCTGGATCGACGGCGTGCTGGAAGACCCGGCGAACATGGGTCAGCCCGATGACGTGAAGGCCATGGTTTTCTGGGGCCATGCGCCGAACAGCCAGACCCGCATGACCGAGATGAAGACGGCGATGGAGAAGCTGGAGCTGCTGGTCGTGGTCGACCCGCATCCGACCATTGCCGCCGTCCTCTCGGACCGAACTGATGGCGTCTATCTGCTGCCGGCCTCGACCCAGTTCGAGACCCGTGGCTCGGTCACCGCCTCGAACCGCTCGCTGCAATGGCGCGAGCAGATCATGGCGCCGATGTTCGAGAGCAAGCCAGACCACACGATCATGAAGCTTTTCGCCGACAAGTTCGGCTTCACCGACCGGCTGTTGCGCAATATCGCGGTCGAGGGCGACGAGCCGGTGGTCGAGGACATCACCCGCGAGTTCAATCGCGGCATGTGGACCATCGGCTATACCGGACAGTCGCCCGAGCGGATGCGGCTGCACATGCAGAACCAGCACACGTTCGACCGCACCACCCTGCGCGCTTCGGGCGGACCTTGCGATGGCGAGTTCTACGGCATGCCCTGGCCCTGCTGGGGCACGCCCGAGATGAAGCATCCGGGCACGGCGAACCTTTACGACATGTCGATCCCGGTCAGCCAGGGCGGACTGACCTTCCGCGCCCGCTTCGGGGTCGAGCGCGATGGCGAGAACCTGCTGGCCGAGGGGGTCTATTCCAAGGATTCCGAGATCCAGGACGGCTATCCCGAATTCACCTATGAAATGCTGGTGCAACTGGGCTGGCACACCGACCTGACCGAATACGAACGCTTCATGATCGGCAAGGTCGCCGGCATCGAATCGATGCAGGGCAATTGGGAAGAGGTCGGCGAGGCCGAAGGCATGTCGGTGCCGTCGGATTACGATGCGCGGGCCAGCGCGATCAACTGGAAGACCGACCTGTCGGGCGGCATCCAGCGGGTGGCGATCCTGCATGAATGCGCCCCCTTCGGCAATGCCAAGGCGCGCTGCAATGTCTGGACCTTCCCCGACCCGATCCCGCTGCATCGCGAACCGCTCTATACCAGCCGGCGCGATCTGGTGGCCGATTACCCGACCTATTCGGACCGCTTCTTCTATCGCCTGCCGACGCTCTATGCCTCGATCCAGAGCAAGGATTTCTCGACCGACTTCCCCATCATCCTGACCTCGGGCCGCTTGGTCGAATACGAGGGCGGCGGCGACGAGACGCGCTCGAACCCCTGGCTGGCCGAGTTGCAGCAAGAGATGTTCATCGAGATCAACCCGAAGGACGCGGGCGATCGCGGCATCCATGACGGCCAGCAGGTCTGGGTCGAAGGCCCCGAAGGGGGCAAGGTCCGGGTGAAGGCGATGGTGACCGAGCGGGTGGGCGCGGGCGTGGCCTTCATGCCCTTCCATTTCGGCGGCTTCTACGAGGGCGCCGACCTCCGATCCAAGTATCCCGAGGGCGCCGACCCGATCGTTCTGGGGGAATCCACCAATACCGCGCAGACCTATGGCTATGACTCGGTGACCCAGATGCAGGAAACCAAGGCCACGCTCTGCAAGATCACGGCTGCGTAGGGAGGAAACGGAAATGGCACGAGCGAAATTTCTGTGTGACGCCGAACGCTGCATCGAATGCAATGCCTGCGTGACGGCCTGCAAGAACGAGCACGAGATCCCCTGGGGCATCAACCGCCGCCGGGTGGTGACCGTCAATGACGGCAAGCCGGGCGAGCGGTCGATCTCGGTCGCCTGCATGCATTGCTCGGATGCGCCCTGCATGGCGGTCTGCCCGGTCGATTGCTTCTACCAGACCCCCGACGGGATCGTGCTGCACAGCAAGGACCTGTGCATCGGCTGCGGCTATTGCTTCTACGCCTGCCCCTTCGGCGCGCCGCAATACCCGAAGGCCACGAATTTCGGCAGCCGCGGCAAGATGGACAAATGCACCTTCTGCGCCGGCGGCCCCGAGCCCGACAATTCCGAGGCCGAGTTCCAGAAATACGGCCGCAACCGCATTGCCGAGGGCAAGCTGCCGATCTGCGCCGAGATGTGCTCGACCAAGGCACTGCTGGCCGGTGACGCCGATCAGGTCAGCGACATCTACCGCGAGCGGGTGATCGCCCGGGGCTTCGGCACCGGCGCCTGGGGCTGGCAGCAGGCCTATGGCGACAACGATCTGGCTGCATTGCCCACTTCGCCGCGCACCGACAGCCCGGCGCGCAACACCGGCTCGCCGGTGCTCAACCCGGCAGGCGTCGGCTCGATGTCGAAGGTCGACCCGGCCAGCCTGCCGCCGCGCGTGCTGGAACAGCCCAGCAAGGGCGAATAGGGAGGGGCCATCATGACACCTCCCGCCGCCGTTCTACGGATCGCTGCCGCTGCCGGGCTTGCCGCCCTGCTGGCCCTGCCCGCCGCCGCGCAGCAGGTTCAGGTCAACGAGGGTGATTTCGGCCGCGACGTGCAGGACCCGACGCTGATGGAACCGATCGAGCCACCCTCGTCGACCGTCCGCCTGGATCCCCCGCGCGAGATCATCCCGGCCCCGGCGCCCCTGCCCCGCGACGAATGGCAGGTCACGCGGATGGCCGGCCCCTCGGCTGATACCGGGTCCTCCTCGGTGCGGATCGACGATCCGGCCGATGCCGGCATGGTCGCCGACAGCTTTGCCGATGTCATGTCGCACGAGCCGCCGGCGCAGGAATCCGGGTTGCAACTGCTGGGCCAGTTGATGCGCGGTGATGCGCAACCGACGCCCCCGGTTACACAGGCGGCCGATCCCGCGCTCGCGCCCTCGGCCGCCAATCCAGAGGCAACGGTCGGTCCCCTGTCCATCGGCGGGGCGCATAACGATGCCGAGATCTGGTCCGCAATCCGCGAAGGCCGTGCCGCCATCGACACCCAGGTTCGCGGCCCGGCGACGGCGACGCTGATCCAGGATGCCGGGATGCCCTGGCTGACCTTCCGCCATGGGGCCATGCTGCAATGGGGCGGCTGGCTGCTGCTCGGGACGCTGGCGGCGCTGGCGCTATTCTTCCTGATCCGTGGCCGCATCCGCATCGAGGGCCATGCGACGGGCCGGCTGATCGAGCGTTTCGCTTTCATCGAGCGCTTTGGCCATTGGCTGACGGCAGGCAGCTTCATCCTGCTGGCAATCACCGGCCTTCTGGTCTTGTTCGGGCGGGTGGCGCTGATCCCACTTTTCGGGCACCAAGTCTATTCGCCCATCGCCATCGCCAGCAAATGGGTCCACAATAACGTGTCCTGGGCCTTCATGCTGGGTCTGGTGATGATCTTCGTCATGTGGGTGGCGCAGAACATCCCGAACATGACCGACCTGCGCTGGCTGGCGAAGGGCGGCGGGCTTTTCAGCAAGGGCACCCATGTCCATGCGTGGAAGTTCAATGCCGGGCAGAAGATGATCTTCTGGTCGGTGATCATTCTGGGCGCATCGATCTCGGTCTCGGGACTGTCGCTGATGTTCCCCTTCGACTTCCACCTGTTCAGCCACACCTTCGGCTTCATCAACGGCATCCTCGGCACCAGCCTGCCCGAGACCATGGCGCCGCAGCACGAGATGCAGCTGGCCCAGACCTGGCACGCCATCGTCGCCTTCGTCTATATCGCGATCATCTTCTGCCACATCTACATCGGCACGATCGGGATGCAGGGCGCGTTCGACGCGATGGGCTCGGGCGATGTCGAGGTGCAATGGGCGCGCGAACACCATGACCTCTGGTACGAGGAAGTCACCGGCCGCAGCGCGCATGAACATATCCCGCCCCCGCAGGGGCAGGCCACGACGCGGCACAGCTAGGAGGACGCGAGATGAAGGCGATGTACACGGCCTTTCTGGCCATCGCGGTGATCGGGGTGGTGGCCGCCGTGGCGCTGAACAGCGTCGGCCACAGCACCGCCGAGGCCTGGCAGGCCGGCGGCGGGGCGGTGCGGCTGGAGGGTGAACCGGTCAGCCGGTGACGGCCCATCTTCCCGGCAAACGAAAAACCCCCGCGACCATGGGCCGCGGGGGTTTTCTGAACCTTTCCGGTCCGCGCGTCTTACGGCGCCTTGTCGAGGGCCCTTAGAGGGCGCCTTCGCGCTGAGCTTTTTTACGAGCCAGCTTGCGGGCGCGGCGGACGGCCTCGGCCTTTTCACGGGCTTTCTTGACCGACGGCTTCTCGAAATGTTGCCGAAGCTTCATCTCGCGGAATACACCCTCGCGCTGAAGCTTTTTCTTCAGAGCACGAAGCGCCTGTTCGACGTTATTGTCGCGAACGTTGACCTGCATGTGGTTGTCACCACCTTCCTAGGTTAGAGTTGCAATGATTGCAGGAAGCGTCCCCTTACCAGCGGGAATCGCTTTTGTCCAGCCGGGGTTGAGGACAGGATGACAGACGAACGCGACAGGCTGCTGAACGCAGCATTGGCCCATGTGCCCTTTGACGGGATGAACGACAAGGCGCTGATGGCGGCGGCCGAGGAACTGGGCATCAGCCGCGACATGGTGCGGGTGCATTTCCCCGAGGGGGGCGCCAGCCTTGCTGCGGCCTATCACCGGCGCGGCGATGCCCTGTTGCGCGACTGGATGGAGAAGACCCCGCCCGAGGGCCGCTATGCCGAACGGGTGGCGCAGGCGATCTGGCACCGGCTGGAACTGGTGCAGCCCGAACTGGTGCGGGCCGGCGCGACCGTCCTGTCCCTGCCCCAGCACGCGGCGCTTGGTGCAAGGCTGGTCTGGGAAACCGCCGACACGATCTGGAACGGCCTTGGCGATACCTCGCGCGACGTGAACTGGTACACCAAGCGCGCCACCCTGTCGGCGGTCTGGGGCTCGACCGTGCTCTATTGGCTGGGCGACGAGTCGGAGGGCAAGGCCGAGACCCGCGCCTTCATCGATCGCCGCATCGAGAACGTCATGGGCTTCGAGAAGTTCAAGGCGCAGGCGCGCAAGGTGCCGGGGCTCGCGGCCCTGACCGATCTGGCCACCGGCTGGATGCGCGCCCCCGGCCCCCGCGACTTGCCCGGAAAGACAAAGGAACACTGATGATCCCCGACGACATGACCGCCATCGAAATCACCGCCCCCGGCGAGGCCGATGTGTTGCAACCCCGCCGCCGCGCCGTGCCAGTGCCGGGCCATGACCAGATCCTCATCAAGGTCGAATGGGCCGGGGTGAACCGCCCCGACGTGCTGCAGCGCAAGGGCAGCTATCGCCCGCCCGCCGGCGCCTCGGACCTGCCGGGGCTGGAAGCCTCGGGCGAGGTCGTGGGCCTGGGCGCGGGCGTCATCCGCTGGAAGAAGGGCGACAAGGTGACGGCGCTGCTGCCAGGCGGCGGCTATGCCGAATATGTCACCTGCAATGCCGATCACGCGCTGGCCATTCCCAAGGGCCTGTCGATGCGCGAGGCCGCCTGCCTGCCCGAGACCGCCTATACCGTCTGGTCCACCATGGTCATGCGCGGCGGGCTGCAGGCGGGCGAGCGTTTCCTGATCCATGGCGGCACCTCGGGCATCGGGGTCATGGCCATCCAGATCGCCGTGGCACTTGGCGCGCGGGTCTTTGCCACCGCCGGCTCGGCCGAGAAATGCGCCGAGATCGAAAGGCTGGGCGCGACCGCGATCAACTATCGTGAGGCAGATTTCGTGGCCGCCTTGGAGGCCGAGGGCGGGGCGAACCTGATCATCGATATGGTCGGCGGCAGCTATATCCCGCGCAACATCAAGGCGCTGGCCGATGACGGGCGGCTGGTGCAGATCGCCTTCCTCGAAAGCCCCAAGGTCGAGCTGAACTTTGCCCCGATCATGACCCGCCGGTTGACCGTGACCGGCGCGACCCTGCGCCCGCAGACCGACATCGCCAAGGCCCGCATCGCCGATCAGCTGCGCGACCATGTCTGGCCGCTGGTCGAAAGCGGCAAGGTCAAGGTGATGATCGACAGCGAGTTTCCCTATGAGCAGGCGACCGAGGCGCATAAGCGCATGGAGAGCAGCCAGCATATCGGCAAGATCGTGATGAAGGTGGCGGGGGACTGACCGTCGTTTCCTGACCGCGACCGGCGCCGCCATTCGGAAGCGCCGGTCAAAATCTTGCACGATGCGCAAATGCGACATGGCACGGTCGCAAGCCTGTGGGACAGGGCCGCAAAGGCTCGATAAATCCACACCATGCCCGACCGCGCCAATTCCACACTGGTTCAGCCTGTCCTGCACCGCCCCGCCCCCGGCTTTCGCGATTTCGCCCTGCTGGGCGGCCTCGAATCCTGCGTGCGCGGCACGCTGGTGGCGATCTGGCCGCTCGAGATGTACAGCCAGCTCGGCAGCAAGGAAGCGGTCAGCTGGGCCTATTTCCTCGTCGGCATCGCCTCGCTGATCTGGGGCCTTGCGGTGCCCACATTGGGCCGGATCATGCCGAGGCGCTGGATGTATACGCTGGCGGCAGGCTTCTATCTTCTGGCGATGGCACTGGCGATTGCGGGCGGATCATGGCTGACGCCGCTGGCGCTGCTGGCCATGGGGTTCGGCGTCGTCACCAACCAGATCTGCATCAACGCCTATCTGATGGATTACATCTCGCGCGTCGATCTGGGCCGGTCCGAGACGCTGCGGCTGTTCTATTCCGCCCTGCCCTGGGCCATCGGCCCGGCGGTGACGGTGGTGCTGTGGCAATATTGGCGACCCGCGCCCTTCGTCATCGCGGGCTTTGCGACGCTGCTGATGCTGACCCAGTTCTGGCGGCTTCGCATGGGCAATGGCAAGGCCATCGCCCGCGCCCGCAGGCCGCATACCAACCCGCTGGCCTATCTGGGCCGCTTCCTGCAACAGCCGCGGCTGGTGGCAGGGTGGCTGTTCGCGGTGGTCCGCTCCTCGGGCTGGTGGGTGTTTGTCGTCTATCTACCGATCTTCTGCGTCGAGGCGGGTCTGGGCGACCGCATCGGCGGGTTGGCCTTTGCGCTCTCGTCGCTGATGCTGTTCCTCGCGCCGCAGATGCTGAAATGGCAGCGGAGGGTGACGCTGCGCCGGGCGGTGACGATCTCCTTCGCCTCGGCCTCGCTGTGTTTTGCGCTGGCGGCCCTTGGCGCGTGGTGGCCCTTGGCGGCAGTGGCGGGGATTCTGGCCGCCTCGTTCTTCCTCGTCAGCCTCGACGCCTATGGCTCGTTGCCCTTTCTCACCGCCGTGCGCCCCGCCGAGCGGACCGAGATGAGCGCCGTCTACACCTCGTTCCGCGACGTGTCGGGGATCGTGACGCCGGGCATCGCCTTCCTCATCCTGACCCTGACCGAGTCGATCCCACTGGTGTTCCTGGCAACCGCGCTTGGCATGGCCTCGATGGCCGCGCTGGCCGGGCGGATGCACCCGCGCAGCGGCATGGCGCGGATGCGCAGCGCGGCCTGAAACTACAGCCCCGTCCTACCCCGCCCAAGGGCCGTGCTGGTCCTTCGTCCCGTCATCCAGCCGCTCGAACCCGTGGCGGCCGAAATAATCCCTCTGGCCCTGCAGCATGTTCGCCGTACCGCGCGCCGTGCGCATGGCGTCGAAATAGGCCAGAGCCGCCGAATGCGCCGGCACCGCGATCCCGTGCAGCGCGGCCAGTGCCACGACGCGGCGCAGCGCGCCCTCGGTGCGCTTCAGGTGATCGGCAAAGGTGGGCGCGGCCATCAGCGGCGCATCGGGTGCGGCCTCCAGCGCCGAGGCCATGTCATCCAGCATGGCCGAGCGGATGATGCAGCCCGCGCGCCAGACCCGGGCGATGGCCGCGCCGTTCAGCGACCAGCCGAATTGCTTGCTGGCGGCGGCGATCATGCCGAAACCCTGATCGTAGCAAAGGATCTTGCCGCAGATCAGCGCCTGTTCCAGCACCGCCATCTCCGGCGCATCCGTGGTGATCGGCTGCGGGCCGGCACCAAAGATCGCCTGCATCTCGGCCCGGCGGGCGCGCAGGGCCGAGATGTTGCGCGCAGTCACGGCGGCGTCGATGACCGGGATCGGTGCGCCCAGATGCTGTGCCTCGATGGCGGTCCAGCGGCCGGTGCCCTTCTGCCCCGCCGCATCGACGATCACGTCGAGCACCGGTCCGCCGGTCGCGGCGTCGCTGGCGGCGGCAACCTCGGCGGTGATCTCGACCAGATAGGATTGCAGCGGGCCCTCGTTCCAGCCCCGGAACACCTCGGCCACGGCAGCGGCATCCATGCCCAGCCCGTCGCGCATGATGCCATAGACCTCGGCGATCAGCTGCATGTCGGCATATTCGATGCCGTTATGCACGGTCTTGACGAAATGGCCGGCGCCGTCCTCGCCCATCCAGTCGGCACAGGGCTGATCCTTGTAGCGCGCGGCGATGGCGGTCAGGATCGGTGCCGCGCGATCCCAGTTCGCGCGCGGCCCGCCGCCCATGATCGAGGGACCGTGGCGCGCGCCCTCTTCGCCGCCCGAGACGCCGATGCCGAGGAAGCGGCCGGGCAATTCAGCCATGCGGCGGTTGGTGTCGTTGAAGTTGGCGTTGCCCGCATCGATGATCAGGTCGTCGGGACCGAGCAGCGGCAGCAGCGCGGCAATCTGGTCGTCGACGACCTTTCCCGCCGGCACCATCAGCAGGATCATCCGCGGGGTCTTCAGCGCCTCGACCAGCGCCTGCAGCGATTCGGCCGGGGTGATCCGGTCGGCCAGCGGACCGGCTTCGGCTGCGAAATCGCGGGTGACGCTGGTCGTGCGGTTGAAGACGGCAATGTCAAAGCCCTTTTCGGCGATGTTCAGCGCCAGCGCGCTGCCCATGGTGCCAAGGCCGATCAGCCCGATATCGCAATTACCCATCGCCATAGTCCTTTCCTAGCGAACCTTTTCCATCAACACGGATTTCCGGCTGCAATCGCGCCGCGCATCCGGAGCGCAGGCGCGCGGCTCCAGATCGCGGGTCAGGCAGATGCGGACCTCCTGCAGATCCTCGCCCTGACAGGTGACGGTGATGCCGTCGCGGGTCAGATCGGGATTGGTCTCGATGAAGGCCTCTTCGATGACGGCGGGCGGCACCCGGACATCGCGGGTCAGGTCATCGAAGACCGCCGGGATCTCGGTCAGCTCCGCCGCGTCGCGGATCGCCTGGTAATAGCCCCGCGCCGACAGGCCCGAACAGCGGCCATGCTTCTGCCACTGATACCAGGCAAGGCCGCCCGAGCCCATCACGTCCTCCATCGCCTGGCTTTCCCGGCGCGAGGGATCGCGTTCCCGGGTGCGGCAATCCTGCGGCCAGCCATTCTCGTATTGCGGCCAGAGACCGTGGACGACGAAATCGATCCCCTGTCCCGGTTCGCACTGCTCGGCGTCGCGGGAATCACCTGTGGCGCTGCACCAGCTCGACGACCAGCTGAGCGACAACACGTAGTAATCGAACTCGCCCGCCACCGGCTCGCGCGCCACTGCCGCGCCTCCTGACAGAATCGTCCCCGCCAGAATCACGCCCTTCAGAATTCCCCGCATGCTGCCCCTGCCACCCTCTTGTTACCGGCACCATGGCAAAGCCCGGCAGCGAAGGCCAGCATCTGCTGAAGATGCCGCGCAGAATCCACTTTTCTCTGCCGCCCCGATTGCCTATATAGTCCGGCAATTCCCCCCGAAAATGGAATGGCACCCGCCAAAAAGCCGTTTTCCCGGCCAGTCCAGCCATGTTCGGGGGCATGAGATGCAAAGGAGAACGCGATGAACAAGCCGCTGATGGCCAGGGCCACTGCCGTTTGGCTGGTCGACAACACGACGCTGACCTTCAAGCAGATCGGCGATTTCTGCGGGATGCACGAGCTCGAGGTTCAGGGCATCGCCGATGGCGACGTGGCTGCGGGCGTCAAGGGTTTCGACCCGGTCGCCTCGAGCCAGCTTGACCCCGAAGAGATCAAGAAGGGCGAGGCCAGCCCGTCCTATCGCCTCAAGCTGAAGCACAACCCTGCCGCCGATGGCGAGGAAAAGCGTCGCGGCCCGCGCTATACTCCGCTGTCCAAGCGTCAGGACCGCCCGGCCGCGATCCTCTGGCTGGTCAAGTTCCACCCGGAACTGGCCGATGCCCAGATCGCCAAGCTCGTGGGCACCACCAAGCCGACGATCCAGGCGATCCGCGAGCGGACCCATTGGAACATCGCCAATATTCAGCCGATCGACCCGGTGGCCCTTGGCCTCGCCAAGCAGACCGAGCTGGACAGCGCCGTGCAGAAGGCCGCGAAGAAGAAGGCAGCCGAGGGTGGCGTGATGTCGGATGACGAGCGCCGCAAGCTGGTCTCGACCGAGACCTCGCTGGCCATGGGCGAAGAACCGCGCCTGCCGACCGCGATTGCCGGCCTCGAGAACTTCACCCTCACCAAGGACGAGGACGAGGAACCCAAGCGCGAGTTGGACGCCGACAGCTTCTTCAACCTGCCCGATTCCGACGAGGATGACGACGAGGACGATAACGGCCGTCGCTGATGGAAAAGCGCGTCCTGCCCGAGCGCCCGGACTGGCGCGCCGAAGCCGAAGACCTGGGGTTCACCTTTGCCGACATGCATGGTGAGCCCTATTGGGACGAATCCTCGGCCTATGAGTTCACGTTGAGCGAGATCGAGGACCGGATCGAGGATCCCGCGACCGAGCTTCACGCGCTGGCACGCGAGGCGGTGGACCGGGTTCTTAGCGATGAAAGCCTGATGGAGCGCATGGGGATTCCCCGCGCCCATTGGGATCTCGTCGCCGACAGCTGGCGCGCGGGCGAGCCCGAGCTTTATGGCCGGATGGATTTGGCCTATGACGGGCAGGGTCCGGCGGTGCTGCTGGAATACAACGCAGACACGCCGACCTCGCTTTACGAAAGCGCGTCCTTCCAGTGGCTGTGGCTGGAACAGCAGATCGCGGCCGGCGTGCTGCGGTCGGGTGATGACCAGTTCAACGGCATCCACGAGGCGCTGGTCGAGCGCTGGCGCGAGATGGCCCCGCCCGACACCGATATCCATTTCGCCGCGATGAAGGACCTGCCCGAGGATTACGCCACGGTCGAGGCCATGGCCTGGGCCGCGCGCGAGGCGGGGCTCGGGGCGCATTACACTGACCTCGAATCCATCGGCCTGACCACCGAGGGCCAGTTCGCCGATGGCGAGGACCGGGTAATCGGCACTCTCTTCAAGCTCTATCCGTGGGAAGACCTGCTGCGCGACGAGTTCTCGGCGCATCTGCGGACCTCGGGCCTGCGGATGATCGAGCCGGCGTGGAAGGCGCTGGTCTCGAACAAGGCGATCCTGCCGGTGATGTGGCAAATCGCGCCGGATCACCCGAACCTGCTGCCGGCCTTCTTCCTCGACGACGTGGCCGATGCACTGGCCGGTCGCGGCGCGGCCAAGGCAGCGGGCTTTGACGCCGCGGCCACGCGCATGGCGCAGGGCCATGTCATCAAGCCGATCTTCTCGCGCGAGGGCGCCTCGGTCCGCATCGTCGAAGGCGGCCGCGAAACCGAAGCCGCGCCCGATCGCAGCTATGACGACCAGCCGATGATCGTGCAGGCCTATCAAGCGCTGCCGATCTTCGACGGCTTCCGCCCCATCATCGGCGCCTGGATCGTCGGCGAAACCTGCGTCGGCATGGGCGTCCGCGAGGACCGCGCCCGCATCACGCAGGACCTGTCACGCTTCAAGCCACATTTTATCCGGGGGTGAGGGCGGGCAACATGTCGCTTCACCGTGTTGTCGGGTGACATTTCGCCGCCCACGCCCCTATATGATCTAAAAGCAGGAGGGTTCATCATGCGCAAACGCTCAGCCCATGTCTCGCTGGCCATTCTTGGCGCCGCGGCCTTTGGCCTTGCCGGCTGCAAGTCGCAGGAGACCGATGCCAGCGCCTTCCCGGACGAGGCGTCCTGTGTCGCCGCCGCCGATCAGGGCAGCCTGTTCTTCACCGCCGAGGACTGCAAGACCGCCTTCGCCGAGGCGCAGGCGAACCACCTGGAGACCGCGCCGCGCTATGACAGTCTCGAGGTCTGCGAGGAGCAGCATGGCGTCGGCAATTGCGGCGGCGATCCGGCGGCGCAGCAATCGGGCGGCGGGATGGGCTCGATCTTCATGCCGCTGATGATGGGCTATCTCTTGGGCTCGGCGCTGGGGGGCAGCCGCGGGGTGATGAGCCAGCCCCTGTCGCGCACCGCCAATGGCGGCTTTGCCACGCCGTCGGGCGATACCCGTCTGGCCACCAACAACGGCACCGGCAAGATGCAGGCCGGCGCCTTCACCAAGGCCCCCACCACCATGGGCCAGCCGCCGATGAGCCGCGCCCAGGTCGCGCAGCGCGGTGGGTTCGGCCAGACGGCCACCAGCCGCTCGGGCGGCGCGCGCGTGGGCGGCTGACGAACAACACGCAGACCAAAATGAAAAAGCCCGCCGCGATCGCTCGCGGCGGGCTTTTCCGTGTCCGGGATGATCCGTCAGCCGCGGCCGCGCACCATGCGGCCGGCCCAGATCAGGATGCAGGCGCCGATCACCGCCACGATCACCTGACCAATGGCTCCCCCGGCGGTCGCGTCGAACAGCGCGCGGAAGAGCCAGTTGCCCAAGAGCGCACCGATGATGCCCAGGATGATGTTGGTCAGCAGCCCGTGATCGCCGCCCATGATCTTTTCCGCGATCCAGCCGGCAATGGCGCCGAGGATGATCGAGAGAATCCAGCCGAAACCTTCCATAAGTCGTCCTTCCAGAAATATTGCCCGAGGCCGCCCGCCGGGCCGCCCGCATGTGAATGGAATGCGCAGAGCCGGGCTTGCGTTCCCGCTCTGCGCGAATTTCCTCAGATCGACAGGCAGATGTACTTCAGTTCCAGGTAATCCTCGATCCCGTGCCGGCTGCCCTCGCGGCCGAGGCCCGACTGCTTGACCCCGCCGAAGGGCGCGACCTCGGTCGAGATGATGCCGGTGTTCACGCCGACGATGCCGTATTCCAGCGCCTCCTGAACCCGGGTGATGCGGCCAATGTCGCGGGCATAGAAATACGAGGCCAGACCGAAGATGGTGTTATTGGCCTTCTCGACCGCCTCCTCTTCGGTCTCGAAGCGGAAAAGCGGCGCCAGCGGCCCAAAGGTCTCCTCGGTCGACACCTTCATCGCGTCGGTCACACCGGTCACCACGGTCGGTTCGAAGAACAGCCCCTCCTTGCGCTTGCCACCGGTCACGACCTTGCCACCGCCATCCAGCACGTCCTGGATATGCTCCTCGATCTTCTCGACGGCATCCTCGTTGATCAGTGGGCCGGTCGTCACGCCCTCGGCCATGCCATCGCCGACGCGCAGCTTGTCGACCGCCGCCGCCAGCTTCGCGGCAAAGGCGTCATAGACCCCGGCCTGCACATAGATGCGGTTGGCGCAGACGCAGGTCTGGCCGTTGTTGCGGAATTTTGACGCCATCGCGCCCTCGACCGCGGCATCCAGATCGGCGTCGTCAAAGACGATGAAGGGCGCGTTGCCGCCCAGTTCCATCGAGCATTTCAGCACCTGGTCGGCGGCCTGACGCAGCAGGATGCGGCCCACCTCGGTCGAGCCGGTGAAGGTTAGCTTGCGCACCAGCGGGTTCTCGCAGAATTCCTTGCCGACCTCGGACGAGCGGCTGGAGGTCACCACGCTGAAGATGCCCTTGGGCAGCCCGGCACGCTCGCCCAGCACCGCCAGCGCCAGCGCCGAGAGCGGCGTTTCCGCCGCCGGCCGAGCGACGAAGCCGCAGCCCGCCGCCAAGGCCGGGCCGCATTTGCGGGTGATCATGGCATTCGGGAAATTCCACGGCGTGATCGAGCAGGCGACCCCGATGGGCTGGCGGATCACCGTCAGGCGCTTGTCGGCCATGTGGCCGGGGATGGTCTCGCCATAGATGCGCTTCGCCTCTTCGCCGAACCATTCGATGAAGCTGGCGCCATAGGCGATCTCGCCCTTGGCCTCGGCCAGCGGCTTGCCCTGTTCGGCGGTCAGGATGCGGCCCAGATCGTCCTGGTTGGCGATCATCAGGTCGAACCATTTGCGCAGGATATTGGCGCGCTCTTTCGCCGGACGGGCGGCCCAGTCCTTCATCGCGGCATGGGCGGCCTCGATGGCGCGGGCAACCTCGGCGCGGGACAGATCGGCCACCTCGGCGATCACGTCGCCCCGGGCCGGGTTGGTCACCGGGAAGGTTTTGCCGTCCTTCGCATCGACCCATTCGCCGGCCAGATAGGCGCGGGTTTCCAGAAGCGAGGGTTCCTTCAGCTGCGTCTTCAGATCAGTCAGGTGCTTGTTCATCGGGATGCCCTTTCATGCGTCGGCGACACCATGATCCTCGGCGGGCAGCTTGTCAAAGCGCGCATCGCGGTCACGGCGGGGCACGGTTTCGTGACCGGTCGTGCCGGAACGCCCCGGAATGCCTGCCCGTTGGTGCCCCGACGATCCGAGAGCAGTCGGGTCCACAGTCAGTACAGGAGTTATCCATGCGTAAGCTGTTTACCGCCACCACCCTTGCCGCCCTGACCCTGTCGGGCGCGGCCTTTGCCCAGACCATGGCCACCGCCGGCACCGACCTGAACATGCGTTCGGGCCCCGGCGTCCAGCACCCGGTCTCGGGCGTGATTCCCGGCGGCGAGGAAGTCACCGTCAAGGGCTGCATCGAAAGCGCCAACTGGTGCGAGGTCACCCATGGCGAAAAGACGGGCTGGGCCTATGGCGACTATCTGGCCGCCAAGGTCGGCGAAGAATTCCAGCCGCTCTACCCGAACCGCCAGGCCGTCGGCGTGACGGTGATCGAAGCCCCGGTCATCGAGGAACCGAGCGGGCAGGACCAGGCCGTCGGCGGCGCCACCGGTGCGGCCATGGGCGCGCTGGTTGCCGGCCCGCTTGGCGCGGTCGTCGGCGCGGCTGCGGGCGGCGTTGCGGCCAGCCTGCCCGACCCGGACCCGGCGGTTCAGACCTACGTGGTCGCGAACCCGCAGGAAGCCGTGGTGCTGGATGGCGAGGTTGTCGTCGGCGCGGGTGTTCCCGAGACTGTGACTCTCTACGAGGTTCCAGATCACGCCGACTATCGCTATGTGAACATCAACGGTCAGACGGTTCTGGTGAACCCGGACGACCGCAAGATCGTTTACATCTATCGCTAAGCTATCCCTCTTGGCGATCTCTCGGGGGCGGGGCCGTATGGTCCCGCCCTTTCTCGTAGAACGAGGCCATCGCGCGGCTTGCCCTGTCAGCCCGTCCGGCACGACAACGGATCTTCAGCGCCCGCTTCTGCCAGCAGTGAGACGATCTTGACCGCTGCGTCCTTTTGGACACCGGGTCAAATAAATACCCCGGAGGCATGTTGGCACATCATCGCCTGACATGTACGGTTCGGTTTCCACGAAAACACATCATTCTGACGCAATTCTTGCGGATCGACTTGCTATAGCCCCGGACAGGACGTGAATTTCAATGCCCGATTATACGCTTGAATATGTCTACACCGATGCTGGCGTTAACTGGTCCACGACCTCCAGCCCTAGCAACAGCGTACCAGTAGGAACAACCTTCACGCTGAACGGTATCGGTGCGAGTGCCATCGTCCGAGATGACGATGGGCTGCTCGAGGACAACAATGCCGGCGCGCCTCAGACCCTGGACCTTTCCCAGCAGGTTCTGGCCTCGGCTTTCGGCAGCAATGCCGCTGGCGACTATGTCCATTCGCGCGGCTATTACGAGATCGTGGATTCGCTTGGCAATGTCGGTCGTCTCTACCAGGTCCGCATGGGACCCTGGAACTATCAGGGAAGCATCGCCTCCAGTAACGCCCAGTACTGGGCGATTGCCGGAGATGTCGTCATTGATCCGTCGGTAAGCTATACCGTGCGTGGAACGCCCGCCAGCGACGGTCGAATCTACCTGAACGGGTTTGGGAATGTCGACTACGGATTGCTGACCGAGCCTCGCTGTTTCGCCGCAACGACGCTGATCGAGACCGAGACGGGTTCAGTCGCGGTCGAGGATCTGGAGGTTGGTGATCTGGTGCAGACCCGTGACAATGGCTTCAAGCCGGTCCGCTGGATCGAATCGCAGACGCTGGATGCCGGGATGCTGGCGGCAATGCCGCATCTGCGCGCGATCCGTATCCGGGCCGGTGCCTTGGGCGCAGGCCTGCCGCGACGTGATCTCTGCGTCTCTCCCCAGCACCGGATGACGGTTCGCAACGCCATCGTCGCGCGCATGTTCGACACCGAGGAGGTTCTGGTCGCGGCCAAGCATCTGCTGGCGGTGGACGGGATCGAGATCCTGCCCGAGGGTAGCGGGATCACCTATCTCCATTTCCTGCTGGACCAGCACGAGATCGTCTTTGCCGAAGGCGCCGAGGCCGAGACACTCTATACCGGCCCGCAGGCCCTGCGCACGATGTCGCCCGAGAGCCGGGCCGAGCTTCTGGCGCTGTTTCCCGAGCTTGCGACACTGGATCACGACGCTTTGCCCGCGCGCGCAGGCCGTTTCGCAGAGGGGCGCCGGGCGCGCCGGCTTGCCGATCGCGCCGCCCGGAACAAGGTCAGCCTGATCGAGGGTTAAGGCCGGTCAAATGGTCGGCCTGCCATGTCGCCCCGACCAGCAGGGTTGCAGATCTCCCGCCGCCGGTTCGGCCGCGAAAACCCCCCGCGCGATGGCCCGGGCCAGAACCGAAGCCGCGGCATGGCCGAGACGGAACGGATCGGCCGCCGGATCGGTCAGCGGTTTTGCCCCGGTCGAGGCGGCAAAGATAAGATCGCCGTCAAAGGGCGTGTGGCTGGGCACCAGCGCGCGTGCCATGCCGTCATGCGCCGCCGTCGCCATGCGCTGCAGCGCGGGCTTGTCCAGCGCGGCATCGGTGGCGAGGATGGCGATGGTGGTGGCCTCGCCCAGCCTCTTGCCCGGCGCGGGTTCCTGCGCGGCCGGGAAATCCGGGGGCAATCCCAGCCCGCCGAACTCATCCGCCAACTCCCAGGGCGCGGCCCAGAATTGCCGCCCCTCACCCACGGTGGCCGAGCCGAGCGCATTGACCACCACCAGCGCGCCGACCGTATGGCCCGTGTCGAGCACTGCCGAGGCCGAGCCGAGCCCGCCCTTCAGCAGCGCCGTCATCGCCCCGGTTCCGGCGCCGTGGCTGCCGATGGAAAAGCTGTCCGAAGCCGCGCCGAACGCCGCCTCGCCCAGCGCCGGATAGGGATTGCTGCGCCAATCCTTGTCGCCGCCATTCAGCAGGTCAAAGACGATGGCGCCCGGCACAATGGGCACGCGAACCGGGCCGATCTCGAACCCTCGCCCCGCTGCGCGCAATCCGGCCATCACCCCGTCGCAGGCGCCAAGGCCGAAGGCGCTGCCGCCCGACAGCACCAGCGCATCCACGGCCTGAACCATCTTGTCGGGGGCCAGCAGATCGGTCTCGCGCGTGCCGGGCGCGCCGCCCATGACATGGACGGCGGCGGCAAAGGGCGCAGCGGCGGTCAGCACCGTCACACCCGAGCGCAAGCCGGCATCAGCGGCATTGCCGACCCTGAACCCGGCGACATCGGTGATGAGATTTCGCGGGCCGGGCCTCATATGCGATCCTTGGGGGCCGCGGTGGCGGGGTCGCCGGTATTGGGCGTGCCGGCGGGCTCGATCAGCAAGAGATGGGTTTCCTCCTCGGCGCGGGGCCGGTGCTGCACCCCGCGCGGCACGACAAAGACCTCGCCCGGTTCCAACGTGACCGCAGCACCCTCGGGCAGGTCGATCACCAGCCGGCCCTTCAGGACAAGGAAGAAGTCGTCGGTCTCGGCGTGCTCGTGCCAGGTGAACTCGCCCTCGACCTTCACCACCATCACGTCATGGCCGTTGAAGGCGGCGACGATCTTGGGGCTCCAGTGGTCCTCGAAGCCGGCCAGCTTCGCGGCAAGGTTCACCACCTCATGGCGTTCGGTCATTCCCAGTCTCCCTTCTGCCGCGCGCGGATGCTGCGCAGCGTCTCGATCATCACGGCGGTCAGCATGCCCATGTTCAATAGCCCGTTCACCGCCATGAGGCCGCCCAGAAGCCGCCACTGCTGCGGCAGAAGCACATCGCCGAACCCCAGCGTGGTAAAGACCACCAGCGAGAAATACAGCGCCTCCTCAAGACTGGCAAAGATGCCGAGCAGATGGAAGGTCAGCGCCCAGCCCCAGACGCCGAGCGTCACGATCAGAAGCACCCAGAGCGAGGCCAGCATCAGCGCCGCCACCAGCTTCGGATCATGCGGCTCACGCGCCAGCCAGTCGGACCGACGACGGAAAAAGCCCAGCATGGCCAGCGCCGTGGCGCCCGCGATGACCGTGCTGAGCATCAAAAGCACTGCCCCCAAGGCAATCTGGATCAGCACCCTTGCCCCCTTTTCCCGGCCCCAGCTCTGGCCTAGCCTGCCCGGCATGACGAAATCAATCACCCTGACCGATCCGATGGACCCGGCGCGCATGGTGGCGCTGGCCGCCACCCTGGGCATCGACTGGCAGAATGGACAGGCGCTGCCGCCCTTTGCCCATCACGTCTATTTCTGGCAGCCGCAGCCACAGGCGCGGCTGGGGCGGGACGGTCATCCGAAGGTGGGTGGGGACGGCCTGATCCCGGATTTCGGCCTGCCCCGCCGCATGTGGGCTGGCGGACGGCTGCGCTTCCATGCCGATCTGCATGCGGGTGTGCCGACCGAGAAGCGGTCGACACTGTTGAAGACCAACGAGAAGCAGGGGCGAAGCGGGCCGCTGGCGTTTGTGACGTTGCAGAACGAGATCATCCAGAACGGCAGGCTCTGCGTCACCGAGGAACAGGACCTGGTCTATCGCCCCGAGGCGGTGGACAGCGCGCCCGCCGCGCTGAAGCCCGCGCCGGTCGAGGCTGACGAGACGGTCGAGCGGCGCTTTTCCACGGTCGAACTGTTTCGCTATTCCGCGCTGACGCTGAACGGTCACCGCATCCATTACGACCGCGACTATGCCACCGGGGTCGAAGGCTATGCCGGGCTGGTGGTGCATGGTCCGCTGCTAGCGCAGAACCTGATGCTGATGGCCGGGCCGGGGCTGGCGGCGTTCAGCTTTCGCGGCACCTCGGCGCTGATGGATTTTGAAACCGCGCGGTTCTGCCGCGAGGGCAATGAGATGTGGGTGGCGGGGCCGGACGGGCGGCTCTGCATGGAGGCCTGCCGCACGCTCGCCTGACACAGCGTCGCCCCTTGCACCCTGCCCGGCCAAGGGCCAGCCTTTACAGACGCCGCTGCGACGCATATCTGACCGGCATGGCCAAGGAACCCGAGAACAAGAACTACAAGGTGGTCGCCGAGAACCGGCGGGCGCGCTTTGACTATTTCATCGAGAGCGATCTCGAGGTGGGCATCGTGCTGACCGGGTCCGAGGTGAAATCGCTGCGCACCGGGCAGACGAACATCGCCGAAAGCTATGCCAATGTCGAAGGTGGCGAACTGTGGCTGATCAACGGCTATATCTCGGCGCTGACCAATGCCGGGGTCTTCGGCCATGACGAACGCCGCCGCCGCAAACTGCTGGTCAGCAAGCGGGAACTGTCGCGCCTCTGGCAGGCGATCGGGCGCGAGGGCATGACGCTGGTGCCGCTGGTCATGTATTTCAACGACCGGGGCAAGGTGAAGCTGAAGATCGGTGTCGCCAAGGGCAAGAAGGTCGCCGACAAGCGCGAAACCAGCGCCAAGCGTGACTGGGGCCGCCAGAAGCAGCGGTTGCTGAAGCAGGGCTGAGGCCCCGGCTGGCCTACTGGCCTAGCCAGATCATCGCCATCACGATCACCGCCGGCAGCGTCTGCACCATGGCGATGCGCGGTTTCACGGTGATGCCGCCATAGATCCCGGCGACGGCGATGCAGCCGAGGAAGAACAGGATGATCCCGTCATCCGGCCGCAGATAGCCCCACAGGATCCCCGCCGCCAGAAAGCCGTTATAAAGCCCCTGATTGGCAGCCATCTTCTTGGTCAGCGCCGCAACCTCGGGCGTGGTGCCGAAGACCTTGCGGGTACGGGGATGCTCCCATCGGAACATCTCCATCACCAGAATCCAGAGGTGCAGCAGCGCGATCATCAGCGCGAGGAACAGACCGATCTGGTGCATGGAGCTTCCTTTCCTGACCGGCGGAAAGTCTATCCGGCGCAACTCGCTGCGCAAGCTGGCATTGCAGCGTTACCCTGCGGCGGTTAAAGCGGATGGGTGCGCCATGAAGGAGGGAAGAATGCAGGACGACCCGAAGACGCTCGTGTCCACCGGCTGGCTGGCGGATCACCTGAACGACCCCGATCTGCGCATCATCGACGCCAGCTCGCATATGGCCGCGACCGGCCGCGACGCCAAGGCCGAATACAACGCCGCGCATATCCCCAATGCGCGCTTCTTCGACATCGACGCGATTTCCGACAAGCGCAGCACCCTGCCGCATATGGCCCCGCCGGTCGAGCTGTTCGTCAGCCGGATGCGCGCCATGGGCATCGGCGACGGCCATCAGGTGGTGGTCTACGACAATTCCGACCTGCACAGTGCCGCCCGGGTCTGGTGGACCTTCCGGCTGATGGGCAAGACCGATGTGGCGGTGCTGGATGGCGGTCTGGCGAAATGGCAGGCCGAGGGCCGCGAGATCGAGGACATGCCGCCGATCCTGCGCGACCGCCACATCACCGTGCAGCGGCAGGCGGGCCTGGTGCGCGACGTGACGCAGGTGGCGGCGGCCTCGAAACTCGGCGATCACGAGATCATCGACGCCCGCAGCGCCCAACGCTTTCGCGGCGAGGCGGCGGAACCGCGCCCCGGCCTGCGCTCGGGCCATATTCCCGGCTCGAAGAACCTGCCCTTCGGCCAGCTTTACAATACTGACGGCACGATGAAAGAGCCCGAGGCCATGCGCGCCGCCTTCGAGGCCGCCGGTATCGATCTGTCGCGGCCTGCCATCACCACCTGCGGATCGGGCCTGACCGCCGCCACGCTGAGCCTCGCGCTGGAGCGGATCGGCCACCGCAACCACTCGCTTTACGACGGAAGCTGGACCGAATGGGGCAGCTTCCCAGACCTGAAAATCGCAACCGGAGACGCCTGAGCGATGCTGTCCAACCTGAAACCCCAAGCCCCCGACAAGATCCTGATGCTGATCGAGGAGTTCAAGGCCGATACCCGTCAGGGCAAGATCGACCTGGGCGTCGGGGTCTACAAGAACCCCGAAGGCGTGACCCCGGTCATGCGCGCGGTGAAAGAGGCCGAGAAGCGCATCTGGGACAGCCAGATCAGCAAGGCCTATACCGGGCTGGCAGGCGAGGCGGATTACCGCAATGCGCTGGCGGGCATGGTGCTGGGCTCGGTTCCGGCGGACCGGCTGGCCAGCGTCGCCTCGGTCGGCGGCACGGGCGCGATCCGGCAGGCGCTGGAACTGGCGCGGATGGCGAACCCGGATGTCACCGTTTACGTCTCGGACCCGACCTGGCCGAACCATCTGTCGATCATGAAGTTCATGGGCGTGCCCTATGTCGAGTATCGTTACTTCGACGGCGCGACGCGGGGCGTCGATTTCGAGGGCATGAAGGCCGATATCGCCAAGGCGAAAAAGGGCGATCTGGTGCTGCTGCATGGCTGCTGCCACAACCCGACCGGCGCCAACCTGACGCTGGCCCAGTGGGAAGAGGTCGCGGCGATCCTTGAAAAGTCCGGCGCGATCCCGCTGATCGATCTGGCCTATCAGGGTTTTGGTGACGGGCTCGAGGAAGATGCGGCGGCGACGCGGCTCTTGGCGGGGCGTCTGCCGGAAGTGCTGATCGCGGCCTCCTGCAGCAAGAATTTCGGCATCTACCGCGAACGCACCGGCATCCTGATGGCGCTTGGCGACAGCACGGCGGCGCGTGATCTGTCGCAGGGCGCGATGGCCTTCCTGAACCGGCAGAACTTCTCGTTCCCGCCCGATCACGGCGCGCGGATCGTCTCGACCATCCTGACCGATGCGGGCCTGACCGCCGAGTGGAAGGCCGAGCTGGAAGAGGTGCGGAACACCATGCTGGGCCTGCGCACGCAACTGGCATCCGAACTGCGCGACCTGTCGGGAAGCGACCGGTTCGACTTCATCCAGCACCATCGCGGCATGTTCTCGCGGCTTGGGGCGACGCCCGAACAGGTGGCGAAGCTGAAATCCGATGCGGCGATCTACATGGTCGGCGATTCGCGGTTGAACATTGCCGGGCTGAACAGCGACACCGTGCCGGTTCTGGCGCGCGCGATCATCGACGCCGGGATCTAAGCGAAACGCGGGCGGCGGGGTTACTCCTCGCCGTCCCTCGGTGCACCGCCGCCGAAAGGCGCGGCACCACGCGGATCGGGCGGGGCTTCCTGCATCTGCAGATGCAGCCCGTCACCCTGGTAGGCATGGGCCATCACCACATCCATATCGATCTCGATCCCGAGGCCCGGCGTGTCCGGCACCTCGATGAAGCCATCCCTCCATGGCAGGGCATCACCGATCAACCTGCGGTGGAAGTCACCGCCGGTCTCGATGGTCTCGATCATCAGCAGATTCGGGATCGCCGCGCCCAGTTGCACGCTGGCCGCCCATTCGACCGGGCCGCAGTAAAGATGCGGCGCGATCTGGACGCCATAGATCTCGGCAGCGGCTGCGATCTTGCGGGTTTCCCAGATGCCACCCGAACGCCCCAGCGCCGGTTGCAGGATGCCCGCAGCCCCCGCCCGCAGGATCGGCGCGAATTCCCAACGTGTCGTCAGCCGTTCGCCCGTAGCGACGGGGATCGAGGTCGCCCGCGCGACTTGCGCCATGGCCGGCACGTCATCGGGTGGCACCGGTTCCTCGAACCACAGGGGCCGCAGCGGCTCCAAGGCCTTGGCCAGACGGATCGCGCCCGAGGGGGTGAACTGCCCATGCGTGCCGAAAAGGATATCGGCCCGGTCGCCCACGGCCTCGCGGATGGCGGCGCAGAAGGCGACGGAACGATCAATATCGGCCAGGGCCGGCTGGTGCCCGCCGCGGATCGTATAGGGACCGGCGGGATCGAATTTCAGTGCGGTGAAGCCCTGATCGACCATCGCCAGCGCCCGGCGGGCATGGGCCTCGGCATCGGCCCAGAAGGCCGGGGTCTGGTCGCGCGGGCCGGGATAGATATAGGAGTAACTCCGCAGCCGCTCGTTTACCTTGCCGCCCAGAAGCGCATGGACCGGACGGTCGCGCGCCTTGCCCAGAATGTCCCAGCAGGCAATTTCCAGTCCGGAGAACGCGCCCATCACCGTCAGGTCGGGCCGTTGGGTGAAGCCCGAGGAATAGGCGCGGCGGAACATCAGTTCCACGTTCTCGGGATTTTCGCCCTGCATGTGGCGGGCAAAGACATCCTCGATCACCGCGCGCATCGCCACCGGGCCGACCGAGGCGGCATAGACCTCGCCCCAGCCCTGCAGCCCGCTTTCGGTGGTCAGCCGGACAAGGGTGAAATAGCGGCCGCCCCAGCCCGGGGGCGGCGTACCGACGATGAAGATCTCGCAGGATTCAAGGCGCATGGCGGCAGAGTGTGACAGCGCGATGCGCTTGTCGAGGGGGTGAACGGCGCGGAAATGCGGGTCAGACCGGGACGTTGTCCATCAGATCGAATTCGGCGTGCTGGTCTGCGGGGGCAGACCTGCTCAATCGCGCGGCGGGGGCAGGATCGGCCTGCGGCGTCTGCACCGCTTTCGAACCCTCGCGGAGGTCCTGCAAACCGGCGATTCCGCTCAAGCGCCAGCCGCGCTCGGTCATATCGTCTCTGAGATGTTTGGTCATGGCAGCCTCGTTCAAAAAAAGACATTCCGAAGTTCCGGCAGCAACGGAACAGCGGTCGGGGGGACCTGCGAGATACGACAGCACCCGGCTGGAAGGACTTAAAGAATTGAAAAAGCCTCGCGGTAACGATCGACCGGTCATCCCCTCCCAAGAATCAGCGCGGTCGTCTCAACCAAAGGTAGCAGAACATCCACGACAACTGGATGACAAATCTGTGGGAAAGGGCGTGCGGCGCGCAGATTGGCAGCGATCTGCCATTTTGCCCGATTCTTGACCAGAGCTGCCGCGCTGTCGAGCACGATCAGTCAACGAATCGGTTGATTAATGCGAGGCGCAATGTTAATTATACCAAATGGTAGAACGAGAATTACGCCAATGAACGAAATCTTCCACGCCCTCAGCGACGATACCCGCCGCACCATGCTGCGCGATCTGGCCCATGCCCCGCGCACGGTCAGCGAGCTGGCAGCGCCCCATCCGATGACGCTGGCCGCAGCCTCGAAACATATCAAGGTGCTGGAACAGGCCGGGTTGATCCGCCGCGAGATCCAGTGGCGCACGCATCTGTGCCATCTCGAAGCCGCGCCGCTGAAGCGGGCGATGGACGAGTTGGCCTACTATCAGCGCTTCTGGACCGAGCGGCTGGACGGGCTGGAGAAGCTGCTGACCGACGAAGATGCGGTCCAAGCGCCCGCAAACATTAGAACCCCCAAGACGGAGACAGAGTGATGCAGACCGATCAAATCGACGATCATGCCGTGATGCTGACCGGCTCGACCCTTGTAATCAGCCGCTGGCTGCCCGGCCCGGCCGAGCGGATCTGGCGCTATCTGACCGACAGCGAGTTGCGCCGCAAATGGCTGGCGGCGGGCGAGATGGAGCCGGTGGCCGGTTCCGCGCTGGAACTGGTCTGGCGCAATGACGAGCTGAGCCACAGTGGCGACCGGCGGCCCGAGGGCTTTGCCGAGGAACAGCGGATGGAGAGCCGGGTCATCGCCATCGATCCGCCGCGGCTTCTGACCATCGGCTGGGGCGCGGGCGATGTGACCTTCGAACTGCGCGAAGAGGGCGAACGGGTACTGCTGACCCTGACGCATCGCGGGCTGGACGATCCGCGCGACCGGCTCATGACCGCCTCCGGCTGGCACATGCATCTGGATATTCTTGTCTCCGAGGCCAATGGCGAGCCTCCGGCCTCGTTCTGGTCGGGCTGGGTCAAGCTGCGCGACGACTATGCCCGGCGTCTGAACGCCTGACATCGGCGGCAGGCGCCCCGGTTCAGGGGCGCTTGCGCTTGCGCTTGGCTGCGCGCTTCACCTCGGACAGCCGTGCCTGCGTGGGCTTCCTCCGCAAGGGCCGGCCACGCTTGCCGCCCTTGCGGGGGCCCTGCGACAGGCTGCGGCCTTCCAGTTCCACCAGTTCCAGCGTCAGCCCGCCGGTGGTCGGCACCGCCTCGGTCAGCCGCACGGTGACGCGCTGGCCGATGCCGATCTCGATCCCGGTTTCCGAGCCGATCAGCATCTGCGCATCGGGATCATAGTGGAAATATTCATTGCCGATCTCGCGGATCGGCAGCAGCCCGTCGGCCCCGGTCTCATCCAGCCGGATGAAGGCACCGAAGCGCTGGATGCCGTTGATACGGCCGGTCATCTCGGACCCGACACGCTCGGCCAGGAAGGCGGCGAGATAGCGGTCGGTCGTATCCCGCTCGGCCGCCATCGACCGCCGCTCGGTCTCGCTGATATGGGTGGCGGTCTCGGGCAGACGCTCGATCTCGGCATCGCTGAGCCCGTCCTTGCCCCAGCCATGCGCGGTGATCAGCGCCCGGTGGACGACCAGATCGGAATAGCGGCGGATCGGGCTGGTGAAATGGGCATAGCTTTTCAGCGCCAGACCGAAATGGCCGAAATTCTCGGGATGGTAATAGGCCTGGGTCATCGAGCGCAGGGTGGTGATGTTGATCAACTCGTCGAAATCCGTGCCCTCGGACTGCGCCAGAAGCCGGTTCAGATGATGCGTGTGCAGCACCTGCCCCTTGGCCAGCGTAAAGCCCGATGCCTGCGCCACCTCGCGCAGGGCGTCGATCTTTTCCAGCGTCGGTTCCTCGTGAACGCGGAACAGCAGCGGACGCTGGCGGCGGGTCAGTTCCTCGGCGGCGGCGACATTGGCCAGCACCATGAACTCCTCGATCAGCCGGTGGGCGTCGAAGCGGTCGCGGAAGTTCACCGATTTCACCCGCCCGTCCGGGGTCAACTCGATCCGGCGTTCGGGCAGGTCCAGATCCAGCGGCTGACGCCGCGCGCGGGCCTGCTTCAGCAGGTCATAGGCGTGCCAGAGGGGCTTGATGACCTCATCCACCAGGGGCGCGGTCTGATCATCGGGATTGCCGTCCGCAGCCGCCTGCGCTTGTTCATAGGCCAGCGAGGCGCGGCTGTTCATCAGCCCGCGATGGAAGCTGTGCGAGACCTTGTTGCCCTGCGCATCGAGCCGCATCCGAACCGCGATCACCGCCCGGTCGACGCCCTCGTGCAGCGAGCAGAGATCGCCCGACAGCGCATCTGGCAGCATCGGCACCACCCGGTCGGGGAAATAGGTCGAATTGCCACGTTTCCACGCCTCGCGGTCCAGCGCCGAGCCGGGGCGGACGTAATGGGCGACATCGGCGATGGCGACCCAGATGGTCGCGCCGCCGTCTTCCTCGATCATCGCCGCGACCGCGTCATCATGGTCGCGGGCATCGGCGGGGTCGATGGTGACCAAGGGCAGCGGGCGCAGATCCTCGCGGCCCTTCATCGTGGCGGGCTTGGCGGCATCGGCCTCGGCCAGCACCTGTTCGGGGAAATCGTCGGGAATGCCGTGCTGGTGGATCGCGATCAGACTGACGGCGCGCGGGGCGGAGGGATCGCCCAGACGCTCGGTCACCCGCGCATAGGGCAGGCCAAGGCGGTTCTTCGGGCCGACCTGCTCGGCCTCGACCAGTTCCCCCGGCTGCGCGCCATGGGTGGCGTCAGGGCGCACCCGCCATTCGCGGTCCTGGCCCTTGTCGATCGGGACGATCCGGCCGCCCTCTGCTTCCTTGCGGAAGATGCCGACGATCTTCTGCGGCGCGAGGGTGATCTTGCGGATCAGCCTTGCGTCATACTGGTAATCCTCGCCCTGCACCTCGATCAGCCGGGCAAGGATGCGGTCGCCCGGCCCCAGCGCGCTGTCAGCCTCGCGCGGCTTGTAGAGGATGCGCGGTTCCGGCCCCTCGCCCTGCCATTCCAGCGGCCGCGCCCAGAGATCACCATTGCCGTCGGGGGATTCCAGCCGCACGACCGTGACCGGGGGCAACTGATGCGTGTCCTGGTAGTGCCGGCGGCGGCGTTCCAGATGGCCCTCGGCCTCCAGCTCCTTCAGCAGGCGCTTCAGCTCGATGCGCTCGGCGCCCTTGATGTTGAAGGCCTTGGCGATGTCGCGCTTGGAATTTGCGTCCGGGTGGTCGGCCACCCAGTCGAGGATCTGCTGTTTCGAGGGGATCTGTGCCATGTCCGACTGTTAGCACGGCGCCATGCGGCGCACAGCGGCAAAATGCAGGGCGGCTTACAAGTCCAGAACCATGTCCCGATGCGGCACGCCGCCATCGTCGTAATCGGCCCCCTGCCCCACGAAGCCCAGTTTTTCATAGAAACCCATCGCCCGGACCTGCGCACTCAATTTCACGCGGCGGATGCCGGGCTGCGCGCGCAGCACCTCCAGCGCGGCGCGGACCAGATCGGCACCAAGGCCGGTGCCGCGCATCTCGGGCAGGACGCAGACCCGGCCGATCTTGCCGGTCGCTCCTTCTGCAAAGACCCGTGCCGTGCCGACCGGGCGGTCGCCGTCGCGCGCGAGGATCTGGATCGCATGATCGTCCTGTCCGTCCAGTTCCTCGGCCTCGGAATAGCCCTGCTCGGCGACGAATACCGCCATGCGCACGGCAAGGCAGGCCTCCAGATCGTCGGTGACCTCGATCTTCATGCGAAATACCGCTCAAGCATCTTCTGGTAGACGCGCTTCAGGTCATTCACCTGCTGCGCCGGCACGCGCTCGTCCACCTGATGCATGTAGAGGCCGACCAGCCCGAACTCGACCACCGGGCAGTGATCCTTGACGAAGCGCGCATCCGAGGTGCCGCCCGAGGTGGACAGCACCGGGTCGATGCCGGTCTCCTCACGCACCACGCCGCGGACCAGATCGACGAAGGGGCCGGGCTGCGTCAGGAAGCTTTCGCCCGAAACATGGACATCAAGCGTGATCTCGACCGCTGTTTCGGCACTGATCTTCGCGGCACGTTCGGTCAGGTCCTTGGTCAGCGAGGCGGAACTATGGGCATCGTTGAAGCGAATGTTCACCACCGCCTCGGCCTTTTCAGGGATGACGTTGCTGGCCGGGTTGCCGGTGTCGATGGTGACGATCTGCAAGCCGCTCGGGTCGAAATGCTCGGTCCCCTCGTCCAGCGGTGCGGCGATGAGGTCGTTCAGATAGCGCGTCAGCGCGTGCAGCGGGTTCTTGGCCCGGTGCGGATAGGCAGCATGGCCCTGCACGCCTTTGGCAGTGACATGGACATTCATGCTGCCCCGGCGGCCGATCTTCATCATCTCGCCGAAGGTGTTGGGGTTCGAGGGCTCGCCCACGACGCAGACATCCATCCGCTCGCCATTGGCCGTCATCCAGTCCAGCAGCGCGACCGTGCCGTCACGACCGGGGCCTTCCTCGTCGCCGGTGACGGTCAGGATCACCGCACCATCGGGCGGGGTCTCCGTGACGAAATCCACGGCGGCGGCGACAAAGGCCGCGACGCCGGATTTCATGTCGGTCGCGCCACGGCCCCAGATCACCCCGTCCTCGAGATGGCCGCTGAAGGGTGGATGGGTCCATGACCCCAGCGGACCGGGCGGCACCACATCGGTATGGCCGTTGAAGCCGAAGGTCTTTGCCCCCTTTGCGCCCCAGCGGGCAAAGAGGTTCGGCGTGCCATTGCGATCGACGCGCGTGACCTCGAATCCGGCATCCGCCAGCAGATCGCGCAGCAGGACCAGCGCGCCGCCCTCCTCGGGTGTCACCGATGGGCATTGGATCAGGCGGGCGGTCAGTTGGGCGGCGTCGGTCATCTCAGCTCCAGAGTTCAAAGGCACGGCGGACAAGGTTGGCCCCGCTGATGACCAGCAGGATCTGGGTCCAGCGCCGAAACTGCACCACATCCAGCCGGTCCTGCAAGGCAAAGCCCAGTTGCATCCCGATCACGGCAGGAATGCAGAGGATCAGCGAGAAGGGCAGAGTCTGCGCGTTCAGCACACCGGAAAACAGATGCGCGACCAGCAATGTCACCGCCCCGATCAGGAAGACGATCCCCTGCACCCGCACCTGCTCGCGCTTGTCGACGCCGATGGACAGGAGATAGACGATCAGCGGCGGCCCCCAGATGCCCGAGATGCCGCCATAGAGCCCGCCGATGATGCCGGTGATCGCCTCGACCCGGCTGCGGTGATGGATCGGGATCGTCAGCGACCTCCCGGACAGCTGCCAGAGCGCGTAGAGCATGATCGGCAGGCCCAGCAGGATATACATCACTGCCTGCGGGATCATCTTGGCAAAGCCGGCCGAGACGGCGATGAAGATCACCACCATGGCGATATGCAGCCGGAACCGCTTGACCGAGGCGATCATCTCGCCCCGTCCCTGACGGAAGGCCTGCTGGATATTGGTCACCAGCGTCGGCAGGATCAGCGCCGCCAGCGCCGTGGTGGCGGGCAGGATCGAGCCGAAGGCGGACATCATGATCATCGGCATGGCAAAGCCCACCGCGCCCTTCACGAAGCCCGCGAAAAGCGTGATGCCGATGGCCGCCCAGAACTGCCAGATTTCCAACCCGAACATGGGCCGCACGCTAGCCGGAGCTTCAGGCGAAGGGAAGCCGGGTTGCAGAATCTGCAGAGAACGAACAAGCGCCCGGATCGGCGGCGCAGCCTTCCGGACTAACGCGACATTTTCATTCGTTCATATCACATCTTGCGCATTATAGTTGCGCTGCGACTGCAAAGCGCCTAGGGATGCTGCAACGCCGCAATGCGAGGATTCGATGAAAGACATGGCCCAGACACCCGAAGCGATCCTGCCCGAACTGGATGATCTGCAAGCCCGCGCCACCTCGGCGCTGCGCGACATCGTGGCCCCCGGCGGCAAGGTCGATGCGGCACTTCTGGAACAGAACCAGCATGCGGCGCACGCCCTGTCCTGGCTGGCCACCTATGTCGAGGCGCTGAAGCAGCTTTCGGCATGGTCGGCCCGTGTCGATGGCGAGATCGAGCGGCTGATCCTGCAGATCGGCTTTGGCGAATATCTGAGCCAGATTGCCGGCGGCATCCTGATGAGCCAGAACGAATTCGCCCGGCTGTCGGATCTGGGGATAGAGTGGCAGCCGTCCGAGGCTGCACGCGCGCTGATGGCCGGCAACACCCCCGCCGCCCGCGCCCGTCTGGCCGAGCTGGTCGCCGACAATCGCGGCAGCGCCACCTTTGGCGCCACCGGGCTGGACGAGGATCTGGAGATGATCCGCGACCAGTTCCGCCGTTGGGCCGATGACAAGGTCGTGCCCCATGCCCATGGCTGGCATCTGAGGGACGAGCTGATCCCGATCGAGATCATCGACGAGCTGGCGGAACTCGGCGTGTTCGGCCTGACCATTCCGGAGGAACTGGGCGGTCTCGGCATGTCCAAGGCGGCGATGGTCGTCGTCTCCGAGGAACTGTCGCGCGGCTATATCGGCGTCGGCTCGCTTGGCACCCGCAGCGAGATCGCGGCAGAGCTGATCTTGGGCGGCGGCACGGACGAGCAGAAGGAACACTGGCTGCCGAAACTGGCCAGCGGAGAGATCCTGCCCACCGCCGTCTTCACAGAGCCGAATACCGGCAGCGACCTGGGCAGCCTGCGCACCCGCGCGGTCAAGGACGGGCTGGACTGGAAGGTCACCGGCAACAAGACCTGGATCACCCATGCTGCCCGCACCCATGTGATGACGCTCTTGGCGCGAACCGATCCCGCGACCGACGATTATCGCGGCTTGTCGATGTTCATCGCCGAAAAGACCCCCGGCACCGCCGAGGATCCGTTCCCCACCCCCGGCATGACCGGCGGCGAGATCGAGGTTCTGGGCTATCGCGGGATGAAGGAATACGAGCTCGGCTTCGACGGGTTCGAGGTCAAGGGCGAGAACCTGTTGGGCGGAGTCACAGGCCAGGGCTTCAAGCAGCTGATGCAGACCTTCGAAAGCGCCCGCATCCAGACCGCCGCCCGCGCCATTGGCGTGGCGCAGAACGCGCTGGAACTGGGCCTGCAATATGCGCTGGACCGCAAGCAGTTCGGCAAATCGCTGATCCATTTCCCCCGCGTCGCCGACAAGCTGGCGATGATGGTGGTCGAAATCATGATCGCCCGGCAACTGACCTATTTCAGTGCCTGGGAAAAGGATCACGGCCATCGCTGTGATCTCGAGGCCGGGATGGCGAAGCTGCTGGGCGCGCGGATTGCCTGGGCCAGCGCCGACAATGCCCTGCAAATTCATGGGGGTAACGGTTTCGCGCTGGAATATCAGATCAGCCGGGTGCTCTGCGATGCCCGCATCCTGAACATCTTCGAGGGAGCGGCCGAGATCCAGGCGCAGGTGATCGCGCGGCGGTTGCTGGGGTGACACGTGGCCGGGCAAGCGGTCAGGCCTGCGTGAAGGGGCGTGCAAGGAACGAAAATCCGGTGTAAGGCGTTGCTGACACACAAAAGTTCAGCTTCACGAGGACACTGCCATGATCCGCCCCGCCGTCACCCTGCTTGCCGCCCTCACCGCCCTTGCCGCCTGTGAGCCGGTGCCCTCTGCCAATGGCCTGACCGGCAACGTGCCGCTGGAAAGCTATTATCTGGTCGGCATCGGTCAGGACGCCGTGCCCGAGCGCAACATGGCCGTCCGTTTCACCGGCAACCAGATCCTCGGCAGCGGCCCCTGCAACAGCTTCACCGCCACCAATGCCGCCGCCCTGCCGGCGATCCAGGTGACGAATTTCGTGCCGACCAGCGCGCCCTGCGGCGAAGCCCGGCAGGAACAGCGCTTCTTCGAGGCCGTGCGCAGCGCCACCAGTGCCGACTACCAGGGCGGCGTTCTGCTGGTGAAGGGTCCGACCTACATGCAATTCGAACCCGGTCGGCCGCTCTGATGCGCGGGCTGGGGAAAGTTGCCGCGCTGGCACTGGCACCGCTGCTGCTGGCGGCTTGCGAGCCGGCGGCAACAACGGGTGGCAGCGCGGCTGCGGTGCCGCTTGGTGATTACCAGCTGGTCAGCATGGGCGGGCAGGATGTCGAATCCGCCCATGTGACCCTGCTGCTCGAGGCGGACCGGATCAGCGGTGCCGGCTTCTGCAACCGCTACAGCGGGGCGCAGGCGGGCACGCTGCCGGAACTGGCCATCGGGCCGGTCGTGTCGACGCGGATGGCCTGCATCGGCGACCGCATGCCGCAGGAGACCGGCTATTTCGCGGCAATCGAGGGGGCAACTGCCGCCCGCTTCGAAGGTGGCCGGCTGACCCTGACCGGCAGCGGCCCGGAACTGGTCTATACGCCGCATACCCCGGAAGGCTGAGGCCCGCCTCAGCTCCCCCCGGCCAAACGCCGCACCAGCCGCCCCCGCGCGGCTGGCAGCGGCTTTCCCACCAGCTCCCGCGCCAGCCGGGCATCCAGAAAATGCCCAGTGATGGCCAGCCCCTCGGCAATGCCCCGGCCGCGATTGTCCCCGGCCCCGCCGAGGATCGCCGGCAGCGGTAAAAGGCGGTCCGCCCATTCCCCTGCCCCGGCCCGACTAACGGCCCGGCCCGAGCGCGGGCTGACATAGGCCAGCCCCTCCCGCGCGCCGGTTACCGCGCAATCGACGAGATCGAGGCCGAAGCCCATCTCGTCGAGAAGCTGCATTTCCCAGTGCAGATAATCCTCGGCCCAGTCCCCGCCCGCATCCATCCGGTCCAGCAGCGCCTCGGTCGACAGTGTCAGGCCGGGATGCGGGTCGCGTTCGGGCAGGGCAAATCCCAGCATCGCGCAGACGGCGTTCAGCCCGGCCAGAGCCAGCGGATCGGCCATCAGCCCCGGACGGGCGCGCAGGGGTTCGGCGGCAAAGGTGCCCAGCTGGTCATCCAGCCGCGCCCGCCAGCGCAGCGAGAGGCGGTTCCCCGGTTGCAGCAGCGCCGCCCGCTTCTGCGAGGCACCCCCCGGCACCAGCCCGGCATGGCGGCCGAACTCCACCGTCATCACTTCGATGATGATGGCGTTTTCCCCATGCGCGCGGCGCGTGATCACCGTGCCCTCGGCCTGCCATTCCATGTCGGTTTCCCCGTGCTGGCGGGCAGCCTGCCGCATTCCGCGCCAAAGCGCAAAGGGGCGCTCAGCCCCCTTTGAAAGTCAGTCTGGAAGGGTCAGGCTGCCATCAGCGGCCAGCGGCCAGAAGGGGTTGGTGGCGATCTCCCAGACATGGCCGTCGGGATCGGAGAAATAGCCGGAATAGCCGCCCCAGAAGACCTTTTCGGGCTTCTTCAGCACCGTGCCACCGGCGGCGATCGCCGCTTGGAACGTTGCATCGGTCTCGGCATCGGTCGGGCAGTTCTGCGCCAGGGTGATCGCCCCCATGCCCAGCTCGGCATCGGGGCGCCCCTGGTCCTCGGCCAGGTCCTTCAGCCCGAACAGCCCCAGAACGGCACCCTGCATCTGGTAGAAGGCGACACCGTCCTGCGACCGGGGGTGCAGCTTCCAGCCCCAAGCCTCGTAGAAGTTGCGGGCACGGATCAGGTCGCGGGTTCCGAGCGTAATCAGCGTAACGCGTTGACGCGGCAGGGGCACGAGAGCCTCCTAGTTTGCACGTTGGCTGGCCATGTCCCGGCGCGTGCGGCGGCGTTGGCCAGCCTCTCGGATCAGCGTAACCGAATAGATCACCAGCGCCAACCAGATCATCGGAAAGGCGATCAGCCGCGCCCCCTCAAAGGGTTCGCCAAAGACCAGAAGCGCGGTGATGAAGACCATGGTGGGGGTGATGTATTGCAGCGTGCCGATGGTCGAAAGCCGTACCAGCTTGGCGCCATTGGCATAGAACATCAGCGGGATGGCGGTGGCCGGACCGGCGAGGATCAGGAGGATGCTGTCCTTGAGATTACCCTGCGCGAAGTGGCTTTGCCCGTTCACCTGCAGCCAGATGACATAGCCGATGGCGAGCGGAAGCAGCAGCAACACCTCGAGCGTGAACCCCTGATTGGGACCAAGCGGCAGGCTTTTCTTGCAATAGGCATAGAAGCCCCAGCTGAGCGTCAGCCCAACGGCCACCAGCGGCAGGCGCCCGGCCTCGACCGTCAGCAGGATCACCGCGGCGGCGGCCAGCGCGACCGCCAGCTTCTGCAGCCGGTTCAGCCGCTCGCCCAGCAGCATCGCGCCAAGGAAGATGCTGAACAACGGGTTGATGTAATAGCCAAGCGCCGCATCCATGGCGTGATCGTTGGTCACCGCCCAGACATAGATCAGCCAGTTGACCGAGATCAGCGCCGCCGTCAGCGCGGCCATCGCCAGCAGACGTGGGGTGCGCAGCGCAGTCAGCACATCGGCACTGCGGCCCTGCCAGAACAGCACGACGGCGGCGATGGGCAGCGACCAGATCACCCGATGGGCAATGATCTCGAAGGGCGAAATATGGTCCAGCGCCTTCATGTAGAGGGGCAGGAATCCCCACAGGACATAGGCGGCCAGCGCAAAGACCAGGCCGCGCGGCGAATCGCTGTTGGGATCGGGGATCGTGCTCATTTGGTTTGCATAGGCTGCAAAGGTGGGAGGGGGAAGGGGGAAGCGGAGGCGAGGCTGGGCCACTCGGACGCAAGCTGCACGAGCGCACCGTACGCCAAACTCGACGCCGCAGTTGCGATGGCGGCCTTCGACGTGAAATCGGCTACCCCTTTCAAAACCTGCGCAAAGCCCCGACGTTGACAACGAGAATATGCCCGGCGACATAGCCGGCGTCGGACGCGGCGAGACAGGTCATTTCAGAGCCTACGGCTTCAACCACGACATCGGTCCCGCCGTCACCTGCCAGGGTCGGCACCCGTGCCGCGACATACTCGCACGCGGTGTTGTTAACCTCAGATGCGCCCAATGCCCTCGCGCTGCACACCAATGGTCTGGTCGTTCCGGCAGGCATTCGGCCGGTTCAACGAAAGGCCTCGTAGCCGCCACAGTTGAGATCTGGCAGAATCGCCCAGGCACCAAACCCAATTAAGATACTGATCTGTTGTCATTCTTCTGATGGCACTTCTCCGACAGGACAATGGGAGCTCGGTGATGGCAGTCCCATTTTGGCTTTCGGGTCGGGCTTGGCTGGCGATTGAGCCGCTTTTTGCCGGCGAGCCAGCCGGGTGCGAGGAGGGCGGACGATCGCCGCATGATCAGCGGGATCATCCATGTATTGCATGTCGGATGCCGAGGGCAGGATTGTCCGCCCGGCTATGGGCCTGTGACGACGACCTATAATCGTTTCAACCGTTGGAGCCATCGCGGCATTTGGGGGCGCTTCTTTGTCACCCTTGCGGCACAGACAGTGTTGCTCGATGAACCGAGCATCGGCTTTACCGCCGAGCGCTCCGATCGGTCGACACACTGCGAAAAAGGGGGCGCAAATTCAGGCCATCCGGCACTCGCGCAGCGGCCCGACAGCTTTCGCCCGGTCATCGCGCAGCTTGGCCCTCACCCGCCGCTTCGGCCCTAGGCGTGGCCTTGAACCAGTGGCGGCTCACGCATCGATCTTCCGCAGCCGGAGGCCTAACTCTTTGTAAAAAATTATATACGATCTTGATACTGACCTCCGAGCCTTCCCGATCAAGGACGACGTAAACGCGGCGATGCCCATACCGCACATCAATCGCCGTCGGGCTCGAACCGATGGCGCCTCGACGGCTCATATTTCGCATCTCTCCTTGATCCGCCGTTTCAACTCTGCCGGATCGGTGCGGCGGGACTTGTAGTGGTAGCTCGAACAGTCGAACCGGAGGCTCCCGTTGTCATCTGCGCTCGGACCGATGGCGCGCCGACGACAACCCCGTGCAGATCGAAACTGCCCAGTCTGCGCACATCCCGCGAACCAGCTCGCGCGTCCGTTCCAGCTTCAGAGCTCTCGCCGCACGACACCCTGCACCATCTGGCGATCCAATGTCAGGTCGGCCAAATTGCGCTTCAGCCGCGCGTTCTCGTCCTCGAGTTGCTTCAGCCGGCGCATCTCGTCCGGTAGCAAGCCGCCATACTTCTTCCTCCACGCAAAGTAGGTCGACTGGCCGATCCCGGCCTTACGACAGATCTCGGCAACCGATGTGCCTTCCTCGACCTGTTTCAGGATGAATGCCTTTTGCGCTTCCGCAAACTTCGATGCCTGCATTGTTCTCAGCTCCTTTCCCAACCAGGAAATGTTAACTGAAAACTCCAGCCTCAAATGGTCCAGTTCTTAGGGGGCGTCAAAGGCGCTTGTGCTAAGTTGAGGCCAGTCTCGTCTTGTGCTCAAGGCTAGCGGCGAAATCGAACTGGTTGGCACGGGCATCAAACTAGCGGGTGGAAAAATTTGGCTCAACTGAGATTAGTTTCCGTTCTTGGTCTTGCGCTGCTCGCTGGTGCCGGCGCATGGATTCTTGCCGATCAGCGCGGCGAGGCCACGGAAATGACACCCTTGTGTCAAGGAGCACAAGCTGGTTCCGGCTTTGACGGGGCGCTTGCCTATATCCAGTCAGCGCAAGGTTACCTGACGGGGCGGGTTGACAGTAGCGACCCTGATCAATGCCCAGAAAGCGCGCTAGGCCAGTTTCTTCTGGCGAAAGACGACCCCGACGCCTTGGAGAAATACTATACGCAGCGGCTTGAGCAGCGCGACGCGATGCCTTCGGTCGAAGCGCGGTATGGCTGGGACGTTGAGACGCTTCTGCAGATCAACCTGGAATGCGATGCGGATCAGGATTGCGCACGGGAGCGTATTTTGGCGTTGATCGAGGCAGGGTTGAAGCCTTCGCACGGCTTGGTCTTCTGCGGCTTCGATAGCGCCCCATCGCCGGAAGCGGAAGAGGTGGACCGATTGGCCGAATTCGGCAGACCGCAGTCCCTGCCCTTCATATGCGACGAGCTGCTGCAGGGTAGCGGCGTGTCGGACGGATGGATGACAGCCTACGCCGACTATTTTGACGGTCGATAGCAGGACGGAGCATGTAATGGGTTACACGGTTATCGACGGCATTGAATATCTTGGAACGCCCAAGCTTGACCTGCCATTTGACGACGGGGATGGCCTAGAGACTACGACGAGGAGCGGCCTCATGGCGCGATCGGCAACAAAGTCCCGGCGGCGCTGATCAAATTGGCACACGCAGCCAGCCCGTGTATCCGACCAAATGGCAGAAACTCTGACAGCGGCCGATGACGCGTTGGGTAGCACATCAGATGGACAACATACTAATCTCAGACCGCGGATGTTTCAGGTGAGCAGGTCACGCCCTTCGTGCTTCCAATGTGCTTCCACTGGTGCAGCAGTAACGTCAAAACCCTCGCGCTGTGCGGGTATAATTCGTTATAATCGTTATTATTTTTTAGCTTACGGGGCAGGATTTGGACACTGTTTCGGATCATCCTTGTTTGCGCATTCATCAGCTTGATGACGCGAATAATCGCCGAAACCACCACAATCTTCAGGTCATGCCTCACGTCAAATGGACCATAACCGATTGCGAAGCAAAGATAGCTTTCGGTGACTGAAACCAGCTGCGGGAGGACCTAGCGCGTTGATTGTTAGGACCACGAATAGATTTCATCCTTGCGCTTCGCATCTGCGCCTCCCCCATGAGTTGCTTACGCCGCGAAAGGTACCAGCCGCCGTCAATCGCCTCGGCCCTACCGTGACCTGACGGGAGGGTTGCGCTAGCCGTTTGGTTCGCGGATGAAAAAGCGGCGCAGGCTTTGCCTTCCCTCGATCCCGCATTACCTGTCTCTACCCGAATACCAGTTCCGGCAGAACCACCTCCCACTCATCCCGGCGGATGTGGCTGCGATATTCTTCGCTGTTGTCGCGCTTGCGCCAGCGGATAACCGCGCCGACCTCGCCGCGCAGGAACGTCAAGCCCCCGGGGGGAGAGAACCCGCCTGACATACGGCCAAGGACCCGCCCGTCCAGATCGCAGATATACCAGCCGCGTTTGCCATTCAGCTCGCGGTAGACGAGATTCACCGGATCGCCGACACCAATTGCGGCAAGCTCGGTACTGGCGGATGCCTGCCGTCCGGCCCAGGACAGATCTACCAGTTTCATCTCGGGCATCACATAATGCTCTGACCGCCCCTGTAGCACCCGACAGTCGGGCCGGACCTCGCGCTGCAGCAGCGCCTCGCCAGTGGCCAGGAACGGATGCCTGCCATCCGCCATCACCGACAGGCTTCGGCGCGCGCGGGTCATGGCGACGTAAAACAGGCGGCGGGGGGCATCGCGGTCTTCTCCCCGCGATGGCTTTTCCCAGCCCCCGTCAAGAATGACCACATCGTTGAATTCCAGCCCTTTGGCGCGATGCGCGGTCAGCAGCAACAGCCCGCGCTGCTCACCTCGCGTATCACGTGCCCATTCGGCGAACCACTCGATCAGGTCGGGCGCCGGAATCGTCTTGTCGGCGATCTCGCGCGCCAGCGCGGCAATGCCCTCGGCGATAAGATCAATCCACCGGTTGCCCGGCTGGCAGTTCAGCCGTTCAACCAAATCCCCGATCCCCAGCCGCGCAGCGGGATCCTGTCTGATCGCGGCAACAAAAATCTGCATCTCGCGCAGCCGCCAGATATTCGGAAGGCTCTCGTTGGCCATCTCGACGGGAATGCCGCAAGCCTCAGCATAGGCACGGACCGGCCCCAACCGCTTCCACTCGCGCGAGATGATCGCGGCGCGGGACCAGCTCCAGTCAGGATCGAGGCGGGACAAGCGCAGAAGCTCGTCCACAGCCGCGACGGCCTGGGCGACGGCCCCGGACGGGCATCGCAAAAGCTGCACGCGACCGGCGGCGACGGGATCGAGATCAGCGAGCGCCCCGCCGGCGGGGTGCCCTGCGCGCTTGCGGTCAATTGTGATCTGCTGATCGGCCTTCATTCGTGCCCCGGCCGGGGCAATCACGGCATTGGCGGCATCGATGATGTGACGGGACGAGCGGTAGTTCTCGATCAGGTATTCGGGCTTAGCGCGATACTCACCTTCGAAGCGGCGAATGAAGTCCACCGAGGCGCCGGCGAATGCATAGATGTTCTGATCATCGTCACCCACGGCGAACAGGCTCAGACGCAGATCGGGATCTTCAAGCGATCGCCCGGCGATCGCCGCGATCAGCGCATATTCCTCGGGCCCGATATCCTGGTACTCGTCGACCAGAATCCATCGATATCCCTGTATGAGCGCATCGCGCTGCGCTTCGGCCTCGGCCTTGCTCAGCCCCTCGCCATTCAGCTGCCGGACGGCCTCCAGCACGATGCCATCAAAATCGTGGTCGCTTCCGGTGGCCCCGGCGAAGCTTGCCCCGACCAGCCGCATGGCCATGGCATGACAGGTCGAAACGGTAACATGAATTGCATCGTCCCCGATCAGATGGCGCAGCCGCGCGCGGATCTCTGCCGCAGCATGGCGATTATAGGCCAGGACCAGAATGCCGCGCGGATCCTCGCGCCGGACACGGATCAGATAGGCGATGCGATGCACCAGCACCCGGGTCTTGCCCGATCCGGGTCCGGCCAGGACCAGAACATTGGTCTGTTCGCGATCATCGGCAACGATCTTTTGCTGCACTGGATTGTTCAGCGCCTCGACGATCGAGCGCCACGAGATGCCGGTTGTCTGTCGACCGATTTCGGCGCCGCGACCCGGCAGCCACTTGTTCAGGAAGCTGTCCTGATCGAGCTGGAAGTAATCACTTGAAAGCTTCTCGGCCCGGTCCATTGCCTCGAGACCCTGCTGAGCATAGGCGGCCATCACATGGGTCTGGATCGTCTGTTCGGCATAATGCTGTTCAAGCGGCGTGAAATGGTCGACGGTGAAGGTCTCGCGACCCGGTCGCAGATGCACTGTCATCGCCGGGCGAAATACCGTCAGCCCCTTGCCGAGCGTCACCACCTCCTGCTCATGCAGCCACAGCAGGGCGCGCTCCATCAGCTTGTTCATGTCTTGCACCGCACTGCGCAGAAAGGCATCGCCGGTCAGGCTGGCCAGCAGGTCGCCCATCGTGGTTTCCACCTGCAGATCCTTGCCGCGCGTCCCTTTCGCGACCTTGCCGGTCAGATGGGTCAGCAGCAATTCCGCACCCTGACGCCGGATAACCGCCGTCTGCTCCACCACCTGCCAGGGCCGCTGCAATGTGACCAGCAGCGTATTGCGCGAGTCCTTGCGCAGATGCAGATTGCCGCGTCCGCCATCCTGGTCACGCCCGTCGCGCGCCATGCCACGCAAGAGCTTTTCAATGACATCGGGGCGCACCGCCCCATGGCCCCTGTCGCGCAACGCCTGACAGGTCTCGGCCAAATGCAGCGGCACAGCCGACGTGCCATCAGCATCCGGCGCGACCTCGCGCATCAGCGCGATCAACTCGGCCTCCCATCGCGACGCTTGCGCGTACCGGCTCTGCGAATGCCCCTCAACCCCGACATGGACAAAGACCGTCACCGCCAGATCGTTGCGGGCAATGCCAAGCGTCTCGAGATCGGCCATCGCCTTGTTCAGCCCCGCCCCTGTCAGCCCGCTGACGCCGGTTAGCTCGTCGGTGGAAATCCCCAGATCGGCCGGTGCATTCATCAGATGGCGGACGATATCCAGCAACTGCTTGCGCCTCACACCGGTGATCGACTGGCGGAAGAGGATCTGCTCGACCTGGTCCAGATTACGGATGCGCAACGAGGACGGAAACACCTTCACCCGGTTTTCCTCGCGCGACAGTAGACTGGCCTCCTCCAGCCAGGAAACGGCCGTCTTGACGCGGGTATCATCGGTGGCGCTGTCGCGCGCGAATTCCTGATCACGCTCGGCCCGGACGATCTCGCCAGAGGTGGCGACGACCTCGCCGGATTTCTCGGTTCGGCCATCGATCCGGCGCAACGCCCTGAGGATTGCGCCGATCTCGTGCCGCGCCAGCCGCGAGCGCGCCGACAGGGAAAACTGCCGCTCGACATCCTCGGTCGAGAACAGCAGCACGCAGTTGGCATGAGCCCGGTCGCGGCCTGCACGCCCGGCCTCTTGCAGATAGTTTTCCAGCGATCCCGGAATATCACCATGCACGACCAGCCGGATATCAGGCTTGTCGATTCCCATGCCAAAGGCATTTGTCGCGGCGATGATCCGCAAGGCGCCAACGCGGAACCTTTCCTGAATGTCGCGTTTTACGTCGGGGGTCAGCCCGGCATGGAAATGCTCGGCGGCAAGCCCTTGCCCTTTCAGAAAGTTGGCGACGCGTTCGGTCGCGCTGCGGGTGGCGCAATAGACCACCGCGCCTGATACGCCCTCGGCCGGCAGCTTCGCCTCTATCACGTCCAGAATATCGGCCAGTTTGGTATTGCGCTGCGTTTCGCGCACCTCGAAGGACAAATTGGTGCGCGCCGCGCCACCGTCCAGCAGCAACAGATCAACATCCAGCCGCGAGTGGAAATGTTCGCGGATGTCCTGCACCACCTCGGGCTTGGCGGTGGCCGTCAGGCACAGGACCGGCGGCGCCGGTTCATCGCCCGAGGTTTCCCTGATGAAGCGCGAGATATAGCGGTAGTCGGGCCGGAAATCGTGCCCCCATTTCGAAACGCAATGGGCTTCGTCGAGCACCCAAAGCCCGACCTCGCGCTGTCTCAGCACCGAACGGACCGTGACACTGCGCAGTTGTTCTGGCGAGATCAGCAGGATCGCCGCCTCGCCCATCCGCACCTGATCCAGCGCATTCTGCCGCTCGGGCATGGACAGCATTCCGTTGATGGTTACAGCCGACGAGATCCCCGCCCGTTCCATCCCCTGCACCTGGTCCGCCATCAGCGCGACCAGCGGCGAGATCACCACCGTCAGTGCCCCGGTCTTGTCGAATTTCGTCAGTGCCGGGATCTGGTAGCAGAGAGATTTTCCGGTCCCCGTCGGCAGAATGCCAAGGATGCTTTGACCCCGCATCGCCTCTTCGACAATCCGCTCCTGCAGGGGCCGACCGGTTTCAGGTTCCTGGGGCTGCGGACGAAACGCATCGAATCCAAACCAGCGGGTCAGGGCGCGGCCCGGGTCGCTCTGCTCGCGGCACCAGCTGCAGTCGGGGCTATCGCAGGCGGTATCGCGCAGATGCCGCACGATCAGCGAGGCCTCCCGGAACTGCATCCGCACCCAGGGTGGCATGACAGAATCCCCACCAGCGACCGAGATCCAGGCCAGCGCATAGGCCATGGGCCAGCCAAGCCTCGGATCGACCAGCCGGCTTAGCACCTGATCGACCCGTCTGTCGCAGGCACGCCCCGAAAGCAGCCGCCGGATCGCCTCATGGGCCGTTGCGGAAGAAGGGCAGGCTGCGCCGCGGACATGCCGGAAGACGGCATCAAACCCACACGATGCCTCGCCCCGCGTCGTCAGCAGATGATACGCGATCAACGCGTCTGGTTCCTTGACATTCAGCTGGCCGAACGCCTCGATCTGGTTTTCCAGCACCTGAAATACCAGACGTGCATCCTGTTCCGGATCATTCACATGGCCGACCTGCAATCGCCCATCATGGTAATGCTTGACCAGCCGATGATAGGGATTGCGCGGAAACGCCAACGGGTTCTGCCACAGTGTGTCAATCGCGTCCTGCGCCAGTCTCGCCAGCCTTGGCCGGACCGCCATCAGATGTGGCAGGTCGTGACGCAGGATATTGTGGCCGATCAGATGTCCGGTCGCGGGCAAGGCATCATCCAGTTTGTCGAGAGCCTCCTCTACCGCACCCTTGTGGGAAATGATGGCCGGGGTTTCATCACATCGCGCGGCGGCAAACGCGAATATCCTGGCGGATTTGGGATCGACCTCGAGATCAAGGGAAAGGCAACGCTCGAGAAATTCGCGGGAACGGGAGTCCATATTGAACGGCAGGTCCAATCCGATTGATCATTCCAAATGCTGCAATCGTCTCGGGATTATGTGTTCAGGTCAATATCACGTGTCTCGATCGAAACGGATCACGTCTTTGGCGACCGAGGATCGTCTCACGATCAGATCCGACAGTTCGGCCCTGACCTTGCGGCTCCGGCCCTCGATCCGATCGAAAAGCAGGTTCACCGCCTCCTCGGCGATCACCGGCAGATGCAGGTCGACAGCGGCAAAGATGCCGTCGATTTTCGGCGTCTCGCGCAGAAGCCGCAGGGTCTCGCGATAGCCGATCTCCTCGCCGCCCTCCTCGTCGAGCCTCAGCATCAGCGACGGCGCGCGGCGGCTGCCGATAAAGGCGGTGTAGGCCGCGGCGCTTTCGATCTGGCTGGTCCGCTCGGCTGACGCCACCAGCGCCGCCACGCAGCGGCATCCCTGCATCGCCAGATGATAGAGGAGCAGCTTTGCCGTCTCGTGCGAGCGCAGGTCAACTGCGGGAATGTCGAGGCGGTCGGGCACAGTTCCGAACGAGACGATGCGGATGCTGCGACCTTCGAAATGGGCGACCAGTGGGTCGTCGCGCCGGGGCTCGACCAACGCATATGCCGTATGTTCATGGTGAAGTTACGCTACGTCGACCATGGGGTCTATGAAAACTCCGATGATCAAGACCGAGGCATGGGAGCGCCACTGGTCCAAGCAACCACGGCGAGGCATGGAGCTCTCCGAGCTTCTGACCAAGCACTATCACTGCGACTTGGAACGCGACATCGCCGAGGCCGTCCTACAGCTGATTCTTGAGGCCGATATCGAATGCCTGATCGGCGCCGTAGGGCACGAAGGCAGCGGCGTGCGCTCGATCTGGCGCAACGGGTTTCGAATGCATGTGCTCGGACTTCCGCAGAGCTTCGCCAGCTTCCTCCGCCCTCGAGACGAGTCACGATCGCGCCGACAGAGGGACATCCTTGACATGGGGGCGAGACCCCTCCGCCAGCAGCCCTACGGCGTATTCCCGGCATTCGGCCAGCTGTGGCAGGTCACGCAGGTATTCGGCGCGCCCTGCTGTTCGTGGCAGTTCATGCAGCTGGCCATGCTGGTCACCGCCGTCACCTCCTGCATCTGCGGCATCTCCGAGACCGCGCTGTGGCAGGAGGTGCAATCGACCCCGGCATCGATATGGGTGCGATGGCTCCACGTAACGCCGGGCAGGACCTGATAGACCCGTTCCCAGGGGATCTGCTCCTGCGCTTCGTGATACTGGGTCAGGCGCTGGATCGGCTCTTTCTCGATGGCGATGTCGCTGTGGCAATCCATGCAGGTCTGGGTGGCCGGGAAGGTCATCATATTGCCGGGATCGGGGTTCACATGGCAGGTGGTGCAGTCGAGCCCCAGCTCGCCCACATGCCATTGATGGCTATAGGGCAAGGGCTGGTTCGGTGCAGGCGGCGGGTTCGGGTTGGCCTGAACCGGCTCGACCACCCGTTCGGCGGGCGGGGGCGCCTCCTGCTGCGCGGTGACCGGCGCGACCGTGACCATGGCCATGCCGGCGCCAAGGACGGCAAACCCGGTGAAAGCAATCCAACGGAGCATGAGATGCCCCCCCTTGCTGAAACTCAACCCCTTCCGACCACCTCGGCCAACGTCTTGCCGTCATCTTCCAGAATGGCGATGGCGGCGTTGCGGCCGGGCTGGCCGGTGACCGACCCGCCCGGCGCGGTGCAGGCCCCGGTCTGGTAAAGCCCCGGGATCGGCATCCGGTAGGGCGCGAAATTGCCCCAGCGCTTGTCCAGATGATGCACGCTGCCGCGCCACATGGCGGGGTTCATCCGCTCGATGTCGATCGGGCTCATGATCACCCGCGCCAGCACATTCTCGCGCGTGAGGTTCGGGGTATAGCGCAGGTAGCGGTCCAGCACCTGATCGGCGACCTCGTCCTTGATCGCGTCCCAATGCTCGGGGCCTTCCTTCAGCGCATAGGGCATCCCGCCCTCGATCTTCAGCAGCGAAAAGCCGTCGGGCGCGCGACTGCGGTCATAGCCGGCGGCATGGACGATCTGCAGCGGATAATCTTCCAGCGTCAGCTCGCCCCGGGCATTGTCCTCGTTCAGTTTGAAGATGCTTTCCGGACGCTCCATGATCGAGGCCTCGGCCCCGGTGACCGAACCACCCCCGGCCAGCGGATATTCGGGCGATCCCTTCAGCGCGAAATGGAAGGCGAACATGGCCATTTCGGGTTGCCAGACCTCGACGCTGTCGGTGAAGGCCTGCCCCCAAAGATCCGAGGGCGCCATCTGCATCAGATGCTTGACATGTATGGTCGAGACCACGCCCTTGCGGCCCCGGAAGCGGCTGCCATCGGCGCATTCGACGCCGGTGCAGCGGCCGTCCTCGATCATCAGCGCCACCACCGGCATATTGGTCAGGACCGTGCCCTGATGCGCCTCGATGAAGCGGCCAAGCGAGGTGCTGACCATGCCAGAACCGCCCTTGGGCATCGGCCTCCCGTTCATATGGGTCAGCATCGACCAGGCCTGCGACCCGCTGCCCGGGTCGCTGCCCTGCACCCCGCCCCAGCGCCCGCCCGAGATGTTCGCCGCCTGCATCTGCGGGCTTTCCCACAATTGCCGCGCGGCATCGAAGCCCGACAGCACCTCGAGCCGCTGGAAGAAGATCGCCTCGCGCGAGGGATCGGAGCTGGCCGGGTCTGAGAACGGCGGTGAGAAAGTCGACCACGGTAGCGGCGGGATGAGCCCGCTGCGGGCGGCGTAAAAGTCGTCCACCTTTACCCTTTCTGGCGACAGGGAGGGCGGGAGGATTTTCACCGTGGATTTGTATCGGAAGGTTCGCCTGGCTTGTTCAGAAGGCATGAGCCAGCGCGAGGCTGCGCGTCAGTTTGGGGTTTCCCGCGACAGCGTTCGGAAGATGTTGGCGTTCTCGGTTCCGCCTGGATACCGGCGGACGGCGCCGGTGAAGCGGCCGAAGCTGGATGGGTTCACCGAGATCATCGATGGCTGGCTGGAGGGGGATCGCGAGGTCCATCGAAAGCAACGGCACACGGCGAAGCGGGTATTCGAGCGGCTTCGCGATGAGCATGGCTTCACCGACGGCTATACGATCATCAAGGACTATATGCGGGAGCGCGAGCGGCGCGGCCGAGAGATTTTCGTGCCGCTAGCCCATCCGCCAGGACATGCCCAGGCCGACTTCGGCGAGGCTGTGGTCGTCATCGGCGGCGTCGAGCAGAAGGCGCACTTCTTCGTTATGGACTTGCCGCACAGTGATGCCTGCTTCGTGCGCGCCTATCCCGCGGCGACAGCGGAAGCCTGGGTAGACGGCCACGTCCACGCCTTCGCCTTCTTCGGCAGGGTGCCGGTATCGGTCCTCTACGACAACGATCGCTGTCTTGTTGCGAAGATCCTGGCGGACGGCACACGTCAGCGGGCCACGCTCTTCAGCGGGTTCCTGTCCCACTACCTGTTCCGAGACCGCTATGGCCGCCCCGGCAAGGGGAACGACAAGGGCAACGCGGAAGGATTGGTCGGCTATTCCCGCCGCAACTTCATGGTCCCGGTCCCGCGGTTTGTGAGTTGGGCTTCGTTCAACGCCTATCTGGAGGAGCAGTGTCGCAAACGTCAGGCGGATGTTCTGCGCGGCCAGTCCGAGACCATCGGGGAACGCCTCGTGCGAGATCTGGTCGTGATGTCTGATCTGCCACCCGCGCCGTTCGATGCCTGCGACCAAGCCACCGGGCGAGTCAGTTCCCAAGCGCTGGTGCGCTACAAGACCAACGATTACTCGGTGCCGGTCGCCTACGGCCACCGCGATGTCTGGATCAGGGGCTATGTCGACGAGGTTGTGATCGGCTGCGGTGGCGAGCTCATCGCACGCCACCCCCGCTGCTATGACCGCGAGGACATGGTGTTCGATCCGGTGCATTACCTCCCGCTCATCGAGAGGAAGATCAATGCTTTGGATCAGGCCGCGCCTCTTGCCGAATGGAACCTGCCGCCGGAGTTCGCAACCCTGCGCCGCCTGATGGAGGCGCGGATGATCAAGGCGGGACGCCGGGAATATGTGCAGGTTTTGCGCCTGCTGGAAACCTTCGACATCGATGATCTCCACGCGGCCGTGAAGAAGGCCCTGCAATTGGGCGCTGTCGGCTTCGATGCCGTGAAGCACCTCGCTCTCTGCCATGTTGAGAAACGGCCGCCGAAGCTGGACCTCGATGTCTATCCCTACCTGCCGCGGGCCAACGTGGGGACCACCTCGGCGGCAAGCTACATGTCTCTGCTGTCGGGAGACGCGGCATGACCGGTGCGCCGCAGATCCTGCTTGCTCATCACCTGAAGACGCTGAAGCTCCCGACCTTCTTGCGGGAGCACGAGAAGCTGGCGCGCCAATGTGCAGCCGAGGGCCTGGACCACGTCCAGTTCCTCGCCCGACTGGTCGAACTGGAACTGATCGACCGCGAGGGACGGATGATCGAACGCCGGATCAAGGTTGCAAAGTTCCCCGCCAAGAAGAGCCTGGACAGCTTCGACTTCAAGGCGATCCCGAAGCTCAACAAGATGCAGGTGCTGGACCTTGCCCGTTGCGAATGGATCGAGCGGCGCGAAAACGTCATTGCGCTCGGACCGAGTGGCACGGGCAAGACGCATGTTGCTCTGGGGCTGGGACTGGCCGCTTGTCAGAAAGGAATGTCGGTCAGCTTCACTACGGCCGCGGCACTGGTCAACGAGTTGATGGAAGCCCGCGACGAGCGCCGCCTCCTGCGGCTCCAGAAGCAGCTGGCTTCGGTCAAACTGCTCATCATCGATGAACTGGGCTTCGTGCCTCTGTCAAAGACCGGCGCCGAGCTACTCTTCGAGATGATCTCGCAACGCTACGAGCGCGGCGCCACGCTCATCACCAGCAACCTGCCGTTCGACGAATGGACCGAGACCTTCGGAACAGAGCGGCTGACCGGCGCTCTGCTCGACCGCCTGACCCACCACGTCAACATCCTCGAGATGAATGGCGAGAGCTACAGGCTCGCGCAAAGTCGGGCCCGAAACGCCGGCCAGACCCCATAGAAAACCGCAACGCGCGCTTGAGCCCGCCGCTCGGGCTACGCCCTCCCGGCGGGCTCAAGCGCGCAAGAAAGTGGCCTGCTTTTGCGCCGCCCCGTGGCCGGTTTTTGCTCCGCCGTTGACACACTGACCTGGAACAGGATTTTTCCAGCTCTGATTCTCCCCAAGTGAAGTGGTCCGTCGCTATTCTGAGGAAACGGAGGATCGAGAATGGCCAACAAGCGACCGAAGGCGGAAGAAATTGTTTCGAAGTTGCGACAGGTTGAGGTTTTGATGGGGCAAGGCCGTTCCCGCCTGGATGCTATCAGGCGGATCGATCTTGTCGAACAGACCTATTGCCGGTGGCGAACGCGGAATGGGCGTAGACCAACTCAAGGAGCTGGAGCGTCCTCAGCAGGAGTATGAGCGGCTTAGACGTGCCGTGTCGCATCTGACGCTGAGTATTCTTGACGAGTTTAGCCGCGAATGCCTGACGATTAGGGTGCGGCGCAAACTTAACTCAACTGATATGATTGATGCCCTGATGGATCTGTTCATCCTGCGCGACATCCCGGCGCTCATTCGCTCCGACAATGGCCCCGAGTTTGTGGCCCTGGCGATCCAGTCGGGGCGCAGAAGGCCTATATCGAACCGGGATCGCCCCGGGAGAACGGGTATCGGAAGAGCTTCAACGCGCGCTTTCGCGACGGGATGCTGAGCGAGAAAGTCTTCCATAGCCTGCGCGAGGTGCAGATCCTGATCGAGGAATGGAGGAAACGCTACAACACAAAACGACCATACAGCGGATTGGGCTATCGCCCACCAGCCCCAGAAGCCATCGCCCCGATGGACCAAAGACCGGTCATACACCAACCTTCCAAATGGACCACTCAGATGGGGTTGATCACCAACCCGAGCCCCGACCCGGTGCGGATCCATCCGTCCATGGCGCGCACCTATCGCGACCGAGTCGGCGCGCTGATCCGAGGTTTGTCGGATGCCGAGGGGATGGAAGAAGCGAAGGAGGCCTTGCGCGCGCTGGTCGAGCGGATCGCGCTGGCGCCCGACCCGAATGGAGACGGTATGACCATCGACCTGCATGGCGGGCTGGCGAGCCTTTTGCGCCTGGCAACGGGCCAGCCGCTGCACCGGATCACGCGGCACGCAAACGACAGAAAAGCCCTGGGCGCGAGCACCGAGGCTTTTGATAGGATAGGCGAATTAGTGTTGGTTACTGCGACAGGATTTGCATTACAGCGAACTGAAATAGCCGTAACATGCCGCCATTGTTCAGCTTCACAGTTGACGCTGTTTCGCCCACACTGAGCGCATATTCCTGAAGACTATCTTGTCCGATGCTGATGCCTCAATCAGTTCCCTCTCTCCGATCAGATCGACCGCCGCGCGATGTCGAAGAATGCATGGACCAGCTTGGAATTGCGCCGCTCCTGCAGGCAGATCAGCGCCTCGTCCATGATCAGGTCTTCCTCGGGCGTGAGCGTGATCGGGACCAGGCGCTTGTCCTCGCTGAACTCGGCCAGCGACACGAAGCCGATGCCGACGCCCGAGGCGACGATCTCGCGCACGGCCTCGCGGCCCTCGGCCTCGACGGTGGGCTGAAGCTCGACCCCGCAGGCCTGCGCCGCCACCTCCAGCTTGGTGCGGGTCTTTGACCCGCGCTCGCGCAGGACCAGCGGATGGCCCGGCAGCTGGTCCAGCCGCAATTGCCCGACCTCGGCCAAGGGGTGCCCGCGCGCCACGAAGCCGATGATGGGCGAGGAACTGAGCAGCTGGCAGTCAAAGCTTTTCAGCGTCGGCATCTCGCCGAGAATGCCCAGATCGGCCTCGTAATTGTAAAGGCTGCTGACGACGGTCTGGGTATTCCCCGCATGGACCGAGATGCGCACGCCGGGATAGCGTTTGCGGAACTGGGCGAGGATATGCAGCAGGTGATGGGCACTGTCGGCGATGACCCGCAGATGCCCCGATTGCAGCGCCCGGCTTTCTGACAGCAGGTCCAGCGCCTGCTGTTCGCAATCAAAGAGCCGCCGGGTGATCTGCAGCAGCGACTCGCCGGCGCTGGTCAGTGTTACCTGCTTGCGCATCCGGTTGAACAGCAGCACGTCATATTCTTCTTCCAGCTTGCGCACCTGATCCGAGATGGCGGGCTGGGTTAGCAGCAACTCCTCGGCCGCCCGCGAGAAGCCGCCGCAGGTGGCGACATAGTGGAAGGCCCGCAGTTGAACATAGCGCATGACAAACCCCGGTAGATTCTATGATACCATTGAAACTATCGATTTGATTTATGGATGGCAATGCCGCTTGCATGGGGCCTTCCAGCCGGAGGTCGCGCCATGCATCCCTTTCTGATCCTGCTTCACCTTGCCGCCGCGGTGATGCTGCTGCTCTGGGCGGTCCGCATGGTCCGCACCGGGGTTGAACGCGCCTGGGGGGTATCATTGCGTCGCAGCCTGCGGCAGGCGCGGGGCGGCACGGCCGGGATCGCGGCGGCGGGGATGGTGCTCGCAGTGGTGCTGCAAAGCTCGACCGCGGTGGGGGTGCTGGCGGTGGGCTTTGCCGCCTCGGGAATCCTCGGGGTGACGGCGGGCATCGCGGCGATGCTGGGGGCCGATTTGGGGTCCGCGCTGGTGGTCAAGATCCTGTCCTTCGACCTGTCCGAACTGATCCCGGTGCTGCTGCTGGCCGGCGCGACCATGTTCCTGAAATTCGAGAGCCGGCAGATCCGCCAGATCGGGCGCATTCTGCTGGGGATCGCCTTCATCCTTCTGTCGCTCAGGATGGTGGGCGAGGCGACCGAACCACTGCGTGACAGCGCCGCCCTGCCGCAGCTTGTCGCCTATCTTCGCGGCGATCCGCTGACCGCCTTCGCGCTGGCGGCGCTGCTGGCCTGGGGGCTGCATTCCTCGGTCGCGGCGCTCTTGCTGTTCGCCAATTTCGCCGCCAGTGGGCTCTTGCCGGTCGAGGCGGCGGCGCCGATGGTGCTGGGCGCCAACCTGGGCGGCGCGCTGATCGCGGCATGGCTGACGCGGGGGGCCGCCCTGCCCGAGCGGCGGATTCCGATGGGCAACCTGATCTTCCGCGGGCTTGGCGCGGTTATCGCGCTGATCCTGCTGCAGATCATGCCGCAACCCCTGCACCATCTGGGGGGGAGTGCCGGGGTGCAGCTGGTCAATTTCCATGTGCTCTTCAATGCCGCGCTGGTGATCATTGCCCTGCCCCTTGCCGGGGCGATGGGCCGGCTGACCCTGCGGCTCTGGCCGACGCCCGACACGCCGGGCGAAGCCGCCGCCTATCGCAGCGCGCTGGACCCTTTCGCGCTGTCGCAGCCGCGACTGGCGCTGGCCAGCGTGCGGCGCGAGTTGCTGCACATGGCCGAGGCGGTCGAGGCGATGCTGCGCCCGGTCGCCGATCTGCTCGAGGGCGGCGACAGCAAGCGGATCGCACAGCTGCGCGCGATGGATGACGAGGTGAACCAGCGCCATACCGACATCAAGCTATTCATCGCACGGATGAACCGCGCCAACCTGACCGATGAAGAGGCGCGGCGGGGGCTTGAACTGACCGGCATGGCCATCGATTTCGAGGCGATCGGCGATATCATTGCCAAGAACCTGCTGGCACAGGCCGATGAGAAGGTCGGCCGGCAATTGCGCTTCTCGGCCGAGGGCTGGGAGGAGCTGTCGCGTATGCATGCCCGGGTGCTGGCCAACATGCAGCTGGCCCTGCATGTGATGGTCAGCGGCGACCTGCCCACCGCGCGGCAGCTGGTGGCCGAGAAATCCGTCCTGCGCCGGTTGGAGCGCGAGAGCCACGACCGGCATCTGATGCGCCTGCGCAGCGGCCAGACCGACAGTGTCGAGACCAGCGACCTGCACCTGGAAGTGGTCCGGTCGCTGAAGGAAATCAATTCCCTGCTGGTCAAGGTCGCCTATCCGATCCTGACCGAAAATGGCGACCTGCTGGAGTCGCGCCTGCAGATGATGCTTCATCAGTAAAATCGATCATCTGATCTGAAATAACGATTTTACATATATCATACCCCGTGGAAATCTGCATCCAGACAAGGGTTACACTGCAACGAGGATTGCCATGACCACCGCCGATGCCGCCTTCCCCGATCCGCAGATGGGAGAGCCGTTTCTGCTGACACCGGGGCCACTGACCACCGCCTTTAGCGTGAAGCAGGCGATGCTGCGGGACTGGGGCTCCTGGGACGCCGATTTCCGCGCCATGACCCGCTCGCTCTGCGATCAGCTGGTGGCGCTGGCCGGAGATACCGCCGGCGAGTTTGTCTGCGTGCCGATGCAGGGCTCGGGTTCCTTCTCGGTCGAGGCGATGCTGGGCACGATGGTGCCGAAGGGCGGCAAGGCGCTGGTGCTGGCCAATGGCGCCTACGGGCTGCGCGCGGCAGAGACGCTGCGGGTGATGGGCCGGGCCTATACGCTGATCGACAAGGGCGACTACCTGCCCCCGCGCGGTGACGAGGTGGGCCGCGCGCTGGACGACGATCCGGCGATCACCCATGTCATCGCCATCCATTGCGAAACCTCTTCAGGCATCCTGAACCCGGTGGCCGAAATCGCCGAGGCAGTCGCGGCGCGCGGTCGCAGCCTGCTGATCGACTCGATGAGTGCCTTTGGCGCGGTCGAACTGGACGTGAACCAGATCCGCTATGACGCGATGGTCTCCTCGGCCAACAAATGCATCGAGGGCGTGCCGGGCTTTGGCTTCGTCATTGCCCGCAGATCGGCACTCGAGCCGGCCAAGGGCAATGCCCATTCCCTCAGCCTCGACGTTCACGCGCAATGGCAGGGGCTTGTGAAGTCCGGCCAGTGGCGCTTTACGCCGCCCACCCATGTGGTCGCGGCCTTCCTCGAGGCGCTGCGCCTTCACGCCGAAGAAGGTGGCGTGCCCGCCCGTGGTGCCCGCTATACGCAGAACCGCGATGTGATGGTGGCGGGGATGCGCGAACTGGGTTTTGAAACCCTGCTGGCCGATCGCTGGCTGTCGCCGATCATCGTCACCTTCTTCAACCCGGCGCATCCGAACTTTGATTTCTCGCGCTTCTACGAGCTGATGAAGGCCAAGGGCTTCATCATCTATCCGGGCAAGCTGACGGTGGTGGACAGTTTCCGCGTCGGCTGCATCGGCCGCATGGATGCCGAGATCATGCGCCGGGTGGTTCGCGCTGCCGGCGAAAGCCTGACCGAGATGGGTGTGGACAATGCCGCGCCCCCCGCCGCCGCCATTGCCGAGCGCGCCAAGCTGGCCGCCTGACCCCTTCCCTCCTTCACATGGAACCGAACCACATGAACGCCCATTCCCGCGCCCCGGTCCTCGCCAATGACCGCGCCTATCCCTGGCCCAAGGTCCCGGCCATCGCCATCTGCCTCGACGGCTGCGAACCCGCCTATCTCGAGGTCGCCATCGAAAAGGGGCTGATGCCCACGCTGAAGCGGATGCGCGAGACCGGCACCGACCGGCTGGCCCATTCGGTGATCCCCTCCTTCACCAATCCCAACAACCTGTCCATCGCGACCGGGCGCCCGCCCGCCGTCCACGGCATCTGCGGCAACTACCTCTACGAGCGCGAAACCGGCAAGGAAGTGATGATGAACGATGTGCGCTTCCTGCGCGCACCGACCGTATTCAGCCGCTTCTACGAGGCCGGCGCGCGCGTGGCCGTCGTCACCGCCAAGGACAAGCTGCGCGCCCTGCTGGGGGCCGGGCTGCGCTTTGACGAGGATCGGGCGATCTGCTTCTCATCCGAGAAATCCGATACCGCCACCGTCGCCGAGAACGGCATCGACAATGCCAGCGCCTGGCTGGGTCGCCCCGTCCCCGAGGTCTATTCGGCCGATCTGTCGGAATTCGTCTTTGCCGCCGGGGTCCGGCTTTTGGCCGAGTGGAAGCCGGACGTGATGTATCTGACCACGACCGATTACGTGCAGCACAAATACGCCCCCGAGGATGCCGAGGCGCAAAGCTTCTACAGGATGTTCGACAGCTATCTGGCGCAGCTTGACGCGCTTGGCGCGGCGATCGTGGTGACGGCCGATCACGGTATGAAACCCAAGCATCTGGCCGATGGCAGCCCCGCCGTGATCTATGTGCAGGACAAGCTTGATGCGATGCTGGGCAAGGACAAGGCGCGGGTGATCCTGCCGATCACCGATCCCTATGTTGTCCATCACGGCGCGCTAGGTTCCTTTGCCACCGCCTATCTGCCCGAGGGTGTCGATCAGGCGGCGGTCATCGCCGAGCTGTCGGCCATCCCCGGCATGACGCTGGTGGTGGACAAGGCCGAGGCGGTGGAACGCTTCGAACTGCCCGATGACCGGATCGGCGATCTGGTGATGATCTCGGGCGAGAACATGACCCTTGGCACCAGCGCCCACCGCCACGACCTTGCCGCGCTGAAGGAACCCTTGCGCAGCCATGGCGGGCTGACCGAGCAGGTGGTGCCCTTTATCGTCAACCGTCCGATCGACTTGCCCTCGGCGCCGGTGCTGCGCAACTTCGATGCCTTCCTTTATGCCTGTGTGGCGGCGGCGGTGTGATGATGCTGGACAAATCCCCTCCCATCGCCCTGCGGCACGAAGCCATGCGCATCGCCGGGCGCAAGGTCCAGACCAAGGACCGCGTTCCGGTGCATTACCCCTGGTCGGGCGAGGTGATCGGCACCGTGCCCGCCGGAACGGCCGAACACGCGCGCGAGGCCTTTGCCATCGCCGCCGCCTATCGCCCGACGCTGACCCGCTACGAGCGGCAGAAGATCCTGCTAAACGTGGCGCAGATCATCAACGACCGAAAGACCGAGCTTGCGCCGATCATCACCGCGGAACTGGGTATCTCGCTGGCCGATGCCCTGTATGAATGCGGCCGGGCCTATGATGTCTATACGCTGGCCGGGCAGATATGCATTCTCGACGATGGCGAGATCTTTTCCTGCGACCTGACCCCGCATGGCAAAAGCCGCAAGATCTTCACCCTGCGCGAACCCTTGCGGGCGATCTCGGCCATCACCCCCTTCAACCACCCGCTGAACATGGTCAGCCACAAGATCGCGCCGGCCATCGCCACGAATAATTGCATCGTGGTGAAGCCGACCGAACTGACGCCGCTGACCGCATTGTGGCTGGCCGATGCCATCTACGAGGCCGGGTTGCCGCCCGAGATGCTGTCGGTGCTGACCGGCTGGCCGCAGGATATCGGCGACGAGATGATCACCAATGCCGATTTCGACCTCATCACCTTCACCGGCGGCGTGCCGGTGGGCAAGATGATCGCGGCCAAGGCGGTCTACAAGCGGCAGGTGCTGGAACTGGGCGGCAATGACCCGCTGATCATCCTGAACGATCTGTCGGATGCCGATCTGGCCAAGGCCGCCGATCTGGCCGTGGCCGGGGCGACCAAGAATTCGGGCCAACGCTGCACCGCGGTCAAGCGCATCCTGGTGCAGGAGAGCGTCGCCGACCGTTTCGTGCCGTTGGTGCTGGAGCGGGCCAAGAGGCTGCGCTTTGGCGACCCGATGGACCCGGCGACGGAACTCGGCTGCGTCGTCCACGACCGCGCCGCCGAGACCTTCGAGCGCCGCGTGCTCGACGCCGAGGCGCAGGGGGCGAAGATCCTCTATCACCCGGGCCGGCAGGGCGCGCTGCTGCCGCCCATTGTGGTCGATCATGTAAACCATGAAAGCGAACTGGTGATGGACGAGACCTTTGGTCCGGTCATCCCCATCGTTCGCGTGCCCGATGACGATACCGAGGTCATGCGCATCTCGAACTCGACGCCCTTCGGCCTGTCCTCGGGGGTCTGCACCAATGACTACCGGCGGATGCAGGCTTTCATCTCGGGTCTGGTGGTGGGCACGGTGAACATCTGGGAAGTGCCCGGCTATCGCATCGAAATGTCGCCATTCGGCGGCATCAAGGACAGCGGCAACGGCTATAAGGAAGGCGTGATCGAGGCGATGAAAAGCTTCACCAACGTCAAGACGTTCTCTCTGCCCTGGGGGTGAGGGGCCCGGGTGAGCGAACGGGGGCGGGTCAATGCTGCGGCCCGCCCCGCCATCCACAGCGTCAAAGCCGTTCTGCGTGAGTCAAAGATGAGCCTTCTTTCGGTATCGCTGGTCCTTCTGGCCGCTCTGATGCACGCAAGTTGGAACGCGCTGGTCAAGGCGGTGGACGACCGCGCCGGGGTATTGGCGGCGGTGTCGGGGGTCCATGCGCTGACCGGGCTGGCACTGATCGCGCTGGCGCCTGCGCCCCTGCCGGCAAGCTGGCCGATGATCGCGACCTCGGCGTCGCTGCATTACGGCTATTACCTGCTGCTGTTCCGGTCCTATTCCATCGGGGACCTGAGCCAAGTCTATCCGATCTCGCGCGGGATCGCCCCGGCTCTGGTCGCGGTTTCGGCGGCGGTTCTGATCGGCGAGACGCTGCCGCCCGCCGGATGGCTGGGGGTGGTTCTGGTCTCGCTGGGGGTGGGCATTCTGGCGCTGCGCCGGGGTGCGGGGCCGGCGCCGCGCGGTGGCGTGACCTATGCCATCGGCCTTGGCATCCTGATCGCTGCCTATTCGGTCGCCGACGGTCTTGGCGTGCGGGTCTCCGGCAGCGTCCTTGGCTATATCGGCTGGCTGTTCCTGCTGGAATTTCCGGTGCCGCTGGCCATCGCGCTCGCGCGTCACCGGGGCGGCGGCGCGATCCCCCTGCGCGTGCTGTCACTAGGGGCCGGCGCCGGAGTCCTGGCCGTCTCTGCCTATGCAATCGTCTTGTATATCAACCTCTTGGAGCCGCTTGGCGCGGTCTCGGCCGTGCGCGAATCAAGCGTCGTGTTCGCTGCCCTGATCGGCATCTTCCTGTTCGGGGAACGCCCGGTGATTGGCCGCCTGATCGCCGCGACGGTTGTGGCGGCAGGGGTCATCACACTCGCGGTCAGCTGAACGCGTCATATTATCGATACAAGTAATCATTACATCGAAAGAATAGATTTTACTTATTGTTGGACCTCTTCAAACTCTCAAGGAAGGAAAGCCGGGCATGACGATCAACAGAATCCGGCGTCTTCACCACCCTGCGCTTAGCCCGGGCCGGGCAGCGGCGCGCAATATGCCCCAACGGGCCTCATAAACGACAGGGAAATTCTGATGAACCTCAAGACCGCCTTCAAGACCTCAGCCCTTCTGGCCTGCATGGCCGCGGGCGCGCAGGCCGAGACCGAGCTGACCGTCTATACCGGTCTCGAAGCCGACCTGCTGGATCGCTATGCGCAAGCCTTCAACAAGGATCACCCGGATATCAAGATCAACTGGGTGCGCGATTCCTTCGGCGTCATCACCGCCAAGCTTCTGGCCGAAAAGAACAACCCGCAGGCCGACGTGATCTGGGGCATCGCCGGGTCGTCGCTGCTGCTGCTGAAATCCGAGGGGATGCTGGAACCCTATGCCCCCAAGGGTGTCGAGACGCTGGACCCGCGGTATCGCGACAGTGACGAGCCGCCGGCCTGGGTCGGCATGGATGTCTGGGAAGCCTCGGTCTGCTACAACACCGTCGAGGGTGAAAAGCTGGGCGTGCCAGCGCCGACCAGCTGGGAAGACCTGACCAAACCCGAATATGCCGGGCATGTGGTGATGCCGAACCCCGCCTCATCGGGCACCGGCTTCATGGATGTCTCGTCCTGGCTGCAGATGTGGGGCGAGGAAAAGGGTTGGGACTATATGGACCGGCTGCACGCCAATATCGCCGCCTATACCCATTCGGGCTCGAAGCCCTGCAAGATGGCGGCGGCGGGCGAAACCGTGGTCGGCGTGTCCTTCGCCTTCCGTGGCGCCAAGTCGAAATCCGACGGCGCGCCGATCGAGGTGCTGATCCCCTCGGAAGGCATCGGTTGGGATATCGAGGCCTCGGCCATCGTCGCCGGCACCGACAAGCAGGAAGCCGCGCAGACCCTGATCGACTGGTCGATCACCCCGGAGGCGATGAAAGAATATAACGAGGGTTTTGCCATCCTTGCCGTGCCCGGCATCGCCCAGCCCGTTCCCAACTATCCGGCCAATACCGAGGCCGCGATGATCAAGAACGACCTGGAATGGACCGCCAACAACCGCGCGGCGATCCTGGCCGAATGGTCCAAGCGCTACGAATCCAAGTCCGAACCGAAATCGTGAACCCGGCAGGAGACCGGCTGGCAACGGCCGGTCTCCCCCACGCCCCTGAGGGACCAGCGACATGAATGCCATGACCCAGACCCGCGACCCCCACATGCCGGTGGTGCCGGACGCCTATCTCTGCATCGAGAATCTTTGGAAGGCCTATGGAGAGTTCATCGCGCTCCGCGATGTCTCGCTCAGCATGGCCAAGGGTGAGTTCATCTGTTTCCTCGGGCCTTCGGGCTGCGGCAAGACCACGCTGCTGCGCGCCATCGCCGGGCTTGACCCGCAGACCAGCGGCACCATCCATCAAGCCGGGCGCGACATCTCGCGGCTGCCGGCCTCCAAACGCGACTATGGGATCGTGTTCCAGTCCTATGCGCTGTTCCCGAACCTCACGGTTGCCCGCAACATCGCCTTCGGGCTGGAAAACACCGGCCGTCCCAAGGCCGAGATCGCGCAGAGGGTGAGCGAATTGCTGGAACTGGTCGGTCTGCCCGACCGCGCCGGCAACTATCCCGCCCAGCTTTCCGGCGGTCAGCAGCAGCGCATCGCGCTCGCCCGCGCCATCGCCATCAATCCGGGGCTTCTGCTTCTGGACGAGCCGCTCTCGGCGCTGGATGCCAAGGTACGCGTGCATCTGCGCCACGAGATCAAGGAATTGCAGCGCAAGCTGGGCGTCACCACCATCATGGTCACCCATGACCAGGAAGAGGCGCTGGCCATGGCCGACCGCATCGTGGTGATGAATCACGGCGTCGTCGAGCAGGTCGGCACGCCCACCGAGATCTATCGCCAGCCAGCCTCGCTGTTCGTGGCCGATTTCATCGGCGAGACCAACCGCGTGCGCAGCACTTATCGCGGCGGCGCCATCACCATCGGCGGCACCACGCTGCAAACCGCGACACAGGGCGCGCGCGAGGGACAGCAGGTCGTCGTCGCCATCCGCCCCGAGGATGTGCTGCCCCATGCGCTGGACGAGGAGACCGCCACCCTGCCCAACCACCTGCCGGTGACGATCATCGCGATGGAGTTTCTGGGATCGTTCTGGCGCGCCCATCTGCATAGTCCCGAACTGGGCGACACGCCGCTGCTGGCGAATTTCTCGATCAATGCGGTGCGCCGTTTCAATCTGCAGCCCGGCTGCGGCATGGCCGTAGAACTGCCGTCCGAGCGCATCCTCGTCTTCCCGTGCGAGGGCTGAGCGATGACCGCCTCCACCCTGCCCGCCGGCCGCGCCCTCAGCCTTCAGATCGACCGCGATGGCGCGATCAAGCGCGGGTTGATGCTGGTCATCGCGCTCTATCTGGTCGTGGCGCTGGCGCTGCCGCTCTACACCATGCTGTCGAAATCTTTCGTCACCTATTCCTTCGACCTGACCCGCTATGAATTTCAGGTCAGCGATGACAGCGGCACCAGCTTCGGCCCGATCACCAGCGCCTTTGACCTGAACCAAGAGACCAGCCGGCTTGGTCCCGATGATCTGCACAGCACATCGGAAGGCCGCCTGCCCGCCCCCGATCTCTTCGCCGATTTCAGCTTTCGCAGCCCGGTCACCTACCGCATCCGCGCCACCGAGCCCGGCACCAGCTGGCTGGTGGGGCTGGAGCGCGTCGCCTCGCAGGACTGGGTGCAATATGACAGCAACAGCTTTCGCCGGGTCAGCCTGCTGCCGGCGACCAGCACTGGCATTCAGAACTACACCGCCTATTTCTCGAACCCGGCGCTGTCACGCTCGATCTTCAACTCGCTCTTCATCGCCTCGGTCAGCACGGTCCTGACGGTGCTTCTGGCCTTTGGCTTTGCCTATGCGCTGAACCGCAGCTGCATGCGCTTCAAGGGCGCGATGAAGCTGATCGCGATGATGCCGATCCTCGTGCCCTCGCTGCTGCCGGGGATCGGGCTGATCTATCTCTTCGGCAATCAGGGCTTGCTGAAAGGGCTGCTGATGGGCCAGTCGATCTATGGCCCGCTGGGGATCGTGATCGGCTCGGTCTTCTTCACCTTCCCGCATGCGCTCATCATCATCTCGACGGCGCTGGCGATCTCGGACCAGCGGCAATACGAGGCCGCGGATTCGCTGCGCGCCTCGCCCTTGCGGACCTTCCTTACGGTGACGCTGCCCGGTGCGCGCTATGGCCTGATCTCGGCAGCCTTCGTCACCTTCACGCTGGTCATCACCGATTTCGGCCTGCCCAAGGTCATCGGCGGGCAATACAGCGTCTTGGCCATCGACATCTACAAGCAGGTGATCGGCCAGCAGAATTTCGAGATGGGCGCGGTGGTCTCGGTGCTGCTTCTGATACCGGCGGTGCTTGCCTTCCTGGTTGACCGGCAGGTGCAGAAGAAACAGGTCTCGCTGCTGACGGCGAAATCGGTGCCCTATCAGCCCAAGCCCAATGCCGCCTTCGATCTGGCCTGCCTCGGCTGGTGCGGCCTGATCGCCCTCTTCATCCTCGCCATCATCGGCACCTGCCAGCTGGCGGCGCTGGTCAAGCTCTGGCCCTATGACATGTCGCTGAGCCTTGGCAACTATGCCTTTGACCGGATGGATGGCGGTGGCTGGGGGGCCTATTGGAACTCTATCACCCTGGCCGGGCTGACCGCGGTCCTTGGCACGGTGATCGTCTTCACCGGCGCCTATATGGTCGAGAAGATCGACGGGTTCCGCTTTGGCCGGGGGCTGTTCCAGTTCCTCGCCATGCTGCCGATGGCGGTGCCGGGGATGGTGCTTGGTCTCGCCTATATCTTCTTCTTCAACAACCCGGCCAATCCGCTGAACGCCATCTATGGCACCATGGCGATCCTGGTTCTGTCGACGGTGACCCATTTCTACACCGTCGGCCACCTGACCGGACTGACCGCACTGAAGCAGATCGACGCCGAATTCGAGCCGGTGGCAGCCTCGATGCGGCAGCCTTTCTACCGGGTCTTCACCCGGGTGACGGTGCCGATCTGCCTGCCGGCGATCCTCGACATCATGATCTATCTCTTCGTGAACGCGATGACGACGGTTTCGGCGGTGGTCTTCATCTACTCGACCCACACGGCGCTGGCCTCGATCGCGGTGCTGAACATGGACGACGCCGGCGACATCGCCCCGGCGGCGGCGATGGGGATGATGATCTTCTACACCAATGTCGCCGCCCGGCTGCTCCACGCACTGCTGTCGCGGAGGCTGCTGGCTGCGACGCAGAGGTGGAGGGTGAGATCGACCTGACCGGGGATGGTACGCGATGCCGGTGGCTGATCACGGAACTGAAAAGGCGGCCTGATCGTCTGTGGCCCATATCGCAATGCGCCCTGTTTCGGTATCGGGGACGACTCGGCCGGACTGATTTCGGCGTAAGACATCGACATTTGACAGATGCGGTAGATTTCTGAAGGCTCTTTACTCGCGGGTGGGCAAGATCACCAGCAGCCCACACCCCGTGAAACAACGACATGGCCCGCCTGACAGCACGTGAGGACGAGCGCGATGCACTGCGTGCGGAGATCGCCAAGCTCACCGAACCGGCGGTCCAGCATGTCCCGACCCATGCTGAGCTTGAGACGATCTATCGGGCGCAGGTCGAGCGGCTGGAGAGCCTGCTGACCGGCAGTGACCAGATGGTGGCCACGAACGCGCTGCTGAAGGACCTGTTGGGCGAGATCCGCGTCATGGGGGACCCTGAGGCCGCAGACGGTGTGTCGATCACGCTCTGCAGCGCGGCGGCGCAGCTGCTGTAGGTGCCTGTTAGGCAACTAAAAAGCGCCCCGTGGGGCGCTCTGCTTCTGCCTAAGCCATTGATATCTTGCAAGAAAGTATGGTTGCGGGGACAAGCAACCATCTTTACTTGCGACCGCCCTATTCTCTTCACGCCATGCTGCTGCAGACGGAAACATCGCTCCATAGCGAGGTCTTTCGCGCAGCAGCGTAGACGACAATCCGAACCCGGATGCGACCTTTTCACCCACGTTTCGCGTTTCGATCGCCAGCACCTCAACGCTGCCTGATTTTCTTTAGCTCTTTGGGAATGGACAGATCAGACACCCGCCGGCAAAGGATCAGTCCCTTCGCTAAGGATCGCAAGATAGCGGCGGTAGCTGAACACCCGCCCCCGCTTGCGCCCGGTGATTTCGTCAATGATACCCATCTTCTCCAGATCGGCCAGGGCGGCATTGACTGTCGGGGCCGACAGGCCTGTCTGCCGGACCAGTTGGTTGGAAGTCAGGAACGGGTTCTGCTGGAAAAGGTCATGGATGCGAAGCGCCGATCCGGCACGGTCGCTCTCTGTCGTGATGCGCTCGCGGTCTTCCTTGAACAGGTCGACGATCCTGGTCGCGGCCTCGAACGCCTGGTTCGCCGTCTCAGCCACCCCGGCAAGGAAGAAATCCAGCCAGGCCTCCCAATTGCCATGCTCGCGCACCTCCTGAAGCAGCCGGTAATAGTCGGCCCGAGGTCACGTCCGTCAAGGTGGTGTAATTTCTCGGATGGCCTGAGGGCATGATTAGGCGGCTTTCGTTGTGATGCTAAGAATGGGATCGATCTCCTCCTTGTCGATCTGGGCGAAGGCCTCGACCATCATGTAGCGGCTTGCAGTCTGCCACTCGTCGTTTTGTTCGAAGAGGACGGCACCGATCAGGCGCATGATGGAGGCCTCGTTGGGGAAGATCCCGACGACGTCGGCGCGGCGTTTCACTTCCTTGTTCAGACGCTCGATCGGGTTGGTCGAGTGCAGTTTGGTGCGGTGCTGGCGAGGGAAGGACATGTAGGCCAGCACATCGTGCTCGCTTTCGTCCATGAGGTCGGCCAGCTTTGGCCATCTCGGGCGCAACTGCTCGGCCACCTTGCGCCAGGTTTCGCCGGCATGGGCACGGTCGGGCTGGTCGAAGGCCTGCCGGATCGCGGCTGCGATGACGGTGTGCTGGCCGCGCGAAACATGAGCGAGGGCATTGCGCATCCAGTGAACGCGGCACCGCTGCCACGTCGCTTCGAACACCCGGGCGATGGCGGCCTTGAGACCGGTGTGGGCGTCGCTGATGACCAAGCGGACCCCACCGAGGCCGCGCGCCTTCAGCGAGCGCAGGAACTCTGTCCAGAAGGTTTCGGCCTCAGAAGGACCGATGCCCAGACCGATGATTTCCCTGCGCCCCTCGGTGTTCGCGGCCACGGCGATTATCGCCGCCACCGGCACGATACGGCCGCCCTGCCGGACCTTCAGATAGGTGGCATCCAGCCAGAGATAGGGCCAATCGCCGGTCAGCGGCCGGTTCAGGAACTCGCCGACCCTTTCGTCGATGTCCTTGCACAGCTTGGACACGGTGCTCTTGGAGATGCCCGACAGCCCCATGGCCTGCACCAACTCGTCGACGCGACGGGTCGAGACGCCACCGATCCAGGCTTCCTGGATCACCGCGACCAGCGCCTGTTCCGAGGTCTTCCGGGCTTCGAGGAAGCCGGGGAAATAGCTGCCCTTCCGGAGCTTCGGCACCCGCAGGTTCAGCGTGCCCAAACGGGTATCGAGAGCGCGCTCTCGATACCCGTTGCGCCAGGTCGTGCGTTCGCCGCTGCGTTCATGCCGGCCGGCGCCGATCAGGCCGTCGACATCACTCTCCATGATCAGCTGAAGAACGGCCTCGGCAATGCCGCGCAGGAAATCGCCCTGATCATGCTTGGCCAGAAGCTCGGACAGGTCCATGTTGGTCTTGGTCATCGGGGTCTCCGTAAGGTTCGTGGTTGAAGCGTCGAAACTCCACCTCGACCATACACCTCGATGGCCACCCGGGATTACACCGATGAAGGCGTAGAAATTACACCACGTCCGCGGACGCTAACCGGCCCGATGTGTCTTCAGATAGAGGCTGAGGTAAAGCAGCGGCTTGCGCAGCACCCCGTTGACGCAAAGGTACAGCGTCACCAGCAGGCGGCCGATACGGCCGTTGCCATCTAGGAACGGGTGGATGGTCTCGAACCGGACATGCAGCAGCCCGGCCTTGATCAGCGCCGGGAGCCGCGTTTCGTCCTCGTGCATGAAGCGCTCCAGCGCGTCGAGACAGGCACCGAGCTCGGTAACGGGCGGCGGCACATAGAGCGCGTTTCCGGGACGCGAGCCGCCGATCCAGTTCTGCGAACGGCGGAACTCACCGGGGCTTTTCGTGCCGCCTCGTCCACTGTGCAACAGCCGCGCATGCATCTCGCGGATCAGGCGCAGGGACAGCGGCAGTTCCTCCAGCCGCTCCAGCCCGTACATCATTGCATCTACGTAGTTCGACACCTCACGGATGTCGTCGATCGGTTCCCCCGCCTGCGCCTCGGTTTCGAACCGCAGCAGGTCGGTCAACGTGGATTGCGTCCCCTCGATCTGGGACGACAGCACCGCCTCCTTGCGTAATACATGTAAAGGAACAGTTCCTGGCGCGGCAGCAGCATGGTAATGCCGTCCAGCCGCCCCAGCGCACGCTCGGCGAGGCTCAACCGCTCGAGAAGCGCCAGCACATCGATCTGCGGGTTCGGCGGCAGGGGCGGCGGGACAAAGGCGCGCACGATCTCACCCGCGACGGGGGTCTCGACAAAGCGGCCAAGGCGTTGATCAGGTTCGGAATCGGTCATGGGGCGATCATGGCACCCGAGTCCTATTTAAGCAATGTCAGCCAAGATTAAATAACGACAGTGCTAACATAAGCCACCTTAAATAGGCTCACCCTCTTCTGTCCGTAGCAGGTCCACAACCTGCACGACCTGCGATATACCTCTCAAGGATATCGCACACCGGAGCAGACCTCCCTAGGACGGCCGAACCGCAACCTGGCCCAAGAACGCCGCCAGAAGCCTTGCGCCGTTGCGAGTCCTCCAAGGCTGCGAATAGTGTGCCACATGGTCAGAAACACAAAATACACCCTTCCGGCAGGTACTTCGGACTGCGACGGCGCCGTCGAAAAGATGGCGACATCATACACCAATTCTCCTGCTTCCGCAGACATGCTGACCCCTCCAGGGCGGATACTAATGGGCACCGAGGGGCTCACGGCATTTCTTGCTGCCCTGGAGGCTCCAGCAGCGCCGGTGCCGGAGATGGTCGAAGTATTGCGGCGCCCGGCCCCTTGGGAAGCAAACTAAGGGCCCAGGTTCCACAGCCCCCACGAAGCTGCAGAGACGTCCTGGCAGACGTGATATGCTATCGGAATCGCTCGCCAACATCACGGAGGATCGCCGCCTTCCCCTTACATACTGCTGACGATCTTGGCCTCGCGTTGATGAACCTCGACCTGCATGGGTGCGTGGGCATCACCGCGGCCAACATGCTTTGCGATTATGAGCTGGTCTCGCCCGCCACCTTCGTCGCATCCCGCAACGATGCCGGAAACCTGGTCTTCAAAGCTATCGAGATGGAATTGCTGGCCACGGTCGAGATCGGTCGCATCTCGCAGGCCGGGGCCGCAAAACACCCCTTCATCACCGAAGCCTTCGCACGAATGCGGGCAGACCAGTTCGCAACACACAAGCATGTCGTGTTCGACTACGACTACCTTTCGCAATGCGGGCCCGAGGCGCTGGAAACCGCATTCGCAAGATCTGCGCGAAGATGGCGAAAGTAGGAGACGCCGAGCAGTCAGTGCGAACTCGCGACACAGGGAGAACACACCACTGTGCGCCGTACCCGGCCCAATCCTGCCCTTCGCGATTTCGGGATGCCGCAATGTTGCTTTCACCGAACCGGCCGTTCGACCGCTGGTGCAGCATTTTCGTGAGGCGGGCGGCAGCAATGCGGGACGGAGCGGGCTTTCGCTGCGGCTGCGTTCTGCAGACCAAATGCTACCGCTGCATAGACGTGTTGGGCGGGACGGAGACATTCGCTGCAAGCGCGAATGGAACCTTGCTAGAGCGTCGAAGCGGACATTCCGGTAAGACCGCGCCGCCGAACATCGCGCGACCTGCATAAGAGGGTGGTTTCCGGCCATTCGTTTTAAGCGCAAGATGCTCGTGGCCATCCTTCGAAACCGGACATCATCGGAACAGTGGCTTCCGGTTTGGATTTCCGATGTGGAGCATGGCCGCCTGAACTTAAACTGACCGTCACCAGCCAAGACAAGTTGGCAAGTGCAGAAACCCGCACTCTCTCGCAGCCGGCCCAGACCCGCTGCCCATTCGTGCCAAATGGACCGCAGGTTCCGAACGCTGGCCGAATGACCCCCGGTTGAGTCGCCTTAGCCGATAAAGTGCTGCAAAGCCCGGGCGGGGGCCCGGCTCACCAGGATATCTGGATTCGCGCGGCCAAAATCGTTTCCGGCAATTTATGCAAGTTGAACACCACTTCCGCGTAACCTTGGAACGGGCATCTGCGCTGCCCGCGTCACCCGCGTGTGTCATGTCTTACGGGTCACCGATAGCGTGGAGTCCTTCGGCGCGTTGTGGTAACGATCAAATATGACCACGACGACGCACTCACGCTGTCTCTCAAAGCGCCTCCAGCGAACCGGGATTAACGCGGAAACGCTTTGGACCACCGGCGCGCTGGTGTGGCGTGGCGTTCTGCTTGGAACCGCGCTCTATCTGCTTCTCGGCGAGGATCCTGAAGCCAACCTCAAGCTCAACGGCGTTTCCTACATCGTCGCCGTTGTCTGGTCCTACTATGACGGCATGTTCGCCAGACGGGTTTGGTCGATGGCGTTCATGGAGGCGATCTTCCTGCATCTGCTGGGGATCCAGGTCGGCAACCTGCTCGCGGTGATCTTCGGCAATCCGCTGCTCGGGACATGACAGGCGGCGGAAAACAATTCCACATGCCTCCCCGTTCGCTGACCCGCATCAGGACGCTGCATGAACGATCGGTCGGCGAAGGTGGCGTATCTCGGCATGAGACGTGGTCCCTTGTGGAGGTAGACGGGGAACGTAGGGTTCTCTTCGAGGCCCATAGCTCCGAGCAAGGCGGCGCTTCGCCGCCCCTCGAACAACGCCTGATGACCTTGCGGGAGGCGCTCCGCGGACCGCGGGCGGTCGCCCGTCAGATCTGGCTGGCGCTCGATGACTGACCTGCGACCCGCCCTCGCCGTTACCAAAGCCGACGCGTGGCTCAGTCGGCGCGTTGCGGCGGAATGGCGAGGATGTCGATCTGCGCTATTCTGAGCACCTGCTCTGTGACGCTTCCGATGAGCATCTTGGCCAGCCCGCTTCGGCCATGCGTCGACATCACGATCAGGTCCGCGTGCTCTTCACCGGCCGCCTTCAGGATTTCGTGCGGCGCTGGCGCCGCCTCGTAGCGCACGATCTGCCGCAGACGTCCCAGATCTGTCGAGGAGAGGAAGCGAGCGAGATCGCGAGAAGCGTCACGCTGTTCATCTTCGAGGTAGTGCTTCTGATCGTCCTTCGGGATCGAATGGCTGAAGACAAGACGGAGCGCAGGAGCATCAAAGATATGTAGCAGCGACGTCCGGGCATGGTCGGCAAGCCCCAACGTCTGGAACCAGAGCAACGCCTCGCGCGAGCCGTCGGACAGATCGGTCGTCTGCAGCACATGCCGATACTGCCCGGCTGGCGTAGCATTCACCATCAGGACCGGACAATCTACCGACCGGATCGTCCGCTCTGCCGTGGTGCCGACGAACACGTCCCTGAGCACCTGGCGTCGATGCGGGCCGATGACGAGAAGGTCAGGCGTCGCGTCCGCCACGGCTTGGGCGATGCCGACGAATGGGGACGCGAGGATGACCCGCGTCTCGCAGGTTACGCCGTCCACGTCCCGCAGCGTGGCGGCCATCTGGCGAAGCAACTTGGTGGCCTCGTCGCGCTCGGCGTCCACGATCCGGCGCGGTTGATCGTCGTCGACAACGTGGACCAGCAGCATGGTGGCTTGGAACTGGCGGGCCAGAAGGGTCGCGCGCCGCAGCGCCCGATCCGACCGCTCCGAAAAGTCCGTGGCCACCATGAGATTCTTCATCGTCTCCTGTCCCCGGCCATGGCCTCGCGTTTGTGAGCGATGCGGTGCGACGCATCCGGCTCTGTCTGAATCAGCTCAGCTATCCTATAATACGCTATATTAAGCCAAACTCGGTGAAAAGGCGCTAGCATGTCACGCGAGCAATATCGGACCGTCAAGGAGGTCGCGGACCTCCTGCAGGTCAACGAGGTCACCGTACGCCGCTGGATCAAGGACGGCGAGCTCCGGGCGATCGATATCGGCAAGGGATGGCGGATCGGCCCGGAGGACCTCGACGCCTTCCTGGAAGGTCACGCGACGCGGCCCGCCGCCAGGCCAAACGGCGGCACGAAAACGTCTCCGGAGGAGGCAGCGGCACAAAAGACGAAGGAACAGAAGAATTGATGGAAGTAATTGTTCAGTCGCCGTTCGCGGAGATCGCTGCACTGCTCGTTCTGGCGGCGGTGGTAGGCTTTCTCGGGATCATCCTGCGCCAGCCGCTGATCGTCAGCTTCATCGCGGTCGGCCTGATCGCGGGGCCCTCGGCGCTGGACCTGGTGCGATCTGACGAGCAGATTAGCCTGTTGTCCGAGCTCGGTATTGCAGTCCTCCTGTTCCTCGTCGGCATCAAGCTCGACGTGAAGCTCATCCGTTCCCTCGGGGCGGTCTCGCTTCTCACCGGCCTCGGCCAGGTCGCGTTCACGTCTGTCTTCGGCTACCTGATCGGGCTGGCGTTGGGACTGGGGCACGTCACCAGCCTGTATGTTGCCGTGGCGCTGACCTTCTCCTCCACGATCATCATCGTGAAGCTTTTGTCGGACAAGCGCGAGATCGACAGCCTGCACGGCCAGATCGCGCTGGGTTTCCTGATCGTGCAGGATCTCGTCGTCGTGCTGGCGATGATCGTGCTGTCAGCCATTGGCATCGGCACCGGGGATGGCGGCCATGGCGGCGGGTCGGTCCCGCTGGTCCTGGCCTCGGGCGTGGCGATGGTGGCGCTGGTCGTCCTCTTCGTGCGCTACGTCGCCAATCCGCTGACGGAGCGGCTGGCGCGCGCGCCCGAGCTTCTCGTGATCTTCGCCATCGCCATGGCGGCCATGTTCGCGGCGGCGGGCGACATCGTGGGGCTGGGCAAGGAGGTGGGCGGCCTCCTGGCCGGCGTCGCGCTGGCCTCCACACCTTACCGCGAGACGATCGCGGCACGGCTGGCGCCGCTGCGCGATTTCCTGCTGCTGTTCTTCTTCATCGCGCTCGGCTCCGCGCTCGATCTTTCCCTCCTTGGCGCGCATGTGACCGGGGCGATCATGTTCTCGCTCTTCGTGCTGATCGGCAACCCGCTCATCGTGCTCGCGATCATGGGGGCGATGGGCTACCGCAAGCGCACCGGTTTCCTCGCGGGCCTGACGGTGGCGCAGATCAGCGAGTTCTCCCTGATCTTCGTGGCCATGGGCGTGTCGCTCGGCCATGTGCAGGAAGACGCGCTCGGCCTCGTCACCATGGTCGGGCTCGTGACCATCGCCGCCTCGACCTACACGATCACCTATTCGCATCAACTCTATCCCGTGTTCGAGCCGCTGCTCGGCGTGTTCGAACGCAAGGGCACACCGCGCGAGCCGTCCGAGGCCGGGGCGCATCGCGAGGACGGCTACAAGGTGATCGTCTTCGGGCTGGGGCGGTTCGGCACCGCCATCGGGATGCGGCTGAAGAAGCGCGGCATCAGGGTGCTTGGGGTCGACTTCAACCCACTCGCGGTCCGGCGCTGGCGGGAACTGGGGCTGGAGACCGAGTTCGGCGACGCGACCGATCCGGAATTCGTGGCCGAGCTTCCGTTGTCGCGGTCGGAATGGATCGTCTCCACCGTGCCGATTCACCCGACCGGCCTCAGCCACGAGGACACGCGCACGACGCTGATCCAGCTGACCCGCACCTCAGGTTTCCGCGGGCGGGTGGCCGTCGCGTCTCACCACCCCAAGGACACCGAGGAACTCTTCGCCTCCGGCGCGGACATGGTTCTGGAGCCGTTTCAGGATGCGGCCGACCGTGCGGTGGACCTGCTCTGCGGCGCACGGGAGGAAGAGCGGACCGAGATCCCGTCCATCGAAACGGAAGAGAAACAGGCATCGTGATCGCGTAATCTCTTCGAAACCCGGGCATGTTGGCGGGAATACGCCGGCGAACTTGAAGAAGTACCCAGGTCGGATAGCTTTCCGGTTATGACGACGATGACCTGCACCCCCGCGCACCCTTTCCTTCCGACCAGCCCCGGACGAGCCCTCGCCAGCCTGCGCACCGCTCTCCCGCGCCTGCCCGTGAGAGACGCACTCCTTGCAGCCTGGCTCGTGCTGGCCGCCTCGGCCGTCGTCTACGCCGACGAGCACCTGCAGGACTGGATCCCCGACGTGCTCACGATCCCGGAGGATGCGGAGGTCGTCACAGATCGCGCCATCGGCTCAACCGTGCGGATGTTCTCCATCGCGACGGGCGCCGATGTCGATGCACTCTTTGCCGAATGGGAAGAAAGCCTGAGCGGCAATGGATATCCCGTGACGCAGGGTGCCGATGATCTGCTGGACCATTCGATCGAATTTTCCGGCCCGGGCATCGCCAACGCGAAGATCATCGTCGCGCCTACGACAGAGGACGGGCGCAGCGTCATCGAGTTCGACGCAACGCTGGACTGACTTCACACCGACATGCGATCGTCTGCCGGGCGCTCTACATTCGTGTCCTCGAACAGATGGTCCGGGTCGATCCCGCGTTTCTCGGCGCTCGCGCGGACGGCGTCCTGAAGGGCCTGGCTGCGGCCCAGCAGCCGGCGGAAACGCGCCTCGTCGAGGACCAGCAGCGTCGAGGGCGCGATGGCGCGCACTTCGGCGCGGCGAGCCTTTTGCAGTAGGATCGCCATCTGCCCGAACATCTCGCCCCGCCCGAGCCGCCATGTCTGACCGGCGGTTTCAAGTTCCACCGCACCGGAGGCAATAAAGAACACGCTTCGAGGGACGCTGTCCTTGCGGATGAGGACCTCGCCAGCGTTGACGTAGCGCGTCTCGAGCGCGCGGCCGAGCCGCTTCAATACGGCATCGTCGAGTTCGGAGAAGAGCGGGAACTGCCGGACCAGTTCGGCCCGCTGCAGCGCGATGTCGAGATGCGGACGTTCCTCGGCGGCGGTCCTGCGCGCATCGAGATCCTGCATCAACGTGGTGTAGACCTCGGCGCCGATCAGCCCGTCCTCGCGCATCGCGGTGTATTCCCGCTCCTCCAGCCGAAGCGCCGTGCGCCGGATGAACCGGCGCTCCAGCTCCTCGGCATAGCCCGGATATTGCAGGCGCAACCCCTCCAGCGCGGTCTCAACCATCTCGATCCGGCGGGCGAGCAACTCGTGCAGCAGCTCCGCCACGCGCCGTCCGTGAATGCGCCGGATGCGACCGTCGATAAAGGCGCCGAGATCCCGCAGGATCAGCCGCTGCGAGAGCAGAAGCTCGAACCGGTCGGCGGTCATGCGCGCCAGCGGCCCCGACAGGCGCAGACGGCCGTTCAGCACCACGGCGACGCGGAACCCCCGGCCGTAGGCAACGCTGCGCCGCGCGGCGCGGTTATAGCCGCTGCGCCCCTGGCTGCGGGCGCCCTCGATCAGCCGGTCGGCGTCTGACAGGACCTGTTCGGCCATCCACGCCGAGATCGTCCGCTCCCGCACGCGGGCAAGGATCGTGTCGCGCTCATGGCCGGCCAGTGCGATCAGGCCGAGCGTGACCCGGTCGCGGTCGAGGATGTCGGCGCTATCCTCCGCCAACTTCACCGCCGTGTCCAGCCGCTCACCGAAGCGCTTGGCCTCGGAGCGCACGGTGTCGTGGCTCAACTCGTAATTCTCGGTGGTGCGCGCCACGTCCTCGCGGACGGTCTGCAGCGCGACGGCGACGGCCTGACGCGACAGCGCCTCGTCGATGGGCGAGAGCCGGGCGAGACCCAGCCGGCCGATTACCCACCTAAGCGTCGTCCCCTGCACGATCAGCGTGAACAGCGTGAAGCCTGTGGCAAGAATGCCCACCACGCGCTGGATGCCGTCTGGCACGCGGAAGCTTTCCGTCACTGCGAGTGCGAGTGCGAGCGTCACCGCGCCCCGCAGGCCACCCCAGAGGATTGCGACACGGTAAGGGCGCTCGACCGCGGGCGAGAGCCTGAGCGCGGTCAGGAGCGGCAGAAGCCCGAACAGGATCACCGCCCGCGCCGCGATGGCAGCGAGGATCACCACGCCGACCAGAACGAAATCCTCGACGCGCACCTCCTCCAGCATCCGCGGGATCAGCAGCGCGGCAAGAACGAAGATCAACGCCCCAGCCCAATGCGCCAGCACGTCCCAGATCTCGCGCAGGTTCGTCCATGCCTGTGGCGGCAGGCGCCCCGGTCCGGTCAGGTTCAGCGTCAGTCCAGCGGCCACCACCGCGATCACGCCCGAGGCGCCGATACTTTGCTCGGCCCCGATATAGGCGAGGTAGGGCAATGCGACCGAGATCGAGATCTGCGCCAGCTCGTGGCGCGAGAACAGCGCCATGACCCAGACCGCCACCCGCGCCGCCAGCCAGCCGACAGCTGCGCCTCCCGCGATCAGGACCGGGAACCGGACAAGCGCCTCGTAAAGGTTGGGATCCGGCATCCCAAGCATCACGAAGCCCATGAACAGGCCGAAAAGCGCGATGGCGGCGGCATCGTTGAGCAGGCTCTCGCCCTCGATGATCCGCGCCAGCCGACGCGGCGCCGAGATCGACCGGAAGATGGTGACCACCGCGGAAGGGTCGGTCGTGGAAACAATGGCGCCAATCAGGAGGCAGGCCACGAGAGGCAGCGCGCTGGCCCACGACAAGGCGTAGCCCACGCTGAACGTCGCCACGACCACGGCCACGATCGCAAGAACGAGGATCGGCACCCAGTCGTCAAGCATCCGCCTCAGGTTCATTCCCAGTGTCGCCTGGAACAGTAGCGTCGGCAGGAACACGTAGAGGAATACGTTGGAACGGATCGGCAATCCCAAGATCGCCTCGGCTACTGGGTTCAGTGCGTCAGTCAGCTCGGTTCGCAGGAAAAAGATCGCGCCGGCGCCGATCATCACGCCGAGCACGGCCAGGATCACGCTGTAGGGCAGCGTCAGACGCGCGGCGAGCGGCTCCGCCGCTCCTATGACAAGGAACAGGGACGCAATGACAGTGGTGGCGAGAACGATATCCATACGCCTGAAATAGCTTGATTTTCGTGAGAGGGGAAACGGCGATGTGGGAACATCACCAGAGGAAAGTGCGGGCTGCACTTCCGGCTTTGTGCCCACTATCGTCAATCCCCTAACCAATGCCAAGAAACAAAATCAGCGGTTCAGGCTTCGATCAACGGAGCGTTCTCAAAAGAAAATGCCAGCTGCAGTCATTCCCTCGCGATATCATTCGTGGGCACAACAGAGGATCGAGCGTTCCTTACACGGCAGCATGTCCCGCAGTGGGTAGGACCTGCCTTTGCTTCCTATCTGTCGTAGTGAATGACTGGTCTGGTAATGCTGCGGCGCCGCGTAGATCTTCACTTAAAACGGCTGGATTGGGCCGTCTCTGCCGGGCGGACCCACTCGCCTGGGCGTCCAGCACGCCGCGCCGCCGCATGACCGCCTCGAGCCCAAATACGACGTAAGCTTTGGATTCAGCAAGAGCTCGGACCGTGCCCCGTCCAATCGCTCTCCAGCCCTAAGACGGCTCTTGAACGACGGAGGGCGATCGCCGGCGGTGCCGGCGATCACGGTCTAACTCAGGCAGCTTTTGCAGACTTGAGCGAGGCGTAGAAGGCGCTTTCGAAGTCCATGTAGCCGACGAAGGAGACGGGATCTCCGAATGGGAGAATCTGTGTCGCCCAGAAGCCTCCGAACCCGTTCGCCCTATCGATCCAGTAAAACAGGTTCGCGAGCCCCGCCCAGCCCAACGCCCCTGCCGGCCGACCTGTGGGGGCTGCCTCGTCGTTCACCATGAAGCTATAGGACCATGACTTCAAAAGGCCCGGGAAGAACTCGGCGTCGTTCGACAGGGACGGGATCACCCCCGGCAACATGCCGATCTTCTTCTCGCCAAGGTGGTTCTTCTCGGCCATCACCACCGTCTCGGGCTTCAGGACGCGCCCGTTCGGCCCCATGCCGTCGTTCAGCCACATGCGGATGAACTTCATGTAGTCGCCGACCGTGCCGTATAGGCCGTGCCCGCCCATGTGGATCTCGGGCCTATCGGGCAGCTCGAAGTCCATCGGTGTCAGCGAGCCGTCTTCCCCGCGCGCATGCATGCCCGCAAGCCGCTTGCGGAGACTGTCGTTCAACTCGAAGGTCATGTCTTCAATCCCGAGCGGCTCGAAGATCCGACTCTGGAAGACTTCGCCCAGACGCTTGTCGGTGATCCCCTCGACCACCTGCCCGCACCAGTCGATGTTGGTGCCGTATTCCCACTTGTCGCCCGGGTCGAACTGCAAGGGCGTCATCAACGAGGCCTTCGATGCGGTGATGACGCTGGGCTGGCCCTTCTCCTGCGCAAGCCGGTTGTAGGTTTCGGAGAAGAAGTCGTATCCAAAGCCGGCGGTATGGAGCAGCAGGTGCTTCGTCGTGATCGGGCGTTTCGGGTCGCGCAGGATCGGCTCGCCGGCGTCGTCGAAGCCGTCGATCACCTTGAGCTTTCCGATATCGGGCGCGTAGTCGCTCGCCGGTGCGTCTAGGTCGAGCTTGCCCTCCTCGACAAGCTGCAACGCGGCCGTCGCGGTGATAGCCTTCGTGGTCGAGAAGATCGCGAAGACGTCGTCGGTGGTCATCGCCGTGTCACCGTCGATCCGGCGGACACCCGCGGCACCTTCGTAGATGTTCTTCTCGCGGTCCGTGACCATCGCCACGACGCCGGGCACGCGTGGATCGGACGTCACGACACCATTCAGGACGGAATCAGCGTTGAATTTGTGGCCCATGGTTTCCTCCCATTCTTTGAAGCCGGTCTTGGGAACGCCCCGTCGCGGGGACAGGGCGGTCTTGTCGTTTGCTGGATTTCAGGCGTCACCGCTATTCTACTTTCCGCTCAGTTTAAGAAGCGAGCTAAGCATGCAGAGCGCTCGCGATTGTAAGACCTCACTACGCCTGAGCGAAAGCTATTCACACCTTCACTGACCTGGAAAAGTCGCGTGTTTTGCGGGCTGCTAGTTACGCGTGAAGCCAAGAAGCAAACGGCGGCTTCGTCCCGCATTGCTGCCGCCCGCCTCACGAAAATGCTGCACCAGCGGTCGAACGGCCGGTTCGGTGAAAGCAACATTGCGGCATCCCGAAATCGCGAAGCGCAGGATTGGGCCGCGAGCGCCATGCTATACCGCCAAAGTGATTTGGCTGCACGCCGCTCGACCGCTTCGAGCCCATTTCCACTAATGAAACACTCTGGCAAAATCCTGTCATACAGCGAAATCGGGACGGGTCTCGTGACGCCTCATATTCTTTGGTCTGGTCGATTTCCGGCAGCCAGCAACCAGATCAGAATGACCGACGCTGTCCAAGACAGTCGCTTCTCCATCTACAATTCGAGATCCAGCAGCGCCTGCCGCATGACGTGCGGATCGACATCCACACCGGTCCAGTATTTCACTCCAATCACGCCCTGCTGCACCAGCATCCCGAGCCCGTCGACGGTCTTACAGCCGCGATCCTTGGCGGCCTGAATCAGGCGTGTCAGGGGCGGGTTGTGAATGCCGTCGGCAACGACCATCTCGGGCGTCAGGCTGTCGGTGTCGATGTCGGGCATTGCGTCGACGTCGGGATACAGACCGACGGATGTGGCATGAATCACGATATCCGAGCCGGACGGCACGACGAATGTGCCCTCCCACGACGTGTAGCTTGCCTGCGTGTCCGTGCGGTCGTTCAGCAGATCGACGACCACTCGCCCCCGCTCCGCGCTGCGGTTGACGACGGTGATCCGCGTGGCGCCGGCCAGCGCCATCTCGACCGCAACCGCCCGCGCCGCACCGCCCGCACCGAACAGGACGACGGATTTGCCCGCCGGATCCACGACGGTTTTCAGCGCCGCGACAAAGCCGCGCCCGTCGGTGTTTTAACCGATCAGCCGGTCACCGTCGCGCACGATGGTATTGACGGCTCCTATGATCTCGGCCGATTTTCCCAACCCATCGAGGTGGTCGATCACGGCGACCTTGTGCGGGATGGAACAGTTGAAGCCGCGCCAGCCCATCGCCCGCGCGCCGCGCACCGCGTCCGCCAGATCGTCGGGCGAGACCTCGACGTTGATGTAGCGCCAATCGAGACCGTGATGGCGGTAGGCGGCCTCGATCATCGCGACGGTCGGGTTCTCGGCTGCGGGTTGTGCGAAGGAACCCGTCAGGGGCAACAGGAAGTTCATGGGGCGTGTCCTTTCAGATGGCGCGGGCATTGCGTAGATGCGCCCCGACCCGAAGCGCCTGGGCTGCGATGGTCAGGGCGGGGTTCAGCGCGGCGGATGAGGGAAAGAACCCCGCGTCCACCACGTAAAGGTTCGGATGATCATGCGCGCGGCACATGGCGTTTAGGGCTGATGTCGCCGGATCATCGCCCATCCGCACCGTGCCGCATTGGTGCGAGGGGGCCTGAATGCCGAAGCTGTGACGCAGAACGACCGGGAACCCTGCCCGGCGCAGCACATGCCTGACATGGCGCACGAACCGGTCATGGGCGGCCCGCCCGCCGGGGCGGTAATCGACCTGCACCCGGTCACCGTCCAGAAGGCGCACGCGGCTCTCGCGGTCGGGCAGATCCTCGCCCATCGCCAGCACGTCGACGGAATGGCGGCCCAACCAGTCGGCCGCGGCACGCGGCGTTCTGGGATACGTTGCACGGATCATCGCACCCTGGATATTGCCGAGCATCTGGATGTTGCCGCGCGCATCGGGATCATCTGGCAAACCGTGGTAGAAGTCATTCAACGACAGGGTTTTGGGGAACTTCGTGGTGTTTGTAGTGAAAGGCTTCACCCCCATCAGCCCGGTCAGGTGATGGTTCATCAGGTATCGGCCCACGACGTCGGACCGGTTGGCAATTCCGTCCGGTGCCGCCTCACAGGCGGACCGCAGCAGGATCAGAGCGGAATTGATCGCCCCCGCGCAGAGGGCGAAGACCTGCGCTTCCACGCGCAGGATCTCTCCGGACCGGAGCACCTCAGCGGCGACGATATGCTTGCCCTCGCCATCGGTGATCAGTCGCGTAACCTTTGCGTTGCGGTCCAGCCGCACGTCCGAATGCGCCAAAAGTGGGCGGAGCACGCGCTTATCCGCGTCACCCTTGGCGTCGAACCGGCAGGCAAAGGCATCGCAGGTGCCGCAGCGCCGGCAGGTGCCATCGGGGCCATAATCGATTGCAGATGGCATCGCAAATGGGTGCAGGCCCTGGGCGCGCAACCGATCCGACAGCGCGGCAATCACCGGCTCGTGCGGGATCGCGGCGTGGGGGAAGGCATCGCGGGGCGGCTCGGTCGGATCGACACCTGCCGCGCCGCGCACGCCATACAGGCGTTCGGCTGCGGCGTAGTATGGCGCAAGATCGGCGTAGCTGACCGGCCAGGCGGGGGATGTGGCGCCATCGATCTGCGTGTGCGTGAAATCACTTTCGCGGAACCGGAACATCGCAGTGCCGTAGAACTTCGTATGCCCGCCGACATAGTAGTATTGACCGGGCCGATAGGGTGCCCGCTTCGCGTCCACCCATTCATCCGTCGTCTTGTATCGGGACTGGACGAAAACCGCCTCTGCATCGCTGTTCTGCGGCTCATTCGGCAGATCGTCGCCGCGTTCGAGGATCAGGATTTTTGCGCCGCTGCCTGCGAGTTGATGCGCCACGGCAGATCCACCCACCCCCGACCCGATAATCGCGACATCCGTCCTAATGGTTTGCATCACGTCCTCCCCGGTTTCCGCTTCACAGATGCCAAGCCTTCACCGCGCGCACCATTCCCTATTGCCGCATATCCTTGTATGATTGCCGCATCTCAGCGCTACAGTTGAATGTAATGCCCATATCGCCACCCTACTTCGAGACCGTTGCCATCCCGCCGGACCGGTCCCTGCATGTCTTCGACCGCCGCCTGCCAGAGTTTCCGTTCAACTGGCATTACCATCCGGAATTCGAGTTGACCCTCACGGTGAACAGCCGCGGATTGTGCTTTGTGGGAGATCATGTCGGGCCCTACAACGATGGCGATCTTGTCCTGATCGCCCCCAATCTGCCGCACGCGTTTCAATCCCAAAACCTGATCGAGATTGCCGGCGACCATCGCGCCATTGTGTGCTGGTTCACCAGTGACTGGATCACCAGCCTGATCGGTCTGGTGCCAGAGCTTTCGCCCGTCACGCCGCTGCTTGCGCAGGCCCGGCGTGGATTGCGGTTCGGCGCACAAACGTCGGCGCAACTGCGAGACCGGATCCTGCAACTGGGTCAGATTGACAGCGTGGATCAGGTGATTGCCTTCCAAGCCATCCTTGCGACCTTGTCAGGATCTACTGACCGAGTGCCGCTGGCCAGCGGAGAGGTTACCGTCAGCGAGATGCCGCGCGACCGGGCGCGGATGCAGAAGGTGCTGGACCATTTGCATGCCCATTACGATGAACCGGTGCGGCTGGCCCCGCTGTGTGATCTTGTGCATCTGACCGAAAGTCAGCTGCAACGGATCTTCAAGCGCAGCGCCCGCATGTCCATCAGCGCCTATGTGCTGCAACTGCGGCTTGGCCGGGCGTGCCAAATGCTGATGCAGACCGACAGCCCCGTGGGCCTGATCGCAACCGAGTGCGGTTTCTCCGATGCCGCCGACTTCGCGCGACGCTTTCGCAATGCCCGCAACATGACGCCAACGGCGTTCCGGACCGCAATCAGGGGGCAGGAGCTGAAATCTGTGCCAAAGCGAGGTCGGTCCGTCCGCCAAAGCCCGCAGACATAGGAGGCTCGCGCGACCTTTCCGAAAATCGTGCAATATTGGCAGGAATGGCCAATGTGATCCCGATTAGGTTTTTCTCTTTTGTGCGCGATTGCATGACCTCGTTGTCCCGCGTTGTGCGAGTTCGATGTTTCGGAACCCATGCAGGCGCAGCGAAAGTCCGGTCTTATGATGCCGCGCTGCGGCGTTGGTCATCCTGGCGAACGGCAGCTTCGGGCCGAAGACGTCGATACAGTGGCGGCTCCCTCGTGATGGAGCTGCCGCGCCGCCGCATGTCGGCTCTGAGCCCAATTTCAGCTTTCCGCGCTGAACGAAACGCCCCTCCGGGCAAGCCGGGGCGGTTCAAATTGTGAAAAGTTTCGTTGAGTGTAAGAGTGAGGGGGAACGGAAGGGCGCCAACTGATGCTAATTGAAACCCGGACATTGTACGTAATGACCGTCCTGGCGTTGATGAGTACGCCGGGACCAAGCCAGTTATTGATGCCCGCCGCGCCTCTTTGTCTCCTAGTTTCACTCATTGTTTGGTGTGCATTGCAGCAGGGACTCTTCCTTGATCGTATCGGTCAGCGTGACATTCTCACCCTTTGTCCACCATTCGTACCGCCCAGACACGTAACGGGCGCCTGAGGCGGAGACCACGTTGACGAATACACGATGATCTTCATCCACTGGCACCAGTGCCAGCACGTCGGATTCTGAAGTGAAATAGTGCACGACGAACGGTTGCCCTTTGTCGCATTCGTATTCTATCGTGCGTATCGCCATGTCTTCGGTATCAAAGCCGAGCGAAAACGAGACGTCCGCCGACGCGGCCGAAGCTAATGCGACAGTTATCGCAATACTTGACACAAAGCGCATAAAATATCCTTCCTGTTTGTCAGAGACGGCCTTAGTAACAGCCGTTGTCCACGATCCTACTCCGACTGTATGGCTCCTACGAACGGCAGAAAAGTCCCGCATTGCTGCCGCCCGCCTCACGAAAATGCTGCACCAGCGGTCGAACGGCCGGTTCGGTGAAAGCAACATTGCGGCATCCCGAAATCGCGAAGGGCAGGATTGGGCCGTCACCGTCCGCAGGCTTGGCGTGCCAGGGCGAGGTGCATGCCGCACCGCCGCATGTCCGCTTCGAGCCCAAACCAGCCGCCCCGGCTCAGAGTTTATAGCATTCGCAGCATTCTTATCCGTGGCGACATAGAACAGATTGGGTCGAGCATCCGGTAACCTCGCCACAATGCTCCTGTCTTGCGAACCGGCCCTCCGCTATAGGAATTCTGGGCTGCGCCGCTCCCGCATCAAGTCCACATGGATCAAGAATGCCATCGAGAACGGGACGATGGCCGTTGCGGCGAGAAGGACCATCGTCGTTTCGGCGCCGACCTTGTCAATGAGCAATGCCCCAAGCGTCGGGGCGGCAGCGCCAGCCAACAGCATCGGGCGAGCCAAACGTCCCATTAGAGCGCCATAGTGCTCCGGACCGTAGAGCGCGAGCGGAAGAGCACCGCGCGCGATGGACCAAAGGCCATTTCCGGCCCCGTATGCGACGAGAGCGGCGGCAGCTGGAAATCCCATCTGCAGCCCCAGGAAGCCGACGAAAACGAGCATGGTCGCTGCAAGCATGGTCCATATCGGGTGATGTCGGCCCCCTCCCATCATTTCGACGACGCGGGCACCGACTTGGGATGGCCCGATCAAAGTACCGACCGCGATCGCTGCAGCCGTGGTGTAGCCCCCGGCGGTCAGGATCGTCACCATGTGAATGGACCAGATGGTCGCAAGAAGAGTCAGCGTGACGCCTGCGACGACGATACAGAGGAACCTGATATCGGCGCGGCGAACGCCAACTTCCGATCGGCGCACTGGTTCATGCATCGTTGCTGAGTGCGTGGCGGAAGCATGCGGCAAGGCCCACCAGCAAAGGGGCAGCGTTCCGAAGATGTGGATGCCAGCATAGAGCAGACAGGTTGTGCGCCAGCCGATGCTTTCGACCAGCCAAGCCGAAAGCGGCCAGCACACGGTACTGGCAAAGCCGCCCCAGAGGGTCAGTTGCGTGATCGCGGATCGCGCATCACGTCCATAGGCGGCACCCAGGACGGAGAAGGCGGCGTCGTAGAGCCCGGCAGCCATCCCGCAACCGAGGACGCTCCAAGCGAGCAGGTAGACCCATGGGGCGTGCGCCATGCTGAGAAGGAACAGACCAATGGCCATGAAGGCCATCCCGAGGCAGAGGGTCTTTCTGCCACCGCTCCGGCCGATCCAGCGGCCGATTTTCGGTGCCGTCAGACCTGACATGAGCAAGGCAACCGATACACCGGCGGAAATCATGGCATGGCCCCAGCCGGTATCGTCTGCGATCGCACCGGCCAGCGGTGCCAGCAGGTAATAGCTGCTGCCCCATGCGAAGATCTGGACGATCCCGAGCGATGACACGACTTTTGCGCGTGACAGCGTCATTTGCCTGACGCGGCCTCATCCGCGCAGCACTCGTCGACCAAAAAGCCCACCAACGCCTTCATCGCCGGATATTCGGCGTGGCAATGGAGCGTGTTGCCGCTGCGCTCCTGGCGGATCAAACCGACGTCGAGCAGCTTTTTCAGGTGATGCGACAGGGTCGATGCCGGAAGCCCAAGAGTGTCTTGCACCCGACCGACTGGAGCGCCGCTTTCACCGGCGCGCACGAGTGTCCGGTAGATGCGCAGACGCGTCGCGTTGCCGAGGGCGTCGAGTTGGCGGGAAGCTGTTTCGATGTTCATGGAAATAGATGCGCGCCAAATCTTGCGGGCGTCAACATCCATTTCCATTTCCGTCGAATTAGATCGTCTTGAGGTTCACCCGCGCCGACAGTTCGGCATGGCTTTCCTTCCGCTCGGAATAGCGGTCGACCAGATGATCGCGGATGTCGCGCGTCAGAAGGGTGAACTTCACCAGCTCCTCCATCACGTCCACGATCCGGTCGTAATAGGGCGAGGGTTTCATCCGCCCGTCTTCCTCGAATTCATTCCAAGCCTTGGCAACCGAGGATTGGTTCGGGATGGTGAGCAGGCGCATCCAGCGCCCGAGGATGCGCAGCTGGTTGACCGTGTTGAAGCTCTGTGACCCGCCTGAGACCTGCATCACCGCCAGCGTCTTGCCCTGCGTCGGGCGCACGGAGCCGAGCGAGAGCGGAATCCAGTCGATCTGCGCCTTCATGATGCCGGTCATGGCCCCGTGGCGTTCGGGCGAGGACCAGACCATGCCTTCGCACCACTGCACCAGATCGCGCAGCTCCGCCACCTTGGGGTGATCGGTCCCGACACTGTCAGGCAGCGGCAGATCACGGGGATCGAAGAACCGCACCTCAGCCCCGAGGCGTTCGAGAATGCGCGCCGCCTCTTCGGCTGCAAGACGCGAGAAGCTGCGCTCGCGCAGCGATCCATAGAGCATCAGGATGAGCGGTGGGTGGATGCAGCGGGTAGCAGGGAAAAGCGTGTCCGAGTCTGGCTGGCGTAGCAGCGTGTCGTCCAGGTTCGGCGTTTCAGGCAAGCCGTTCTCCTTCTTCGTTCAGGATCATTTCTCCGTCCTCCTTGAACAGCGGTCCGGGCGGCAACCGGTCCAGAAGGTCGAGAACGGTTTCAGAGGGGCGGCACAGGCGCACCCCCTTGGGCGTGCAAACAATGGGCCGGTTCACCAGGATCGGGTGTTCGATCATCGCATTCAGGAGCGTGTCATCAGAGGCACCCGGTTCCAGAAGCCCGAGCGCCTCTGCGGGCGATTTCGTTTCCCGCAGGGCGCTCCGCGGGTTCAGTCCTGCCGCGGCGAACAGGGCCAGGAGCTGAGGACGCGTCCAGCCTTCCTTCAGATACTCGATGACGACCGGCTCCTCGCCGGTCGCTCGAAGAAAGGCCAGAACATTGCGGGAGGTCCCGCAATCCGGATTGTGATGGATGACGATGCTCATGCCGCAGGCTCGGGAAAGCGTGCGCGGGTGCGATTGGCAAAGGCCACGAGCGACAACATCACTGGCACCTCAACCAGCACGCCTACCACCGTGGCCAGCGCTGCGCCGGAGTTCAGGCCAAAGAGCGAGATGGCAACCGCAACCGCCAGTTCGAAGAAGTTCGATGTTCCGATCAGGGCGCAGGGCGCGGCGATCTGGTGCGGCACCTTGAGGGCGAAGGCTGCGCCATAGGCCAGGGCGAAGATGCCGTAGCTCTGGATGATGATCGGCACCGCAATCAGCAGAATCACCGTCGGCTTGGCGAGGATCGTTTCTCCCTGAAGGCCGAAGAGGATTGCGACGGTAGCAATCAGCCCGACCATGGACCACGGCTTTACCTGCGCCGAAAACGCGTCGATGGCCGCCTTGGAGCCCAGCTTGCGGCGTGTGATCAGACCGGCTCCAAGCGGCAGGACAACATAGAGCACCGTGGCCAGCAAAAGCGTTTCCCACGGCACAGAGAGGTCCGTCACGCCCAGAAGGAAGGCCACAATCGGCGCGAAGGCCACCACCATGACCAGATCATTCACCGAGACCTGCACGAGCGTGTAGGTGGCGTCTCCCTTGGTCAGCTGCGACCAGACGAAAACCATCGCCGTGCAGGGTGCGGCCCCGAGCAGGATCAGCCCCGCCGTATACTGGGCGGCATCTTCGGGAGAAATCAGCGGCGCGAAGACATGGTCAAAGAACAACACGGCCAGAAACGCCATGGTGAAAGGCTTGATCAGCCAGTTGACGGCCAGCGTAACCAAAAGCCCCTTGGGTTGGCGCGCGACACCGGCGACCGCGCCGAAGTCCACGCCCACCATCATTGGGTAAACCATGGCCCAGATCAGCACGGCCACGACAAGGTTCACGCTCGCGACCTCGGTCGCGGCAATGGCCTGCACAAGCCAGGGTGCGCCCTGACCAATCAGGACACCGGCAATCATCGCGAGACCGACCCAGACGGTCAGGTAGCGTTCGAAAATACTCATGCAGTCACCTCGTTCGTCTGATCGGTCAGGCGACCCGAGGTCAGGGCCGCCAGGACGACCATGACCGCCGCCGTGCCCATGACGAGGGTCAACCCGCCGATCTGGTAGGTCAGGCCGGACAGGAGCGTGCCGATCAGACGACCGCCCGCATTGGCCATGTAGTAAAAGCCTACATCCATCGTGACCCGTTCAGATTTCGAGAAGGCGAGGATCAGGTAGGAGTGGAGCGAGGAATTCACGGCAAACAGCGCGCCGAAAGCCAGCAGACCCAGGACCAGCGTCACCGTCAGCCAGGTCTGCGGCGCAGGCGAAAACGCAACGGCCACCGTCAACGCGGCTGGCACGACGAAGAGCGCAAGAGCCCAGCTCCGAGCCGCACGGATCAGCTCGCCCTCCGGGCGGCTCGCCGCGCGCAGGATCTTCGGTGCGCTGGCCTGCACCATCCCATAGAGGATGACCCAGACCGCCATGAAGGTGCCGATCATGAAGAAGGCAGCGCGGTTGCCATCCTCGGTGCCGTCCGAGAGCACCGCATAGAAGTAGATCGGGATGCCCACGACGAACCAGACGTCGCGCGCCCCGAACAGGAACACCCGCGCCGCCGACAGCCAGTTGACGTTGGCCGATTTCGAGAAGACCTCGGAAAACTTGGTGCCCTTCCTGCCCTTGGGCAGGCCCGAAGGCATGAACAGCACGACCGCGACGAGGATCACCCCGAGGACGATGGCCATGCCCAGCACGGCCCAGTCGAAGCCAAGCACCGCCAGCAGCGCCGCGCCAAGCAGGAAGCCCAGCCCCTTCACTGCGTTCTTCGAGCCGGTCAGTACCGCGACCCAGCGAAACAGTCCGCCATCGCCCGAAGGAGCCAGCAGTTTCACCGCCGATTTCGAGGACATCTTGGCGAGGTCCTTCGCCACGCCTGAAAGACCCTGGACGCACATGACGAAGGCGACCGAAGCCGCGATGCTCCAGCCCGGATCGAGCTGCGCAAGCGCAAGCAGCGCGACCACCTGCAACCCGAGTCCAGCATAGAGCGTCGAGGTCAGCCCGAACCGAAGAGCGATCCAGCCTGCCGCGAGGTTGGTGATCATCCCTGCGACTTCGTAAAGAATGAACAGGTAGGCCAGCTGCACCGGGCTGAAGCCTAGCGTGTGGAAATGCAGCAGCACCAGCATCCTGAGCGCGCCATCGGTCAGCATGAAGGCCCAATAGGCGGCCGTGACGGCGATATAGGCAGACAGCCCTTCGGGACGGGCCGGGGCGAGATGGCTCACAGTGAGTCCCCGACCATCAGCGCGACGTCGACCAGCCGGTTGGCATAGCCCCATTCGTTGTCGTACCAGGCGTAGATCTTCAGCTGCGTGCCATTGATCACCACCGTCGATGGCGCGTCTATAATCGAGGAGCGCGGATCATTGGTGTAATCGGTCGAGACAAGCGGACGCGTCTCGTAGCCGAGGATGCCTTTCAGCGGGCCATTGGCCGCAGCCTCGAAGGCGGCGTTGACCTCTTCCGCCGTGACAGCACGCTCCAGCTCGAAGACGCAGTCGGTCAGCGAGGCATTGAGCAGCGGCACGCGCACCGCATGGCCGTTCAGACGACCCTTCAATTCCGGATAGATCAAGGTGATCGCGGTGGCCGAGCCGGTCGTCGTCGGGATCAGCGAATTCAGCGCAGACCGCGCCCGACGCAGGTCCTTTGCCGGGCGGTCGACGATGGTCTGGGTGTTGGTCACGTCATGGATCGTGGTGATCGAGCCATGCTTGATGCCGAAAGTCTCGTGAACCACCTTCACCACCGGCGCGAGGCAGTTGGTCGTGCAGGAAGCCGCGGTGACGATCCGGTGCTCGGCAGGATCATATGTCTCGTTGTTGACGCCGTAGACGATGTTGGCCGCATTGCCGTCCTTCACCGGGGCGGAGACCACGACCTTCTTCACGCCCGCCTCGAAATAGGGGGCGATCTTGGCCTCGGTCTTGAAGACGCCGGTGCAGTCGATCACCACATCGACACCGTCCAGCGGCAGATCGGCAATCGCGCGTGCGCCGATGAACGGCAGGCGTGTGCCATTGATCGTGACGCTTTCGGCGTCATGCGAGAACGCGGCATCCCAGCGTCCGTGGACCGTATCGAACTCCAGAAGATGCGCGTGTATCTCCGGATCACCCACAGCGTCGTTGATCCAGGCGATCTTGGCGCCGCTATCGAGGAGAGGCTTGAGGGCGAGCTTGCCCATGCGACCGAGGCCATTCAGTGCGTAGGTGGTCATGCCAGTGTCTCGGGGCTGGCGCGGCCGATGTCGTCCACGGCTTTTTGCAATGCAATGCGGTCCAGGGTCTCGATCGGTAGGGCGACAAAGGCTTCGATCCGGTGCTTGAGCGCCCCGTAAGCCTGTTGGAAGGCCAGCGCTTTTTCAGCATTGGTTCCTTCGACTTTGACCGGGTCCGGCATACCCCAATGGCCACTTACTGGCTGCCCCTCCCAAGCGGGGCATTCCTCGTTTGCCGCCTGATCGCAAACCGTGAAGACGAAGTCGAACTGCGGCGCATCGGGGCGAGCAAACTCGGACACGTCCTTCGAGCGCAGTACGGAAACGTCATGCCCCTTGTCCTGCAAGACCTGCACCGCGAAGGGATTGAGTTGGGTCCCCGGTCGAGTTCCTGCGGAATACGCAATGAACCTGTCGCCAGCGGCACTGCGCAGGAGTGACTCGGCGAAGATGGACCGCGCGGAGTTGCCCACGCAGATGAAGAGGACGTTGTATTTGCGGCCAGACATGGGGGTGGTTCCTGTGCTGAAAGGCATGCAGATATCGGGACGGCCACGGCAGCAATCGCTGAACAGGTATCCGAACAGCCGTTGCACCGTGGTCATGTTGATCGCGTAGAGAAGCGACGTGCCTGCCCGTTGTTGTTCCACCAGCTGGTCCCGCGTCAGTGCGGACAGATAGGTGGACATCGTGCTCGCCTTGACGCCAAGCGTGGAGGCGATCTCCCCGGCCGGAACACGGTCAGGGTATCGGCGCATCAGCAGCCGGAAGATCGCCAACCGCTGCGGATGGCCGAGGGTGGACAGTTGGTCGGGAATCTCTTTTTCCATATTTCATGTATTATTGAATTATTGATTGCCTGCCAAGTGAAGGTTTTGTAACGGCCTGCTTCCGACGAGGCAGCGCTCTGTTTGTCGCCTCTACTTCAGGCTATGCGCATTGTGCCGTGCCCCTCGATGACCAAAGGTGATAACGGCAGGCGGTATTTCGAGATCGGAACGGTTGTGGCGAAGGAAATTGAACGCAAGTTTCTGCTCAGCACGGATACTTGGCGCGAGCTCGCCACGCATAAGGTTGAGATCCGTGACGGCCTCTTGGCATTCCGTGATGGACGGAAGATCCGGGTGCGCTTCTGCGACGACAAGGCAACTCTCAGCGTCAAAGGGCCCAAGAAGGGTCTGACCCGCGACGAATTCGAATACGAAATTCCTGCCAGAGATGGCCTTGCCCTCTTGGAAGACCATTGCGACGGGACAATTCTGAAGAAGACTCGGTACTTCATCCCCCATGGTGGGTATGTCTGGACAGTCGACGAGTTTCAGGGCGTTCACACAGGCCTCGTGCTGGCCGAGATTGAACTGCCGAGCGAGGATGCTGAATTCGAGAAGCCGACATGGTTGGGGCGCGAAGTGTCGGGAAAGAGCCAGTATAGGCAGTCGTCGCTGTTCAAGAAACACCGGCAGGCGACCAAGTAACCGCATTCACGCGAAAATCGGCGGGAAGCCGCAAGGTCTCTCGGATGCAGCCTAAACCCCGCTTGCTGCGGCTGCGAGCAACTCCAACGCTATGCTGCGTTTGCACCGGATGGTCGCCGAATGACCGAAAAGTCCCGCACTGCCGACCTTGGGGCTCTGGACTATGCTGCGCGGTGCCACAGATGGCCGGTTTGGGGAAGCCGCGCCACGGCGTTGGTGGCACAGGCGAACGGCAGGTTCGGTGAAGGTTTTCCGATGCGGGTCGCGTTGGAACGCTGTTCATTGGCGCGACCACGACCCGCGTTGGGAAACCTCCCAAGGTGGAAGCCGCGGGGGTCTTGGATCAGGCTATGGGGAAAATGCTCGAACGGTTGCGGCGGCGGCTGTATTCTGGGCGCTGCTAATGGCGAGGCAGGCGCCAGATACGGTCTCAAACCCGGCGGATGCTCCCAACAAGGCGGTGTGCTCTGGACATACTGCCGCCCTCTGCCGGGTTGGAAGTAGACGAGCACGCGCTGTTCGGACCGGGTCTGCGGAGTGTAGCCGGTGCTGTTTCGTGACGGATGACGGGCGATATGTCATGCTGCCTGCTCCCTGGGTGGTGCACGCGATATCGGTTTCTGTCCCCGCCTGAAGATCTCGATGATCCGCATGGGACCGCCGCAACAGGGGCATGGTGCGCGCAGGGTGAGCGGGGGGATCTCAAGCTCTGGCTCTGGAACGGCAGGCGGTTCAGACTGCTGGACGCAGAGCAAGGCACGGATCTTGGTGATGTTGGCCTTGCGGGTCGAACTGGCGAGCAGGCCGAAATGCCGGATGCGATGGAAACCATCGGGCAGGACGTGGATCAGGAACCGGCGGATGAACTCTGACGTGGCCAGCCGCATCACCCTCGAGCGGTCGCCGCGCTTGATCCTATAATCCTTCCAGCGGAACGCCACGGTATCGGCATCCGCGCTGACCAAGCGGGTGTTGGAGATCGCGACCCTGTGCGTGTATCGGCTCAGATAGGCCAGCACGGCCTTGGGTCCGCCGAAGGGCGGTTTGGCATAGACCACCCATTCGGATTTGCGGAATGGGGCGAGCCAAGCTCTGAAGGTGTCCGCGCTGGCCAGTTCAGCCAGATCGCCGAAGAAGGCCAACTGACCGGCCCGGTGCAGATCCCTCAGCCCCTCCAGAAACAGGCGTCGGAACAGCCGCGACAGAACCCGCACATGCAGGAAGAACCCGGGGCGGCAGGCGACCCATCTGGTGCCATCCGGCGACAAGCCGCCGCCCGGGAGGATCATGTGGATATGGGGATGATGGGTCAGCGCCGATCCCCAGCTGTGCAGCACGCTGGTCATGCCGACCCTTGCGCCGAGACGCCTGGGGTCGGCAGCGATGGTCATGACCGTTTCCGCAGATGCCTTGAACAGCAGCCCGTAGATGGCCTTCTTGTTCCAGAACGCGATCTGCGCGATCTCAGCCGGCAGGGTGAAGACGACGTGGAAGTATTCCACCGGCAGGAGATCCTCGGCGCGCGCGGCCATCCAGTCCCGTGCCGCTGGCCCCTGGCACTTCGGGCAATGCCGGTTCTTGCAGGAGTTGTAGGCGATGTGGTGGTGGCCACAGTTGGCACAACCGGCCACATGCCCACCGAGTGCCTCGGTCCGGCAGGCCTCGATCGCTGACATCACCTTCAGCTGGGTCAGGCTGACATGCCCCGCATTGGCCTGCCGCCACGCAGGGCCATGGGCACGGAAGATGTCAGCCAGTTCCAGCAATGGCCGGGACACCCCGGCGCCCGATCACTCCAGGCTTCGCTTCACGGTCTGGTCCTGCAACTTGGCCAGCATCTCGTAGGGACTGACGGTGTCACGGATCGTCTTGGTCGCCACATGAGTGTATCGGGCGGTGGTCGTCAGCTTGGCATGCCCGAGCAGCACTTGGATCACGCGCACATCGGTGTTGGCTTCGAGCAGATGCGTCGCGAAGCTGTGGCGCAACGTGTGCAAGGTGGCGGGCTTCTTGACCCCGGCCATATGCTTGGCCGAGGTGAAGGCGCGGTTCAGTTGGCGCGGCGAGATCGGGTTGATCTTGGGCTTGCCGGGGAACAGCCAACCCTCCGGCCGGGCCTCGCGCCACCAGTCGCGCAGAAGGTTCAGCAGGCCTGGCGACAGCATCACCTTGCGGTCCTTCTGGCCCTTGCCCTGCTCGACATGGATCAGCATTCGATCACTGTCGATGTCGCCGAGCTTGAGGTTGCAGACCTCGGCGGCTCGGAGCCCTGCGCCATAGGAAATGCTGAGCGCGGCGCGATACTTCAGGCCTGGCCCCGGCGCCGCCATCAGGATGTCGGACACTTCCTCGACGCTGAACACCACGGGCAACTTCCGCGGTTCGGTGCGGAATTGCATGTAGCGCTTCATCTCCTCCCGCCCGCAGGTCATGCCGAAAAAGAACCGAAGCGCCACGATCCGCACGTTGAACGTCGATGGCGTGACCCCGGTGTTGGTCATGTGGAGCTGATAGGCGCGCAGATCCTCCGGCGTCGCCGTATCGGGTGACCGCCCGAGAAAACCCGCGAAATCCCTGATTGCCCGGATGTGCGACTTCTGTGCCTTGTCGCCCATCCCACGGATGCGCATGTCTTCGATCATCCGCTGCCGCAACGGGGATACTCTCTCCTCTGTCATGGGAACCTCCTGTCTGATGATTGAGAAGGCCCCAATCGTCAGGCAGGATCGCCCATTCCCAAATGCAAGACGGTCAGATCAGCGCGCGACCTCAACAACACGCGCCACTGCCGCGCGAGCGGCTTCGTCCTTGGGCCGTTTTTGACGAATGCTGCCGAGCGACTGGACGGCCGCTTCGGCGGACCCGCAGCTTAGCGAGGTGTTCTCCGTTCGGGTCTAGACATACTCCGTAATGCGTTTCAACAAGGCGACACCGGCACCTGATAGAACGCCGCAAGAAGACGTAAGCTCTTGACGACGCCCGGTGTCGAGCGGGTGGGGTCCTGTTATGTGACCGTAAACTGCCCCATCATGCCCGCATCCTCGTGTTCGAGGATGTGGCAGTGATACATGAATGGTGTCTCTTCCGAAGCCAGCTTGTCGAACCTCAGCAGGATTTCGGTCGGACCCTGCACACGGACGACATCTTTCCAACCGATCTGCGCCGAGTCGACCGGCCGTCCGTTCTGACTCACGCCTCACGATAATTGTCACACGCCTCAACACCCTCTGCGACCACGTCAAGAAGTGCGTCCACATCGTTCAGAAGGACCGTGATGCGCGGGCTGCTGATACGGTAGCGGATGAAACGCCCATGGCGATCGCTGGCGACAAGCCCGCACTCCAGCAGGCACCTCAGATGGTTGGAGACGTTGGGTTGCGATAGTTTCGTCCGCTCGACGAGCTCGTGAACGGCCAATGGCTCGTTACAAAGTGCACCGAGGATGGCCAGGCGGCTCGGGTCCGCGAAGCCGCGAAACAGCTTCGCCCGTCGCTCGATGGTTGCGCTCTTGCGGTCATCGACGAATTGCGCCATATCACTCCTCGCTGATATGTTGTTCTTTGATTCATCCTAGCAGGAATAGCGCGACCATGGCCAACACCGAAAGTGCCGGATTGACGGCAGATGCCCCGCCCGTCCGTTACCGGGTTTCCGGTATGGACTGCGCCAAGGATGCCGCACAGATCGAGCGGGCGGCACAGTCGGCCGGAGTCGCGCCCGGCGATGTGAAGGTGTCGGCCGCAACTCACATCATGACACTGAATGCCCCCGAAGCGCGCCTGCCGGACATCGAAAAGGCAGTCGCGGTGACAGGCTATGGCTTCGACCGGATCGATGGCGATGAAGACATTCCGCCGAATCCTGCCCATCAGGACCCGGCCTACCGCCGCGCCCTCTGGATCGTCGTGATCCTGAACGTGGGATACGGGGTCCTCGAAATGATCGGCGGTTTCATTTCCGGATCGCAGGCCGTGAAGGCCGATGCGCTCGATTTCATCGGCGATGGCGCGATCACCTTCCTCGGCCTGCTGGCCATCGGCTGGAGCCTCGCTTGGCGGGCACGGTCGGCTCTGATCCAAGGCATCTTCCTCGGGCTCCTCGGTCTTGGCGTCCTCGGCACGACCATCGTCCGGGTCTTCGAACAGACGACGCCGGATGCAGGTCTCATGGGCCTGCTTGGCATGATCGCCCTTTTCGTCAACGCCATCTCCGTTCTGCCACTGCTGCGGTTCCGCAAGGGCGACGCGAACATGCGGGCCGTCTGGCTCTTCTCGCGCAACGACGCCATCGGTAATGCGGCGGTCGTCGTTGCCGCCGGTCTTGTGGCGTGGCTGGGCAGCGCATGGCCAGACCTCATCGTCGCTTTCGGTATCGCCGGGCTGTTCCTGCACTCGTCATGGGCGATCATCCGCGACGCGCGGGCCGATCTGAAGGCGCCGGCATGAATAGCCGCTTTCTGGGCGGGCTTTGCGCGATCGCAGCCTTTGGTCTCGATCAGGGCACCAAGGCGCTTGCCCTGAACACACCGGCGCTTGAGCGCGGAGTCGAGGTTCTGCCCTTTCTCAATCTCGTGCGGGTTCTGAACGATGGCGTCAGCTTCGGTATGTTGGGCGGGATCGTGCCATGGTGGGGTCTCATCGCACTTGCTGCCGTAATCGTGGCATGGCTGCTGATCTGGTTGTGGCGCGCGCCGGACAGGCTGACGGCTGCCGCTCTCGGTCTGATCATCGGCGGCGCGCTCGGCAATGTCCTCGACCGGCTGCGTTATCGGGCCGTCCCAGACTTTCTGGATTTCCATTACGGAACATACCACTGGCCGTCCTTCAATCTTGCGGATGTGGCGATTTTCTGCGGTGCAGTCCTGCTGTTCTGGGACAGCTTCCGCTCGGCGCAGAACAAGCCCGAACGTAACCACCGAGAAGAAAACGTTACGGGGAAATAATCGATGTCCAGCATTCCATCCGCAAAGGGCATCGACAGCACGCTTGCCCTGCTGCGCAACCCATATGGGTTCATTCCGGACACATGCCGCGATCTTGAGGGCGACCTATTCGAGACCCGCATCCTCTTTCAAAAGACGATCTGCATGACTGGTGCCGCAGCTGCGGAGGTCTTCTATTCCGAGGATGGGCTCGTGCGCGCAGGCTCGATGCCGAAGCGTATCCAGAGAACCCTGCTCGGCGAAAAGGGCATCCAGGGGCTCGATGGCGAGGCCCACCGTCATCGGAAGCGGATGTTTATGTCACTCATGGCGTCGGAGCGGATCGAAGCTCTCGAAAACACGACGCGGGACCTGTTGGACCGCTACGCACGGGACTGGCAAGCGGCGGAGAAGGTCGTTCTCTACGACGAAGTGCGCGAAATCCTCACCAGAGCTGCCTGCGCCTGGTCGGGCGTGCCGCTTCCCGAAGCGGAGGTCGAGACGCGGACGGCGCAGATGACGGCGCTCTTCCAAGACGCCGGGGCGGTCGGCTGGAAGCACTGGGGTGCGCGTCTGGCGCGGCATCGCGCAGAGCGTTGGATAGCCGGGATTATTGAACGGGTGCGCGACGGAAGCCTTCAGACAGGACAGGAAAGCGCCGCCCATGTCGTCGCGACGTGGCGCGATCTGAATGGGGAGCTGCTGACCTCCAAGGTTGCCGCCGTGGAGCTTCTGAACGTAGTACGCCCGATCGTCGCCGTCTCTGCGTTCATCGCCCAGGCGGCGCATGCCCTGCATCGGCATCCCGAGTGGCGGCAAAAGCTGAAGGACGACGAGGGACAGCTCGAACCTTTCGTGCAAGAGGTCCGCCGTCTGTATCCGTTCTTTCCCGCGGTCGCGGCACGGGTGAAGAGCGATTTCGAGTGGCGCGGATATCGCTTTTCCAAAGGGTACAGGGTTCTGCTCGACCTCTACATTCGTAGAACTTACGCGGCCATTTTCAGTTTCATGGCGGGTGTTATGCCGCCGATGCCCATGTTCGGGCGGTCGTTGTTATAAGTCCATAGCCATTGCGTGGCGTGATCCTGGGCCTCCTCAATGGTTTCGATGATGTATTGGTCGAGCCATTCATGCCTGACCGTGCGGTTGTAACGCTCGATGTAGGCGTTCTGTTGGGGCTGGCCGGGTTGGATGTGCTGAATGGTGATGCCGCGTTTCTCGGCCCAGATCAGCAGCTTGCCACTGATGTATTCCGGGCCGTTGTCGACCCTGATGGTGCCAGGTTTGCCGCGCCATTCGATAATTCGGTCGAGACTTCGAATGACCCGTTCGGCCGGCAGCGAGAAGTCGACCTCGATCCCCAGGCCTTCGCGATTAAAGTCGTCCAGCACGTTTAGCAGCCGGAATGGGCGGCCATCGCCGAGCCGGTCGGCCATGAAATCCATCGACCAAGTCATGTTCGGGGCCTCAGGCACCGCCAGCGCATCCGGTTTGTCCCGCTTCAGTCGCTTGCGCGGTTTGATGCGCAGGTTCAGTTCCAAGGCGCAATAGATGCGATAGACGCGTTTGTGGTTCCACGGATGCCCCTTCACGTTGCGCAGGTGCAGGAAGCACAGACCGAACCCCCAGGTCTTGCGCGCATCGGTCAGACCGACCAGCAGATCGGCAATCTCCTCGTTCTCGGCCTTCAGCTTCGGGCCATAGCGATAGCAGGTCTCGCTCACCCCAAAGGCACGGCAGGCCAGCGCAATGCTCGCTCCTCTTCGCGCCACCGCATTCTCGGCCATCTCGCGGCGTTGAGACGGCCCGGTCACTTTTTTCCAAGAGCCTCCTTCAGCAGATCAGCCTGCATGCTCAGGTCCGCATACATCCGCTTCAGCCGCCGGTTCTCGTCCTCGATGGCCTTCATCTGGCTGATCAGGGACGCATCCATCCCGCCATACTTCGCCCGCCACTTGTAGAACGACGCGTTGCTCATGCCGTGCTCGCGGCACAGCTCGGCCACCGGCACACCGCCTTCTGCCTGCCGCAGAATCGCGATGATCTGCGCCTCGGTGTATCTGCTTGTCTTCATTCGGAATCTCCTCGTTCATCTTGCCGAGAAAATTCTACTTATGCAGCCCCTTACTTTCGGGGGGGATTACCCCTACTGCCAACTTACCTGCCATCCGCGCTTGCCGCCCTGCCTGGAACAAGGGGCGCCTGATAGGTCAGAAACGCCCACTTTTGCCGAAACATGTCTGGGCCATCCGCGTTCGCCTAGAGATCGCCGGGAACGATCGCGACCTTGCCCTCTTCAACTTGGCCGTCGACAGCAAGCTCCGTGGCTGCGACTTGGTGAAACTAAAGGTCGTCGACGTCTACGCTCCCGGCCAGGTCAAGGAACGTGCATCGATCATTCAAAGCAAGACCCAACGGCCGGTCAGGTTTGAGATCACGGAAGGAACGCGGAAATCGCTGTCGCGCTGGATGGAAGAGCCGTTGATGGTCGGCTCGGAATTTCTCTGGCCGGGCCGTTTCCATGAGCGCCTGCACATCTCTACACGGCAGTACGCTCGTCTCGTTCGGGATTGGGTGTCATCCATCGGCCTGGACCCCACATCCTACGGAACTCACTCCATGCGCCGGACGAAAGTCGCGGAGATCTATCGGAAGACGGGGAACCTGCGCGCCGTTCAGCTTCTTCTGGGACACACCAAGATGGACAGCACGGTCCGGTATCTGGGCGTGGACCTAGAAGACGCGCTTGCCATCTCCGAAAGTGTTGAAATCTAATGGACCGGGCCGCCGTCACTGGCGGCCCACAGCCGCCGTTCAAGAAGGTGCCGCGCTGCTATGCGGCATTCACCAGACCAGTCATTCGATCCCCGGGGCAGCATTTTCACGGGTTGTGTGGCAGCAATGCGGACCAAGCGGTCATACGCTGCAGATGCAAAAAAAGTCTGTGCCATAGCAGTTGCCTAAACCTGACGGGCAGCGAGCTACCTGACATAGATACAGTATGGCTGGTGCAAATCTGGGTGAAGCAGACATCTGCTTCGGAGCGCCCAATGCCGGGTCACTTTCAACTCTAGGCTGTAGCGCTGATTCATGATTAAGCTATCCTTAAGCAGATATGATAAGGGAGTTTCGATGGCGCAGGTTCGAACAATAGCCTCGGCAGCGGGCTTGGCATGCCTTCTGGGTCAGACTGCCGCCGCCGACGGCTATTTCCTCCAAGGAGATGCGGGTGGGCGCACCCAATCCGTGGTTGCTTCGGTGAGCCGCAGCTCCCTGAACTACGGGCTGAACTTTTCCAACTACGAGGATGGGCATTCTGGCGCGATCAGCCTCACCTATGCGCTGCCGCTGGCGGATATTGCCGTCATGAAGGTCGGTCCTACCATCGGCTTTCAGCACGAGCAGGATGAGGGCGATGATGTTCAGGCCGGCCTCAAGCTGTCGCTCGAGCGTTACACCCCCACCTCCTTCGGATCCACCTATTTGCTGGCTGATGTCAGCTCGGTTCACCAGTCCTGGTTTCTGCTTGGACAGTTGACATTTGCACCAGGCAATTTTGGCGTCGAGCTGTCACGCGGCGGAAGCGACACTTACCACGAGACCACCCTGGCCTTTCAAAAACGCATCGCTGACGGGCCGCTCAGCGTCCGGCTCGGCTACAAACTGAGCTCTGACGAAGTCTTTGCCGGCTTCTCCATCAACACGTTCTGAGGTGCCATGACCCAGCTGCCAACCCTGACCCTGCGCAAGGCTCTTGTCGGCTTTGCGCTTTCCTGCATCCTGGTGATGTGCCTGGTTCCCATGGCATTTGCATACCTTCGCGGCGACCGCTTTACTGACAGCACCCTGGATTATGCGGCCCGCTTCCGCACCACCGCCGCCGCCGAGGGCCTGGCCCGAACCCTCGAGCGCGACTGGCGTGACCTGGCGTTCCTGACGGAAAGGGTTGACGAGTTGAACCCGGAGCAGCTGACCTACCTGATGACAGGGGCGAGCGGCGACGGCAGCCGCATCTCCTGGGCGGGCTTTGCCGATCTGAGCGGCCAAGTCATCGCGGCGACGAATGGCTTGCTGATCGGGCAGGATGTCAGCGAGCGGCCCTGGTATCGCAACGGCCTCAGCGGTGGGTTTGCGGGCGATGTTCATGACGCAGTGCTTCTGGCCCAGCTTCTCGGAGGTGAAGGGGACGAGCCGCTGCGCTTCATCGATCTGGCCAGACCGGTCACGGACGCCAATGGTGATCTGATCGGCGTCGTCGGCATGCACATCAACGCGACCTGGTTGGCCGAACATCTGCGCGAGACCTCGGAAACCTTTGGCATTGACCTCTACCTGATCAATCCCTCTGGCGACATATCTGCCTCTTCAACGGATGAGGCACCAGACACAGCGGAGTTGCAGATCCTGGGCGCGGCGCAGACCGGCGTACAGTCTGGAGGACGCGAGACCTGGCCTGATGGGCGGGAGTATTTCTCGGCGTTGGTGCCGGAGGTGTCTTACGGAGACCTGCCGAACTTCGGGTGGCGGATGGTGGGACGGCTGGATGCCGAGCGCCTTGATATCGGCGTCGACCTGATCCGGAACGGGGCGCTTTACGCGCTTGGGGTCGCCGTTTCCCTGATCGGGCTGCTGACCGCTCTTGTCACGCGTGCTGTCAGGACGCCCTTCGCCCAGCTTGCCGCCTCTGCGCAGCGCATCGCGGACGGCTCTCAGGAATATCCTCCGAGCTTCCACGTCACCCGCGAAGCCGCGCTGCTGTCGGCGGCGCTGACCCAGCTTCAGCAGGATCGCGTCAGCGACGATCGCTGAACGACAAGCGCTGCCCCAGCCCGGCCAGCAGTCCCGCCAATTGCGCCCGGCCTGTGCCGGGTGCAGCCCCTTCAGCGTAAAAGCGGATCATCAGCGCCTCGCGCTGCACCGGCGTGGGCCTCAGCCGGACCCGATTGCCGTCTACCGTCTGCGCGATGACCTCGACTGGCACATCGCCAACATCACGCAGCCGCAGCAGGCCTGTTGCGCCAACCGGATAGATTTTTCCGCGCAGCCGCGCCTCCTCCATGGTCAGTGAGCTGATCCACTGGCGGCGAATGTCGCCATCCGTGACTAGGATGCCCCGGTCCGGCAGATCAGCGATGTGGCGCTCACGGCGGGGCAGCTCGACACAGGCCAAGATCGTCATGAGCAACACAAAGACATTGTAGATCGTCCAGAAGATGACCACCCACTTGCCGTCGCCTGCATCGTTGAAGGCGAAGCGGTCCACGAAGATGCCCAGCGTCAAGCCGAGAAGCGTCAGGACCAGCAAAACCAGGAACGGGGACATCATCTCCCACTGCACGATGACCTTGGTCCGGTCGCCGCCCTTGGCCGTGACCGAGAAAGGATGGCCCTTGGGCCGGAAGAGCCCCGTGAAGGCCGCCCGGCTGATGGGAAGGGCGCCGATCAGCTGGCTGGTGTCGTGAAGAACGGGCACGAACATGCCAGGCATCAACGTCCGCTGTGCCAGAAACGACCAGACGAAATAGACGCCGAAGTAGCTGATCACGTCTGTCAGCGTCGCGTTCACCACGATCACGTTGAAGAACCAGTAAAGCAGCGGATATACGACAACGGCTATCCGGAAGGGAAAGCTGGTCAACCAGAAGAACACCGAGTCGATCACGCTCCAGCGGTCGCGAAGGCGCAAATTGTTCTTGGCCAGAGGCCCATATTTAGAGCGGGCGATCTGCATCAGCCCCAGGCACCAGCGGGCGCGCTGCGTGACGTATTCCTTTAGCCCCTCGGGCGCCAGACCTTCGGTCAGCGGCTCGGCCAGATAAACAGTCTTCCAGCCGCGCTCCTGCAGGGCCAGCGTCAGCAGGAAGTCCTCGGTAACGCTTTCCGTGGGAAAGCCACCCATTTCTCGAAGGGCACTCCAGCGGCAGATCGACGAAGTGCCACAGCAGATCGCAATCCCCCAGGCGTCGCGCGAGGGTTGCATGTAGTCAAAGAAGAACCTCTGCTCGTCCGGGTAGGAGCGGCTGATGCCGAGATTGTGCTGGATCGGGTCGGCGTTGAAGAAGTGCTGCGGCGTCTGGACCAAGGCCACCCTGGGATCATGGAACAGCGCCAGGCTGCGCGAGATGAAGCCGCGGTGGGGCACGAAGTCCGCGTCCAGCACCGCCACGAAATCCGGCGGCACCGGGTCCTCCGCCAGGCGATCCAGGCAGTGGTTGATGTTACCGGCCTTGGAGCCCTTGTTGTCAGGCCGGCGCATGTAGCGCACGCCTTGTTCAGCGCAATAGTCGCGCAGCCAATCGCGCCGGCTGTCGTCGAGGACCAGCACCTCCTTGTTCTTGTGGCGCAGCGACCGGGCACCAACGATCGTCCGCTCCAGGATTTCCAGCTCTTCGTTATAGGTGGCGATCAGGATGGCGACGCGGGGCTCCTGCTCGCCCCACCATCCTTCATGCGCATCGGCCTCCTCGCTGCGCAGGCGGATGCGCGACATGATGGTGAAGGCGCTGATCGAGCCAATGAGAGCCAGCATCTCCAGTGCAAACAATGACCAGCTGGCCAGCATGTCGATGGTCCACCCAGCCGGCGCCAAGGTCTCGGTCCCTCGCCACCAGACATAGCGGAGAGCCAGAAGGAAGGAGATGCCCATCAGGGCGGCCCGGTGGCGATTGTTGGTCGGATCGACCACCGAGGGCAGGATGAGGCCTGCGCCGAGCGCCAGCAGCACATGGGTCCAGCTGGAGCCGAGTTCAGTCAGGTGAGGAAACGGAAGCATATCAGCGGAACAGGTTGCGCAGCCCGTCCAGCGGGCGGGTTTCAAAGAAGGCGCGGCCGGTGCGCCCGATCATGCAGCCTTCCGGCCCTGCCTGCCGCAGTGCGGGAACGATTAGGGCCACGTCATACCGCTCGAGGTGACGCTGGCTGGGAGCCACGGCCAGGCTGCGATAAACTGCGGCAGCCCCGCTGCCGGCAAGGCGGCTGATCGTGGCGTCAAGCACCTCGGACGTGCCGCCAAGCCTGAACGTCGCCGCCTGACCGACCGTCAGGCCGTTGTAGACGCGTTCGGTCACAGAAACTGTCACCAATGTCGCCTGACAATCCACCAGCCGCAGGAGAGGATCACCGCGCTGGACTGTAACGCTATCGGCCTCCAGCACCTCCCAGAAGAGGCCATCCACAGGAGCCTGAAGATCACCACCGGTCAGGCCATTGACGCGGATCCGCTCGCGATCCGCCCGCTCCCGGACGGCAGCGCTGCGCTCCTGGGCCTCTGCGAGGTGCGAGGCTAGAATGGCAATGTCTTTGTCCAACTCCCGCAGGCGCTGCCCGGCATCGTTGCCATCGCGGAGAAACACATTCTCTTCGGCGGCCCGAAGCGCAATCCGCAGGACGTCCACCCGTTCGCGTGCATGGTCGAGGACCAGAGCGTCCAGTCTCGGCTCACCTGGCAGACGATCGGCATCCTGCGCAACGGCATCGAGCAGCTGCTGATCTTCATTCTCCAGCGTCACTCCGCCAGTTTCCAAGATGGTCAGGCGTGCTTCGGCATGGGACAGATGCTCGCGCAGTTCCTCCAGTCGACGGGCACGGTCGCTCCGGGTTTGTTCGGCCAGATGCTCCCGGATAGATTGCGTCTCCGACAGCAAAGCCGCGATCTGCGCTTCGGCAGCCGCTTCCAACCGGGCCTCCATCAACAGATCGTCTAGGCGTATCCGATCCACAATGGGATCCTGAAGGCTGGCCAGAACCTCGCCCCGGCTGACCCGCGACCCCAACTGGCGCGCCGGCATCTGCAGATTGCCAGCGACCGGAGCGCGGACGGTCACCACAGGGGCGTTGACCACTGCATCGGCGCTGGCGCCTGACATCTGCTCGCCCAGGATGATCCAAAGGGCTGTGATGACGGCCACAATGCCGATGATCAGTCTTCCATACTTCATGAGCGTCGCCTTGGTTCGATCCGGTTGTGTCACTCAACCTAAACGGTATGCCGCTAGAAATTAACCAAGTTCGATTAGTGCTTCGGATTTTTCTTGTTGCCTGTGGTTCAAACCTTGCATTGACCTTCGCGCTGCGCCACCTGGGCCAGCATCAGCAGGCTGTCCGAGTAATAGTCGCTGCCGTCCGGCCTCCGATCCGGCACGTCTCGGCAGTGCGCAAGCGCGTGCAACGCCAGAAAACCGGGTTTGTTGCTCTGCGCCAAGATCTGCCCGTCCGGGGAAGCCTCCACGGCGAGATGATCCGGGATGCTGCCCCGTTCCATCAGCTCGCGCGCCAGACCAACGGCCGGATGATCGGCGCGGCCAGACCACGTCAGGTAAAGCGGGATACGAAGGGCATCATACCCCCATAGCAGGTCGTGCTCGAGCGGCTTGACGAACCCTGATAGCGTGACATCCACCCAGTTGGGCAGAAATCCTGTCATCGCCAACTCAGCCAGCACCGTCTCGCCATGCTCCGCGGCCTTGATCAGGCGCGGCTCCCCGGCAGCGGCCCCCAGCTCTCGAAGCGCGCGGGGCAGGATATAGGAGGGATTGAAGAGGACCCGCTTCGGGCTGCGACGGGCCTCGGCGCCCGGCACCAGGAGCCACTCGGCTGGTGCCCTGGGGTCGGCGGTCAGGCACAGTTCAGCGATATCATGAGCGATGGCAAGTGCGGTTTCCCGATATCCGGACCATCCGGAGTCCCGTTCCGCGCGCAGCAGTGCCCAGGCTCGAAACAGATCGCCATCCGTCGCATTATGCCAGTCTGCAATATTGGTGTGAGGATCCGGCACCCATTTCCACGCCATCAACCGGTCCTGCCGCACTGCCAGGTGGCGTTCAGTCCATTCCTCAAGCTCCGTGAAAACCTTGCGATCACCAAACGCCTGCGCGAGCAAAAGCCCGTAGCCCTGGCCTTCGGAATGCGTGATCCCATCCTGGCGCCGATCAATGACGCGGCCGCCGTTCACGTAAGATCGAACCCATTTTGACCATCCCCTGTCGAGCGCCGCAGCTTGGACACGGGCCGAGGTAACCAAACCCGCCACCATGGCAGCCCCGAGAAACAGGCGTCGTGTTGGCATGTCTGGCTCCTTGCATCTTCCAGTCTCGTACTCGCCTCTGGATGCAGTAACTCGTCTAGGTTCGATCTGACCACTTTGCTGCGCCAAGCACGAACGGCGGCTATGAGGAAATTTGCATCCTTATGTAAGCGGAGGTCGAAAGTATGGGCAAAGAACCGAATGCCCATGCTGCAGATGCATTCACTGCGCCGTGAACGAATGTCTCCGATGGCTCTGACCCGACCTGCGGCGCTGCGGCACTGTTATTCAACCTCGGCCAAGGCCGCTCGGCAGGGTCGGCCCATTGCCGACAGTCGAGATGGCTCGACGCTGCAATGCAGCATTCACCAGACCTGCCGTTCGATCATCGGTGCAGCATTTTCGCTGGCCGGGCGGCGGCTGAGCGGACCAAGCAGCCGTCTGGATCGCGGAAACGAAGGTCTGCTCCAATACGCTTTGAGGACCTTGACAGCGGATTGTATATCAACTGTACGCTAAATGACCCTCAGCGCATTGGCGAGACTGTTGGGTCTTTCCGTTCCTCCAGCGAAGTCTAGGTAAGGTGACCAATGGACCCAAAGCAAGCCCATGGCCGGTGCGAAACATTCCTATCCTATTGAGACGCCGAACAACGCCCCCACCGCAGCCGTCGCGCCCATGGCCAGCGCGCCCCAGAACGTCACCCTTGCGGCCCCACGCACCACGCCGGCTCCGCCGGCTGACGCGCCGAGCCCGCCGAGAACCGCAAGCCCGATGATCGACGATGCCGCCACTAGAAGCCCGATCCGGGTTTCCGGCACCAACAGCGCGACGATCAACGGAAGCACGGCGCCCACGGCGAAGGTCAGGGCCGACACCAAGGCGGCCTGGATCGGGCGGGCCATCACCGTCTCGGAGATGCCGAGTTCGTCGCGGGCATGCGATCCGAGCGCGTCGCGTTCGGTCAGCTGGTGGGCCACCTTCTCCGCCAGGTCGCGATCCAGCCCCCGGTCAACGTAGATCCGGGTGAGCTCCTCGAGCTCTGCCTCAGGCGTTTCCGCCAGCTCGCGGGTCTCGCGGGCAAGATCGGCTTGTTCCGCATCGGTCTGGGAACTGACCGAGACGTATTCTCCTGCCGCCATGGACATCGCACCGGCCACGAGGCCAGCCAGCCCCGCGATCAGGACCTCCGGCTTTCCCGATCCTGCCGCGGCGACGCCGACAACGAGGCTCGCAGTCGACACCAGTCCGTCGTTGGCTCCGAGAACGGCGGCCCGCAGCCAGCCGATGCGATGCACCATGTGGATTTCGGAATGCGAGAGGCGGCTCATGGCGTGGCTCCTTGCGCGATGTCGGCCTGCCCGGAGGAGACAGCCTTTGGATTCGGGATAGTGGGCTCATGGGGCGCGATGCGCAGCGCGCGCAGGGCGTTCAGGATCACGGCGACGTCGATGATCTCCTGCAGGAGCGCCCCCTGCACCGGAGTGAGATAGCCGAAAGCCGCGGCGATCATGCCCATGACCGACAGGCCGATTCCGGCGACAACGCTTTCGACAGCGATGCGGCGCGCACCGCGCGCAATCTCGATCCCCGGCCCGAGCCGGTCGATACGGTCGACGAGCAGCACGACGTCTGCCGCCTCCGCCGATGCAGCGGCTCCGCGTGCGCCCATCGCGACACCCACATCGGCCGCTGCGAGAGCCGGCGCGTCGTTGACGCCGTCGCCCACCATCATCACGGGCCCGCGCTTGCGCTCGGAGAGAACCAGCAGAACCTTCTGGTCGGGCGTGAGCCCGGCGCGCAGCCCGTCGAGGCCAAGCCCCTCGGTCACGCGCTCAGCCACGTCCGCGCGGTCGCCGGTGGCGAGCAGGATACGCGCGATGCCCTCGCGGCGCAGACCGTCGAGCATGGCGCCCGCACCCTCGCGCAGCGGATCGGACATCACGAGGTGCCCTGCCATTTGCCCGTCGACGGCGACGGCGACGAGAACCGAACCGGCGGCAATGGCGGAATGATCGCCCGGCTGGCGCCCCACGCGCGCGGCCACGAAGCCGTCGCCACCGACGATGACCTTCCGGCCCTCGACATGGCCCACGACGCCTTCACCCGGGATCTCAGCCACGTCCGACGGAACCGGCAGCGTGAAGCCGCGCGCCTTCGCGGCCGCAACGATGGCCTGCGCCACGGGGTGCTTGGACGCCTGGTCGAGCGCTGCAGCGAGGCGCAGTATGTCGTCCTCCGCCATCCCGTCGTGGCTATCGATCGAGACGATCTGCGGCCGGCCGTCCGTCAGCGTGCCGGTCTTGTCGAGGATCAGCGTTCGGATGCGCGCCATCGTCTCGAGCGGTCCCGCCCCCTTGATCAGCACCCCGAAATGCGCGGCACGCGACAGCCCGGCCACCAGCGCCACAGGCACGGCCAGGATCAGCGGACAGGGCGTGGCGACGACGAGCACGGCGACGGCCCGGATCGGGTCGCCGGTGAACCACCATGCAGCAAAGGCAATGCTGACCGTGACCGCCAGAAACCCCAGCGACCAACGGTCGGCCAGCCGCGACATCGGCGCCTTCGAGGCCTGCGCCTCCTCGACCAGCCGGACGATCCCGGCATAGGTGCTGTCCTTGGCTTCTCTCGTCGCCGTCAGATCGAACGCCTCGCCTGCGTTTGTGGAGCCGCTCATGGCTTCGGCGCCGTGGGCGAGGCGCACTGGCAGGGACTCGCCCGTCAGCGCTGAGGTGTCGACGAAGGCCGTCTCCGAGGCCACCTTGCCGTCCACCGGCACCACGTCGCCCTGACGTATCAGGAGGCGGTCGCCGGGCGCGATGTGGTCGAGCGGGATCTCCTCCAGCCCGCCGTTGCGGTGCCGGGTCGCGGTCCGCGGCACGCGGGAGAGGAGGTCGTGCATCTCGCGCCGGGCGCGGCCTTCGGCGAAGGCTTCGAGGAATGTGCCGCCGGAATACATCACCGCGACCACCGCCGCGGCGAGGGTCTCGCCGAAGACGAGCGCCGCCGACATCGACAGCGCTGCGACGATATCGAGGCCCACCTCGCCGGAGCGCAGGCTGCGCAGGATCTCGACCACGAGCGCGGCGAGCGCTGGAACGACGCCGGCGATCCAGATCAGGTTCGCAGCGTTGGGTCGGCCGGAAAAGTAGAACGCAAGTCCCGCAAACAGGCCGGTCGCGGCAATGAGCAGGATAGCGGTCTTTAAGCGGTCAGTCCTTGTCGTCTCCATGCGGCCTATCTCCCCTCTGCAGGGGTAATCGCCGCTGGCTCTTCGGAAAAAAGTCGTCCGACTCCCACGCCCCTCACGCTCCCGCAATCTTCGCGCAAGAGGAACAGGGCGTCGAGCCCTTCTTTTCTTGCGAGTTCGGCCCCTTTGCCGAGACCGAGCACCATGAGCGCCGTCGCCCAGGCATCGGCCTCGGCACAGCTGCGGGCAACGACGGTGACGGAGGCCGGCGATGCGATCAGCGGCGCACCGCGCCTCGGGTCCATTGTGTGCGACAGGCGTCGTCCCTGAACCTCGACCCAGTGGCGATAATCGCCGGAGGTGGCGACGGCGGCATCCTGCAGCGCGAGGATCGAATGCGGCGTCCGGCGTTCCGCGTCCGGCGCCTCGACCGCAATGCTCCAGGCCTCGCCGTCAGGCCGGAGACCCATCGCGCGCATCTCGCCATCGACCCCGACGAGGGCGTCGGCGATCCCGTAATCGCGCAGGGTTTCGGCCAAACGGTCCACGCCGTAGCCCTTGGCTATGCCGTTCAGATCCAGCGCTATGGGAGCGACCTTGCAGATGCGGTCGCCTTCGAACTCCAGAGCCTGATCCGCCGGGCGGCGCGGGGTTTTCATCGCGGCGCGGATGCCCTCGGGCGCGGCCGTCTTCGGCCCGAACCCCCAGGCCGTCACCGCGTCACCCATGCCGATGTCGAACGCGCCGCCGGATATGCGCCCGATCTTTAGGCCGAGTCGCAGCACCTCGGCGAGCCGCGCGGGAAGCGCGATCCATTCGCCCACCGGCGCCGCGTTGAGCCGCATCAGGCCGCTGTCGGGCTTCCAGGTCGACATCTGTCCGTCCACTTCGTCCACGGCCGCCTGCAGCGCCGTGCGGATCGCCGCCGTGTCGAGACCGGGCCCTGCGAAGAACAGCGCCGACCAGCGCGTGCCCATGGTCGCCCCATTCAGGGCGTGCCTCGTAAGCTCAGTAGACATCTTCGACATACCGCCCCTCCGCCTTCAGGACCGCCGGCGTCAGCCCGGCCGGTGCGAGGATCTCGGCCAGCGCCTCGGCCACGCCGGCGGCCATGTCCCGTCCGCCGCAGACCATCACGCGCGCGCCATTGCGGATGAGCTCTGCGACCTGAGTGGCCTCGCTGCGCAGCGCGTCCTGGACGTAATGGGGACGCGCCCCGCGCGAGACGGCGGTGACCAGCCGGCTTACACGCCCTTCGTCCTGCCATCCGGGGAACTCCTCGCCGTAGAAGAAATCGCTGTCGGGATGGCGCATGCCGAAGAACAGGTGGATCGGCCTGCGGCGCGTATTGCCGCGCACAAAGCCCGCTAGCGGCCCGATGCCGGTCCCTGCGCCGATCAGGATCAGGGGCGCCCGGCTCCGCCCCGGACGGAAACCGGGGTTGGGGCGCAAGAAGGCGCTCACCGTGTCGCCAGGTTCCAGCGCTGTGAGCTGACCCGAGCAGAGGCCGCCGGGATGCTTCTTGACCACGATCTCGATGAAGCCGTCGCGGCGCCCAGAGGCGAGCGAATAGAGCCGCGGGACGGTCCCGCCTTCGGGCAGAATGCCGATCAGGTCACCCGCCTGGAACCGTGCGAACCCGCCCCCGAGCAGCCGTTGCCCGAGCGAGACGCGGGGAAACGCGAAGCGGAGGATCGCCGTCGGGGCCGGCACCTCAGCGCCGTAGTCGCGCCGCGAGACGAGGGTCAGCGTGGTCGTTTGCGGCTGGACCGGCTGGTGCGTCAGTTCGAGCGCAATGCCGAGCACGTCTCCGAGCGCCCGGCCCCAGCGCGCGAAATCCTGCGGCGATTGCCGGTCGATTGTGTCGAGCGGCAGAAGCTCGGGCCAACCCTTCGCCTGCGCCGCTGCCGCGACGTCCCTTGCGAAGGCGCAATAGGCAGGAAAGCTGCGGTCGCCGAAGCCGAGCACCGCCAGAGAAATGTCCGGCGCCCTGTCGGAAGCGTTTAGCCGCTCGAGAAAGCCCTTCGCCGAGGCGGGCGCCGCGCCGTCGCCATAGGTTGCGGCGAGCAGGATGATCCGCTGGGCCGTAGCGTAGCGTTCTGGCGCGAAGGCCGACATCGGCGCTGTGTGTACCTTCTGCCCGGCTTGCGTCAGTGCGGTGTGGAGCGTGGCCGCAAATCCCCAGGTGCTGCCGCCCTCGCTGCCGACGAGCAGGATCGTCTCGGCACGTCCCGCGGGCTGATTGCCTCGGATGCGCGGCCGACCGCGCCGCCCGGCGAGCCAGATCAGCACGCCGGTCGCGCCCATCGCGGGCACGCCGAGCGCCATGAGGCCGAGCACCAGGCCGAGCGTCGCCGCGCCCTGTCCGGTGTGCAGCATGTAGATGGTCTCCGAGACGCGCTCCCATCCCGTGAGGTCGGCCCAGGCCAGGAGGTCTCCGTCGCCCTGGTCGAGATAGCCGGTGCCCCGGTCGGTCTTGAGCGTGAACACGTCCGTCGCGTCGCCGGGATAGGGAAAGCTCAGTTCGCGCAACTCGGCGACGGGCGTCTGCTGCAGCGTGGCCATTCGGTCCGGCGCAAACCCCGTCGCTCCACTGACCTCGGTCGGCATGGCCGGGATGGCGCTGCCATCCGGCAGGAGATCGAAGGTCGACGCCGTCATCCAGAGGGCGGTCGTGGAAGACAGAACGAAGCCGACGACGGCGATCCGGGCGATCTCGACGTGCAGCCTGCCCGCGAGCGGACCGCGCAGGCGCGCGAACCAGTGCCGCCAGCCGCCCGTCCGCCGCGCGACCAGCGCCGCACCGGAGAGCGAGAGGATCAGCATCGCGGCAGCCCCTGCAGCCATGGCTATGCGCCCGCCGTCCCCGAGGAACAGCGACCGGTGCAGGTTGGTGAGCCAGCGTTCGGCCTGGTTCGGGTCGGCCGAGGCCACGCCCTCACCGGTCACCGGGTCAATCACGGCAGCGCCCGGCGCGCCCTGGTCGAACCAGTAGGCGGTGATCCGGCCCGAGGGTGATCGGCGGATCTGCTCGACGCCCGGATAGACCGTCTGGATGCGGTCCGCGAGGGCGGCGACGGTCAGTCCGGCTTCCGCCTGCGGTGCGGCAAGCCGTTCGGCCGCTGGGAAGACCGACAGCGCCGCGCCGCTCAGACTCAGGATGGTGACGAGCGCAAGGGCCAGAAGACCCGGCCAGCGATGGAGTGCACGGATCATGGCCCCGCTCCTCACATGTCGTAGGCGAAGCTGGCGATGTAGCGGCGGCCCTGCACCGGCGTGCCGGCGCCGTCGGTCGTGAGCGGGACGGCCACCTCGTTCGGGCTGTCGCGCATGTCCTCGACGGCCGCGTCGATGTGGAGCGTGTAGCCCGCGTCGAAGAGCGCGTCGGCCAGGTCGAGCGTGATCTCGAGCGTGCGGCCCGCGCCGACGCTGGCGCCGGTGATGCCGTTCACCTGCGCGGTGTCGCCGCCGGTGGCGCGGTACCAGTCGCTGAGGTGCTCGTAGTACTTGGACTTGCCGCCAGCCATCCAGAGACTGCCGACATAGGCGCCCGAGGTGTCGGTGACGTAGAGCGCGAGATAGGCCCCGTCGCCGCCGTAATTGTTGAGGATCGTGGTGAGCGTCACCGGACGCGCCATGGCGAGGCCGGGGAGCGTCAGCGCCGTGGTCAGCGCGAGCGTGGCGAGAAGCGATTTCATCGTATGGATCCTTGTTCGGAGAGGAACTTCGGAGCGGTTCAGTTCACCTGAACCTGCGGCGGCGCACCGTTGCCGAAGAGGCCGTTCTGCGGAGGGGCGACCGTGCCGGCGGGCGCGGGATTGCGAGCGCCGCCCTGACAATCGTCGTCGTCATCATCGTCGTCGCAGTCATCGTCGTCATCGTCGTCATCGTCGTCGTCGTCGTGGCCGCGACGAGAACCGTCCCGCCAGCGGTCGTCATCGTCGTCGTCGTCGTGGCCGCGACGAGAACGAGCGGCATCGCTTGCGGGGCGTCATCGAAGAGAGCGGCGACGGGCCGAAGGACGCCGGGCGGGGATTGCATCGCGCTCCAGGCGGGGACGCCGATCGCGGTGGTCAGCGCCGTGGACGCGACCAGAAGTGTCAGGGTCTTTTTCATGGCAGGGTCTCCTTTCGTCTGCTGAAGCCAATCTGGCGGCCGGACCTGAGGGCTTCCTGACGGAATCGTGCAGACCGCTTCAGCTTGCCGTCAGGTACGAAAAAGGCCCCGCCGATTTCGGCGGGGCCAGTGCGGCCGTTGGGACGAAGCGGCCGGGGGAACGCTCAGGCGATGTCGCCAGGGCCGGGCGCGCGCTTCTCGCCGGTCACCATGGCCCGCGCCAGATTCTCGCGGTGGCGGAACGACGCCAGTACCACGCCGGCGACATGCGCCGCGATCAGAAACAGCATGAGGTTCGCGAGCACCTCGTGCAGTTCCTCCACGGCACTTTCGCCCCCTTCGCCCCGCTCGCCATATTCCTCGCGCTCGTCGCCATCATCGTCGGCCCAGGCCGGCGCCACGATCTGTGGCAGGGCAGGCAGCATGGCGATGCGGTTTTCATCTTCCAACAGCCATCCGCTGAAAGCGGTTCCGGACAACGTGAGCAGCAACGCGACAATCATCGCCGCGCCTGCAGGGTTGTGCCCCAGGTAGTGGCGTTCCCGGCCGCCGAGCATGTCACCCAGATAGCCGACCGTGGCAGACGGACCTTTCAGGAACTGTGAAAACCGGGCGTACCGGCTTCCGGCGAAGCCCCAGATTAGGCGAAAGACCACCAGTCCCGCCACGGTGTAGCCCGCGATCTCGTGAACGGTGGAAAGCTCCTCGGCTGTCAGGTAGGCGACGGCAAAGGCCGCGACCAGGCCCCAATGGAAGACCCGCACCAGCGGATCCCAGACCCGGATCGTGCCATCCGCACCACCTCTGCCGGCAGCGTGCCCGGAGGCGGAAGTTTCAGTCATCGTCATCATCCTCGAATTCGAACTCTATGATTTGCAGGGTTGACGGGTGCACGGTCACCTCGATCCGGCGACCCTCGGCATCGCGGCCGTCGATCTCGTAACACCCGTCGTCGATCTTGATGCGGCGCACGGTCCAGCCGTTATCTTCCGCAAGCCGCGTCACCGCGTCTCGCGGTTGCCAATCGGCCATCGGCACGAAGCAGTCATCGTCCGCCAGGGCGACGCTGGCCGGGAAGACCGCGAGAAAGCCAAGAATTGTCAATGTCTTCTTCATGGGCCAAACTCCTCGTCACGGCCATCTCGATGAGATTACTGCACCACAAAGCTGACGGCAGCCTGAAGCGGCTTGACGTGCCCGCTTCAGCTTCACGTCAGCCTGCCGGATCATTGAAGGCCACCGGTTAAGTGCGGAGAACGGGATGCGCATCCTTCTGATCGAAGACGACATGGTACTGGGAGCCGCAGTGCGCGATCAGATCGCGGCGGATGGCCAGTCGGTGGATTGGGTTACGCGTCTCGATGTGGCGGGCGATTCGGTGCGAACCACTGCCTTCGATCTGATCCTGCTCGACCTGATGCTGCCTGATGGCCGTGGCATCGGGTTTCTCAAGGGCTTGCGCGCGCGCGGCGACGTGACCCCCGTCATTATTCTGACCGCGCTCGACCAGGTTTCGGACCGGATCGAGGGGTTGAACGCGGGCGCGGATGACTACCTCGTGAAGCCTTTCGACCTTGCCGAACTGTCCGCCCGGATCGGCTCGGTCGCCCGGCGCTACAGCGGCGATCCCAACCCTCTCGTGTCGCTCGGGGCGCTGCAGATCGACCTCGCGGCCCGCAGCATCCACCGCGATGGCAAGCTTGTCCCCCTGACCGCCCGTGAATGGGCGCTGTTCGAGGCGTTTCTTGCACGGCCGGGGCAGCTTCTTTCGAAAGCACAGCTGGAAGAAAAGCTCTATGCCTTCGACGCCGAAGTGGAGAGCAACACCATCGAGGTCCATGTGAGCCGCCTGCGCAAGAAGCTTGGGGCTTCCGTTATCGAGACCGAGCGTGGCATGGGCTACAGGCTCGGCAAATCATGAAATGGCCTGCGAGCCTTCAGGGCCGACTCGGCCTGTCGCTCGGCCTGGCGCTGACGGTGCTGTGGCTGCTCGCGGCGACGTTGACTGCCGTCATCGTCAGAGGTGAGCTGGACGAGGTCTTCGACAGTGCCCTGCGCGAGACGGCGGAACGCATTCTCCCGCTGGCGGTGACCGATATCGTCGGGCGGGAAGATCAGGGCGTGACGCAGCGGCTCGCGCCCATCCGGGAGCACGACGAGTTCTTCACCTACCTCGTGCGCGATGGCGAGGGGCGCATCCTGCTGCAATCTCATGCGGCCGACCCTGCCGTGTTCCCGCCTTGGGACGGGCGCGGGTTTCGGCAGACCGCCACCCACCGGTTCTACAGCGACGCAGCGCTTCAGGACACGATCCGGATCACCGTGGCCGAGCCGCTGGCCCATCGCGCGTCGGTCGCGCGTGAGATCCAGATGGGCCTCGGCCTGCCGCTGATCATCGTGCTGCCGATCGCGCTGGTGGCGATCATTCTTGCCGTTCAATTCAGCCTCGATCCGCTGCGCCGGTTCCGTGCTCGGCTGGAGGCGCGCGGCGCCCGCGACCTCTCGGAGGTTCCTGCCAACGATCTGCCGACGGAGATTGGTCCATTGGCCAAGACGCTCAACGGCCTTCTGGCCCGCTTGCGCGAGGCGTTCGAGGCCGAGCGCAGTTTTGCCGCGAACGCGGCCCACGAGTTGAGAACGCCGCTGGCCGGCGCAATCGCTCAGGCGCAGCGGCTGAGGGCGGAGACGCAGGAGCCGGCCACCGAAGCGCGTGCCGCCGAGATTGAGGCGACGCTCAAGCGCCTGACCCGGCTTTCCGAACGCCTCATGCAGCTTGCGCGGGTCGAAGGCGGGCGGCTACGGCTGGACCGGAGCGCGGACCTTAGGGGGGTCGCCCGCATAGTGGTGGACGATCTTGGGCGCGCCACTGGCGAGGGCCGCATCGCGCTGACGCTGCCGCCGAGAGCCGTGATGTCCGATATCGACCCCGACGCCTTTGCCATCCTGTTGCGCAATCTCGTTGAAAACGCCCTCCGTCACGGGTCCGAGAATTCGGCGGTCGAGGTGACCCTTATGGCGGACGGCCACCTTGTCATCGCGAACGATGCTCCCGTCGTGCCGCGCGAGATGCTCGACCGCCTGACGGCACGTTTCGAACGGGCGAACGCAAGCACAGATGGCAGCGGACTTGGCCTTGCCATCGTCGCGGCCATCGCGAACCGGGTCGGAAGCTCGCTCGTTTTGAAATCGCCACGACCTGGTTCGGCCTCCGGTTTCGAGGCATCGATTGGTTTGCCGATAGAGCACCCCTCCCATCGCAAGGATTTATCGCACGGGGTGTGAGGCGTGGTGAGCGTCTTGGATGACCGCTTCTCCGGGTTTTTCGATAGTTGGTGCGTTTTGCAGCATCGGCCAGTTTGGTGAAGGTTTTCCGATGCGGGTCGCGTTGGGACGCTGCACACTGGCGCGACCACGACCCGCGTTGGAAAACCTCCCAAGGTGGAAGCCGCGGGGTCTTGGATCAGGCTATGGAGAAAGTGCGCGAGCGGTCGCGGCGGCGGCTGTATCCTGGGCGCTGCTGATGGCGAGGCAGGTGCCGGCTACGGTCTTAAACCCGGCTGATGCTCCCAACGAGGCGGTGCGTTCTGGAGATGTTGCCGCCTTGTGCCACGTTGGAAGTAAACGAGCACGCGCTGTTCGGACCGGGTCTGCGGAGTGTAGCCGGTGCTGTTTCGTGACGGATGACGGGCGATATGTCATGCTGCCCGCTCCCTCGGTGGCGCGCGCGACATTGGTTTCTGTCCCCGCCTGAAGATCTCGATGATGCGCATGGGACCGCCGCAACAGGGGCATGGCTCGCGCAGGGTGTGCGGGGTGATCTCAAGCTCTGGCTCCGGAACGGCGACCTGTTCAGACTGCTGGACGCAGAGCAAGGCGCGGATTTTGGTGATGTTGGCCTTGCGGGCCGAGCTGGCCAGCAGGCCGTAATGCCTGATGCGGTGGAAGCCATCGGGCAGGACGTGGATCAGGAACCTGCGAATGAACTCCGGCGTGGCCAGCCGCATGACCTTTTGCCGATCGCCGCGCTTGATCCTGTAATCCTTCCAGCGGAACGCCACGGTATCGGCATCCGCGCTGACCAGGCGGGTGTTGGAGATCGCGACCCTGTGCGTGTATCGGCTCAGATAGGCCAGCACGGCCTCGGGTCCACCGAAGGGCGGTTTGGCAAAGACCACCCATTCGGATCTGCGGAACGGGGCGAGCCAGGCGGTGAAGGTGTCCGCGCTGGCCAGTTCGGCGAGATCGCCGAAGAAAGCCAATTGACCGGCCCGGTGCAGATGCATCAGCCCATCTAGAAACAGGCGTCGGAACAGCCGCGACAGAACCCGCACATGCAGGAAGAAACCGGGGCGGCAGGCGACCCACCTGGCGCCGTCGGGCGACAGTCCGCCGCCCGGGACGATCATGTGGATGTGGGGATGATGCGTCAGCGCCGAGCCCCAGCTGTGCAGCACGCTGGTCATGCCAACCCGTGCGCCCATGCGCTTGGGGTCGGCCGCGATGGTCATGACCGTTTCGGCCGAAGCACGGAACAGCAGGTCATACACCGCCTTCTTGTTCCAGAACGCGACCTGCGCGATCTCGGCCGGAAGGGTGAAGACGACGTGGAAATACTCGACCGGGAGCAGGTCCTCGGCACGGGCCGCCATCCAGTCCCGCGCCGCCGGCCCCTGGCACTTGGGGCAATGCCGGTTCTTGCAGGAATTGTAGGCGATGTGCTGGTGGCCGCATTTGGCACATCCCGCCACATGCCCGCCGAGCGCCTCGGTCCGGCAGGCTTCGATGGCCGACATCACCTTCAGCTGGATCAAGCTGACATGCCCCGCATTGACCTGCCGCCACGTGGGACCATGGGCGCGAAAGATGTCAGAGATCTCCAACTTCGGCCGGGGCACCCCGGCGTCCGGTCACTCTAGGCTTCGCTTCACCGTCTGATCCTGCAACCTGGCCAGCATCTCGTAGGGACTGACGGTGTCACGGATCGTCTTGGTGGCCACGTGGGTATATCGGGCGGTGGTCGTCAGCTTGGCATGCCCGAGCAGCACCTGGATCACGCGCACGTCCGTGTTGGCTTCGAGCAGATGCGTCGCGAAGCTGTGGCGCAACGTGTGCAAGGTGGCGGGCTTCTTGACCCCGGCCATATGCTTGGCCGAGGTGAAGGCGCGGTTCAGTTGGCGCGGCGAGATCGGGTTGATCTTGGGCTTGCCGGGGAACTGCCAACCCTCCGGCCGGGCCTCGCGCCACCAGTCGCGCAGTAGGTTCAGCAGGCCTGGCGACAGCATCACCTTGCGGTCCTTCTGGCCCTTGCCCTGCTCGACATGGATCAGCATTCGATCACTGTCGATGTCGCCGATCTTGAGGTTGCAGACCTCGGCGGCCCGGAGCCCTGCGCCATAGGAAATGCTGAGCGCGGCGCGATACTTCAGGCCCGGCCCCGGCGCCGCCATCAGGATGTCGGACACTTCTTCGACGCTGAACACCACGGGCAACTTCCGCGGTTCGGTGCGGAATTGCATGTAGCGCTTCATCTCCTCCCGCCCGCAGGTCATGCCGAAAAAGAACCGAAGCGCCACGATCCGCACGTTGAACGTCGATGGCGTGACCCCGGTGTCGGTCATGTGGAGCTGATAGGCGCGCAGATCCTCCGGCGTCGCCGTATCGGGTGATCGCCCCAGGAAGGCCGCGAAATCCTTGATCGCCCGGATGTGGGACTTCTGTGCCTTGTCGCCCATCCCGCGGATGCGCATGTCTTCGACCATCCGCTGACGAAGCGGGCTTACTCTCTCCTCTGTCATGGAAGCCTCCTGTCTGATGATTGAGAAGGCCCCAATCGTCAGGCAGGATCGTTCATTCCCAAATGCACGACGGTCAGATCAGCGTCCAACCTTTACCAAAGGCACCATTGCCGCGCGAGCGGCTTCGTCCATGGGCTCGGAGCCGACGCGCGGCGCTGCGGCGACGCCCAGGAGACCCGTTGCAGGCCAACCATCTGCAAGGACGGCCCAAAGCCGGCGGTCATCCTATTGCTGGCGCTGCAGTGCAGCTTCCAAAAAGCGGACGGTGGTGCAACGCGCAGCGACATCTTCATGCTGTATCCGCAGCGTGGGAATTGGCCGAAGCGGTTCCGCGGCGTTGGCGCCCGCGCCGCCGGTGGGACGCTTAGCGCATGTGGACGCGGCCTGTTGCCTGGTCGACAAAGACAGTAAGCGGCTCCTTGTGGAAGCCTTCCCCGTCCCACATGGTTGCCGTCATCGGAACCCGCAGACCCGAGGCGGGATCATGGCTGGCCGCACCAGGCCCGAAGGTCATCCCGCCCCAGCCTTGCCCGTCATCCGTAATGAGCAGCCTGCAGATCCGGGCACCATCCAGCGGGGTCGGGCATCAGCACGGCAACGGCGGTGCCGCAACAGGCAGGCTCTGGCGCAGAAAGGATCAGGATGCGCACCGCGCCTTGCGCATATGAGCGCGTCGTTTCCTCAAGAGGCTCTGTCACGTGCGCAAGATAAGCCAGGTTTTGCCCGACGCAGTTGATGCTCTCGCGAGCCACAGCAGCAGCGGCGGGCAAAGTTGCTAGAGTTGCAGCAAGAAGGATACGCATCATCAACATCCCCGGGTCGTCTCACATGCCGCTTGTTTAGCTCCCTTCTGGTCACGAGCAATCCCGGCCGTCATTCTCATCGGAAGGTGTCGGTAGCGGTCAGCCATGGTTGCGCCGAAGCCGGCTTGGCCGCGGTCCGGTGCTGGCGGCGACGAGCGACATAGCAAGAGCTTCCGCCCTTGGTCTTCGCCGCGCCTTCGGTTGGCTCAGGTCACTTCTCGTGCTGATCGGCTTGTCTTGCGTCCGACGAGCACATCCCGCGCGGCAGCAAGATGTTGCTCTCTGGCAGGTTGTGGGTAACGTCCCGACATGATCGTCGGGAGGACATGCATGGTGGGCGAATCGCGCCTCTGGTGTCGTGCTGCGCTTGTGACGGCGGTGCTGGCGGTTGCGGCCTGCGCCCCGCGCGCAGACCTGTCACTCATGAACCCGCCCCCGCCCGGCAGCCTGCTCGAGGCCGAACGGTTCGAGGTGCTGGCTGTTACCACCCGCGCTCGGCTGTCTCCGACGGCCAACGTCTTTACGACGACGCGCAGCCTCGTCCCAAGCCACGCGCTGTTTCACATCGCGGCGGCGCAGGGGCGCCAGCCGGGCGTGACGCAGTCCGCGGGACACGCGCCCGTCATAGCCGTCGAAAGGCAGGCCATCATCACCTCGCGGCAGGCACTGCTCGACCATCTTGCCGGCAGTCCGCGCCCCCGCGACATCAGCCTGTTCATCCACGGCTTCAACCTGAACTTTCCCGAAGCGCTGATGCGCACCGCGCAGTTGTCGGCGGACGAGATCCTCCGCGGCCAGCCGCTGCTCTTTGCCTGGCCCTCTGAGGCGCGGGTGCAGGGATACCTTCATGACCGGGACTCGGTGATCGTGTCACGCGATGCGCTGGTCCAGCTGCTGGTGGATCTGGCGGGTGACGCACGCTTGGGGAACGTGGACGTTCTCACGCATTCCATGGGCGCACTGCTGATGGTCGAGGCGATGCGACAGCTGCGACTGACTGGGCGCGGGGACGTGCTGGACCAGCTGTCGGTGACCTTGGCAAGCCCGGACATCGATCTGGATGTCTTTGCCGCCCAGATGGCGGTGATCGGCCCCATGCGTCGACCCATGAAGATCCTGGTGGCGCGGGACGATCGCGCCCTGATCCTTGCGGGCCGCCTCAGCGGCGAGGCGAGACTTGGCGTTCTGGACGTGGCGAATCCGCGTGTCCAGAAGGCCGCAGAGGCATACAACATCGCCATCATCGACATCTCGGAGCTGCGGGCAACGGACGGGCTGCGCCACGACCGCTATTCCGGGCTCGGCAGCCGAGGAGCGACGCGAGCCCAGCTTGGCGAGCTGCGGCAAGCCGGCGCATTTGTCGTGACCGCGCTCGGCGCCATCGTCAGTGCCCCCTTCGACGTGCTGGAAGGGGTGCTGGCGCTGGAGTGAGCGGCGTCTGGTTGTCACTGCAGAAGGCGCTTGATCTGGAACAAGTCCCGGGAACGCAGCTCAATATATAAGCGCAGAAGACGGAAGGGCAGATCATCGGCTCATCCGGGCAACGAACTTCAATGCGGGAGGCAAGATGCGGTTGTTCGTCATTGGGGCGTCAGGCGGCGTCGGCAGATGCCTGCTGGAACGGGGTGCGGCCCGTGGGCACGCGATCACGGCGCAGAGCCGCAGCGGAAACGGCCTGGTGCCCGGTGCGGCTCTTCACGTCGTCAAGGGTGAGCCGACCGATGCGCCATTCCTTCGCCAACACATGACTGGTCATGATGCCGTCGTCTTCTGCCTCGGCATCGACAGCCGCGCGCCGACGACCCTCTTCTCGGACACGACGGCGGCGGTGGTCGAGGCGATGGACGCTGCAGGCCTCCGGCGGCTCGTTGCGGTGACCGGCATCGGAGCGGGTGACAGCACGGGGCATGGCGGGCTCGTCTACAACCGCATCATCTTTCCGCTCTTCACGCGCAACCGCTATCTCGACAAGGACCGGCAGGAGGGGATGATCGAGAGAAGCCGCCTCGACTGGACGATCGTCAGGCCGGCGCCGTTTGCCCGCACCTCCGGGGCTGGGCCGCTTCGGGTGGTGACGCAGATCCCACCGGGGCTGCAACTGCGAAGAGTGACCCGCCAGGAAGTCGCGGGCTTCATCCTGGACTGCCTCGAAAAGGTCAGCTTTCTGCGCCAGAAGCCCTTCATCGGGCATGAATAAGAGCGCACCGCGATCTGACATAGGTCAATGTCGCGGCCTGCCATCTCGCTAAGAAGGAGCCGTGCCAAGGCCACGCGCAACATGTGCGTTGCAGGCACACCGACTCTGCTTTTGGAAGGAGCAAGACCATGACCGACCTTCGCTTTGACTTCTCTGGCCGCACGGCCGTCGTCACCGGCGCCGCCTCGGGGATCGGCCGGGAGATTGCGCTGGAGCTTGGGCGCTCGGGCGCGCTGGTCGTCGTCAGCGACCTTCAGGAAGATGGCTGCCAGCGGGTGGTCGGCGAAATCACCGAGGCCGGGGGACAGGCGCGGGTCTTTCCTGCGGATGTGACGGACGAGGCGGCGATGAAGGGTCTCGTTGCATTTGCCGAAGCCGAAGGCGGCGGGCTGCACATGGCGGTGAACAACGCCGGGGTCGGCGGGCCGAGCCTGCCGACCGGAGAATATCCGGCCGAAGACTGGCGGCGCGTGATCGACATCAATCTGAACGGTGTCTTCTATGGCATGCGCTGGCAGATCCCGGCGATGGAGCGCGCCGGCGGCGGGGCGATCGTGAACATGTCCTCGATCCTCGGCTCGGTCGGTTTTGCCAATGCCGCACCCTATGTCGCGGCCAAGCACGCGCTCCTGGGGCTGACGAAGACGGCGGCGATGGAATATGCGCAGAAGGGCGTGCGGGTGAACGCGGTCGGGCCGGCCTTCATCGACACGCCACTCCTGTCGGCGAACCTCTCGGCCGAGGTGATGGCGGGGCTGGCCGCGCTGCATCCAATGGGCCGTATTGGCACGCCCGCCGAGGTCTCGGCCCTGACCTGCTTCCTGCTGTCCTCGCGCGCGAGCTTCATCACCGGCAGCTATCACCTCGTCGATGGCGGATATACCGCGCCGTGAGGAATGTGTCAGAGGCAGAGGATCTGAACCATTGGGCCATGTCAGCGGACGAGGTGCTGCGGGCACTAGGCACCATGCCTGCTGGGCTGGATGCGGCCGAGGCCGCCGCGCGTCTTGAGCGGCACGGGCCGAACCGGCTGCCCGAGCCGCCCCGGCCTTCTGCGCTGGCGCGGCTTGCGCGGCAGTTCGGCAACCTGCTGATCGTGGTCCTGATCATCGCTGCAGGGATCACGGCGCTGCTGGGGCACTGGATCGATACGGGCGTCATCCTCGCGGTGGTGATCGTGAACGCGGTGATCGGCTTCGTTCAGGAAGGACGGGCCGAGCAGGCGATGGAGGCGCTGCGAGACATGCTGGCGCCCCGCGCCTCGGTCCTGCGGGGCGGGCAGCGGCAGGGGGTGGATGCGTCGCAGCTTGTGCCGGGCGACATCGTGCTGATCGAGGCTGGCGACCGGGTGCCGGCCGACCTGCGACTGATCGAGGTGGCGAACCTGACCGCGGAAGAAGCGATGCTGACGGGCGAGTCCCTGCCGGTGCGCAAGGCGCTGGCCCCGGTCGCGGCCGAGGCGCCGCTTGGCGACCGCAGCTCGATGGCCTTCAGCGGCACCATGATTGCCGAAGGCACCGGCACCGGCGTCGTAGTGGCGACGGGGCCGGCGACGCAGATCGGCCGCATCAGCGACATGATGAGCGCGGTCGAGGTGCTGACGACGCCGCTGATCGCCCAGATGAGCCGCTTTGCGAAAGTGCTGACCGGCTTCGTGCTGGCGGTCGCGGCCCTGGTCCTGGCCTTCACCAGCCTGGTCCGCGGCACGCCTTTCGCCGAGGGCTTCATCGTCGTCGTCGGCCTGATCGTCGCAGCAATCCCCGAGGGCCTGCCGGCGGTCCTCACAGTCACCCTCGCCATCGGCGTCCAGCGGATGGCCGCGCGGAGCGCCATCATCCGCCGCCTGCCATCCATCGAGACGCTCGGCGCAGTTTCCGTCATCTGCTCGGACAAGACCGGCACGCTGACCCGGAACGAGATGGTCGTGGCGCGCATCGCCACAGCCGAAGGCGATGCCGAAGTCGGCGGCGCCGGCTACGCGCCCGAAGGCGACGTCACCGGAGCGAGCGGTGCGGCGCTGCCTGGCTTGGGGCGCATCGCGGCGCTCTGCAACACCGCGCATCTCCGCCATGACGGTGCTTGGCGGGTCGAGGGCGATCCGATGGAAGGGGCGCTGCTCGCACTGGCCGGCAAGTTGGGCGCGCCCTGGCAGGACCGCCCCGCGCCCGAGGCGGCAATCCCCTTCGACGCGCGCTATCGCTACATGGCGGTGCTGCAGGACGGGATGATCCTCCTGAAGGGGGCGCCCGAGGCCGTTCTGTCGCGTTGCGACAGCGCCCTTGGCGCCACCGGGCCGCTGGACCGCGCTGCGTGGGAGGAACGTGCCGAAGCCATCGCGGCAGACGGGATGCGCGTTCTGGCACTGGCGCAGAAGCCGCATGACGGGCCGGCCTTGGACCACGCGGATGTCGAAGCCGGGCTTGTCCTTGTCGGCCTCGTTGGCCTGATCGACCCGCCGCGTCCCGAGGCGATTGCCGCCGTGGCCGACTGCCGCCGCGCCGGCATCGCGGTCAAGATGATCACCGGCGATCACGCGGGCACCGCCGCCGCCATTGGCCGCCAGATCGGGCTGGCGCGCCCGGACCGCGCGCTGACCGGGGCGCAGATTGACGCGCTGGACGACGAGGCGCTGATCGGCGCCGCAGCGGGCACCGATGTCTTTGCCCGCACCAGCCCCGAACACAAGCTGCGCCTCGTGATGGCGCTTCAGGCGCCGGGGGCCGTGGTCGCGATGACCGGCGACGGCGTGAACGACGCGCCTGCGCTGAAGCGCGCAGATGCAGGCATCGCGATGGGGCAGAAGGGATCTCAGGCGGCGCGCGAGGCGAGCGATCTGGTGCTGGCGGACGACAACTTCGCCTCGATCGTAGAGGCGGTGCGGCAGGGGCGGACCGTCTACGAGAACCTCAAGAAGGTGATCACCTTCCTGCTGCCGGTGAACGGCGGCGAAAGCATGAGCCTGATCATCGCCGTCCTCTTCGCGCTGACCTTGCCGATCACGCCCCTGCAGATCCTGTGGGTGAACATGCTCAGCTCGGTCGCGCTGGCCATGGCGCTGGCCTTCGAGCCGCCCGAGAAGGGCGTGATGGCACGCCCGCCGCGTCCGGCCTCGGCGCCGATCCTGTCGCGCTTCGTGCTCTGGCGCATCATGCTGGTCTCGGTTCTCTTCACCATCGGCATCTTCGGACAGTTCGAGATGGCGCTGGCGACAGGGGCGGATCTGGACGTGGCGCGGACCATGGCGGTCAACACATTGGTCGCGATGGAGGTGTTCTATCTCTTCTCGGTCCGTTACCGGCACGGCGCCTCGGCGACAGTGGAGGGCTCGCGGGGCACGCCGGCCGTCCTGATCGCGCTGGCCGTCGTGCTGGCATTGCAGGCGCTTCTGACCTACGCGCCGCCGCTTCAGGCGCTGTTCGGCGCGGCTGCGCTTTCCCTGTCGCAACTGGCCACCTGCGCCGCTGCGGGCGCCGTGCTTCTGGCGGTGCTGGAATTCGACAAGCGCGCGGCCGCCTTCTGGAAGCGCAGCCCGACAGGAGACACCGCATGAGGGTCCTCGTCTTCAACGCCGGCAGCTCCAGCCTGAAGCTGGGCGTCTTCGACGGCGAGCAGCAGGTCTTCAAGGCCAGCTTCGACCGTTTCGGCCCGGAGGGTTGCGACCTGAAGATCGGCGGTGAGACCAGCCGCGCCCCGCAGCCGGATCTCGCTGGCGCCATCGCCGCCGTTCCGGCGCTGCTGGATCGTCACGGCGTCGAGAAGATCGACGCTGTCGGCCACCGATTGGCGCATGGCGGAACCGGCTTCACCGCCCCGGTGCGGATTGACGACGAGGTCGAGACCCGCATCGAAGCGCTGACGCCGCTGGCGCCGCTGCATAATCCGGCGATGCTGCAAGCGGTTCGGCTGGCGCGGCAGCTGTGGCCCGACCTGCCGCAGGTCGCGGTCTTCGACACCAGCTTCCACCTGACGAACCCCGCACGCGCCACCACCTACGCCGTGCCCAAAGCGTGGCGCGAGGCCGGGCTGCGGCGCTTCGGCTTTCACGGCACCTCGCACCGCTACGTCGCTCAGCGCGCGGCCGAGGCGCTTGGCCAGGACGCGAAGGACCTCAGGATCGTCAGCATCCACCTCGGCAACGGCGCCAGCGCCTGCGCGGTGCAATACGGGCGCAGCATCGACAGCTCGATGGGGATGACGCCGCTGGAGGGGCTGGTGATGGGCACGCGCTCGGGCGATGTCGATCCCGGCGCCTTCGGCTTTCTGCAGCGCGAGCTGGGGCTGGACATTCCGCAGATCGAGGCGGCGCTTTACGCAGACAGCGGCCTCAAGGCACTGACAGGCAGCGCGGACATGCGCGATGTCGAGGATCGCGCGGCGGCGGGCGACCTTGAGGCGCAGCTGGCCATCAACATCTACGCCTACCGGGCGCGGAAGTATCTCGGCGCCTATGCGGCGGCGATGGGCGGGCTGGATGCGGTCGTCTTAACCGGGGGGATCGGCGAGAACTCGGCATCGATGCGGCGGCGCATTTGCGACGGGCTGGGCTTTCTGGGGCTGATGCTGGACGACGACCTGAACCGCGCGCCCGACCTGACCGATCGCGCTGCGCCGCAGATCCAGGCGCAGGGCAGCCGCGTCGCGGTCATCGTGACCGAAACAGCCGAGCAGCTGATGATCGCCCGCGAGGTGCGCCAGCTTCTGCTCCGGTCCGCGCCGGTCCCGCGCAGCATCCCGGTGGCCGTCTCGGGCCGCCACGTCCACCTGTCGGCCGATGCGGTGGAGGCCCTGTTCGGCCCCGGCTACCGCCTGAACCCGGGGGCGCCCCTGCGGCAGCCCGGCAACTGGGTCGCAGAGGAACGCCTCTCGCTGGAGGGGCCGAAGGGCCGGCTGGAGCGGGTGGCGATCCTCGGCCCGCTGCGCCCGCGCACCCAGATCGAGGTATCGCGCACCGACAGCTTCGCGCTTGGACTCGACGCGCCCGTCCGCGACAGCGGCAAGCTCGACGGCACCCCCTCCGTGCGCCTGATCGGGCCGGCCGGGCAGCTGGACTGCAATGGCCTGATCGTCGCCGCGCGGCACATCCACACCAGCCCCGCGGATGCCGAGGCCATGGGCCTCACCGATGGCAGCCTCATTCGTGTCCGAGTCACCGGCGCGGGCGGCCGCGACCTGGTCTTCGACCGCGTGCTGATCCGGGTCGCACCCGGCACGGTGACGGAAATGCATATCGACACGGATGAGGCCAATGCCGCCGGCATTAGCGGCGCCGGAGAAGGAGAGCTGGCAGGAAAGGCTGTTGCTGAACTCTGAAGGGAGAGGCGCATTGCTCCAAACCGGCCGGTCACTATGCGCCTCTGTCAGCGGCAGGGTCCCCCAAAGCGGCCTTAGCGGCGCTGCAGCGAAAGTGCGCAGCCAAAAGGCCGAAACGCGAAGCTCCCGCTCGGGACATCAACTTACCCCAAGCGGCCTGAGGATCTGCTGGGCGATGCCGGGCTGATGAAAGAGCTGAAGGTCCGGCTGATGGAACGGATGCTGGGGGCCGAACTGACCGCCCATCTGGGCTATGAGGCCGGTGCGGTGCCGCCAGCCGAACAGAGCAACCGCCGGAACGGGGTTGCGGCGAAGCGCGTGAAGGGTTCGGACGGCGAGGTGCCGCTTTTGGTTCCGCGTGACCGGGACGGCAGTTTCGAGCCGGAGCTGGTGAAGAAAGGCCAGACCCGGATCGACGGGGTGGATGACAAGATAATCGGGCTCTATGCCGCCGGGCTGTCGGTGCGCGACATCCAGGCCCATCTGGAAGAGCTTTATGGCCTGAGGGTCTCGCCCGACCTGATCAGCCGTGTCACCGATGCCATGCTGGGGGAGGTCCGGGAATGGCAGCACCGGGCACTGGACCGGATGTATCCGATCGTCATTTTCGACGCGCTGCGGGTTAAGATCCGCGATGCCGACAGCCGGATGGTCAAGAACAAGGCCGTTTACATCGCCCTCGGCGTCACCCGCGAGGGGGAGCGGGAGGTTCTGGGCCTGTGGATCGCCGACAACGAGGGGGCCAAGTTCTGGCTGTCTGTGATGAATGAACTGCGCAACCGGGGCGTTCAGGACATCCTGATCGCCGTTGTTGACGGGCTGAAGGGCTTCCCGGAGGCTATCACCGCGGCCTTCCCCGAGACCATGGTCCAGACCTGTATCGTCCATCTGATCCGGCATTCGATGAACTTCTGCAGCTGGAAGGACCGCAAGGCAGTGGCCGCCGATCTGCGCCCGATCTACGAGGCCCCGACCGCCGAGGAGGCCGCCCGCCAGTTGGAGGTATTCGAGGAAAAGTGGGCCGGGAAATACCCGTCCATCGCCCCGGCCTGGCGCCGGGCATGGGCCGAGGTCACGCCGTTCTATGCCTTCAGCGCGGCGATCCGGAAGATCATCTATACGACCAACGCAGTGGAATCGCTGAACCGGGTGCTGCGGAAAACGCTGAAGACCAAGGGCTCCTTCCCGACCGAGGAAGCTGCCACGAAGCTGATCTTCCTGGCCATCCGCAACTTCGAGAAGGGCGGCCGCGCCGTCCGGGAGTGGGTTGCGGCCCGCAATCAGCTGGCCATAATGTTCGCCGGGCGCTTCGACGCCTGAACGTATCTGAAAACCGCATGGGCCCGCTCAGATACACAGAGTTCCTGACACTCCCCGGGCCGAAGGCCATGATCTTTGCTCACGGCTTCGGCTGCGATCAGAACATGTGGCGCTTCGTCTGGCCCGCCTTTGCCAACGAGTATCGCGTCGTGCAGTTCGACCATGTCGGCTGCGGCGGCTCGGACCTGAGCGCCTATGATGCGAGCAGATACGCCTCCCTGGACGGCTATGCCGACGACCTCAGGGAGATTTGCCATGAGCTTGATATCACCCATGGCGTCTTTGTCGGCCATTCAGGTCCTGTTCACCTCGGGCTATACGCGCAACGCCGTCGTCCATAACGGCACTTGATCCCTCTGTGAACCTTCTGCAGAAGCCGGCTTCGCTGGAGCAACTGGCAGCAAAGGTCAGAGCGGTGCTGGATCAGTAGCTCGGACTGTAGCGATGCTGCGCTCATAGAAAAATGTCGGTGCCGCTCGCTGCCGCCCACGCACTAGCCCAGGACTACTGTCTACTCTTGCCTTGCTGCAGTTGCTGTCGGACGCGTTTTTCCGCCCGCTAGCAGCGGCGCAGGGCAGAGGGCGCTTTGGGAAGAAGCCAGTGTCTGCTTGGGCTTGATGCTGCACATGCTCAGCGGCACCACAGACAGACCGCTGTCCGCCCTTCAGGTCGATCATGGCGTCAGTGGTGCTGCGGCGGAGACGAACGGCCGCTTCCACGTGATGCGCAAGGTCCTTGCTGCATCACTGACAGGCCGCTCTCCGCCCGTTGCGATGGACCAAGCGCCTGCGGAGCTGCGCTGGCGGCGAATGACCGCTTCTGCATCGTGAGGCTTTCGGTTCGCCGCACTGCCGTCAGGCCGCTTTCCGCCCCTTCCCGCCATCTACTCTACATCATCAAGAGCCGCGATACCCTCTGCTCGAACCCTTGCCGGACGGAGTCGCACAACCCACCAGGGAAGCCTGGCGGCATGTCCGCCACGGCCGCATCGAACGCCTGTTGGCCCTTGCCTTAATGTCTTCGAACACCTGTGCGACCTGTTCGCGCGAGAAGCCTGCCGCAAGGCCCGTCTCGACGAAGTGCCGACCCTGGATCTCTGATACCTTGTAGTGCCGACCCTTGCCTACCCGCATGGCGAGCTTCATGTCCTTGATCTTAAGCTGCCCGGCATCCAGCGACGGCTGCACGGTCAGCACATCGTAGAGTGGCGTCATCGTGAAGCGGCCGCCGGGCGTCAGCGCGATACTGAAGTTCTTGGCATGGCCGTCGGTCGCGCCGATCAGCCAGAACAGGACATTGGCCTTGAGGAAGTCGGCGCGGTCACGCAACGGCTCGTCGCTGCCCTGAAGTAACTCACAGATCTCAACGGAGCCGGGGCCGCCCTCGCTCTGGTATTTGCGTGTGGGCGGCACGGACAAAGCCTGGCAGCAATCCTCCTGCGGCAGGCGGATCAGGCGGCCGTCGTCGGCGCGCAGCCGGTCGAAGCGTTCGATGATCAGCGCCCTGGTCCCCGCAAAACTGGCGATCTAGGTGTGAGCAACCTTAAGACCGAAGGAGGCCATCAGCCTCAGGCAGAAATGCTCGTTCTCGATGCTGTCGGTCAGGTCCATGCCGTTCGGCAAGGTGCCGATCGCCGGCTTCAGGATATGCGTCGTCGGCGTCGTGCCGGTCGGCTCGACCCATTGGCCATCATGGAACAGCAGCGCGGTCTTTTCCTGCGCGCCAGCGACGGAGATGCGGAAATCCCGCTCGGCCCGGATGCCGAGGGGCGTGCGGTGCAGATCCTTCAGCATCGCGGCGATCTGGGCGTCAGAGAGAGTTGAGCGCGGCGAACATCCAGGCGATCGCGCGCGCTCTCGCACTTGCCTCATCCGGCAGCAGGCCCGGGTGGTGCTCGGCGATATGGAGGATGATCGCCCCTGATCGAACAGGGCAAGCTCGCCGTCCTCATAGGTCGGGATCTGCCCGAACGGATGCAGCGCCAGATGAGCGGGCTCCTTCATCTCCTCGAACGAAAGAAGACGAACGTCATAAGGCTGTCCCACCTCTTCAAGCGCCCAGCGCACGCGCATGTCACGCGCCAGCCCCCGACCCTCATCGGGCGATTTCTCGAACGCGGAGATCGTGGGGGGCATGGACGGCTCCGATCATGCGCATGGGCGTCAGTCGTCGAGCCTGGGATACCACTCCGCGCCGCGGCCCTCGGGCGTCGTGTCGCGCAACACCCAGAGCGGGTTCATGTCCGGCGCGTTGTGCGGATCCTGGCCGGGATCGGCGATCTCGGTGCCGCCCTCCGCCGAATAGAAATGGCGCAGGGTGCCGTCAGGATCCCGGCGAAAGACCACATAGGCCGGGTCGTCGGCGTCGCGATCGTGATTGTAGTCGGCCCAGAAGTCGCCAGACGGATCGCTGTAGAATTGCAGGCCCGTCCAGCCGCGATCGCGCGCATAGTCGAGAATGCGCGCGATCGGCGAGCCGGCGACGACCGCCAGGGCCGCGCGCTTCTGGATATGGCGGGCCTCGCCGTCCCAGGCATCGAGCATGGCCGAACACATCGGGCAGCCGGCCTTGCGCTCTGGCCCATACATCATGCAGTAGATGATCAACGTGTCGTGGTCGCCGAACATCCGCGACAGTGTGACCGACCCGTCCGCACCCTCGAAGCGATAATCCTGCGGAACCTCGCCCCCCGGCGGCAAGGCGCGGCGCCGGGCCGCGACCCGCTGGATATGGCGGCGCTGCTCGTCGAGGAGATCGAGCTGCGCGGTGCGTGCCTTGCGATACTCGGCGCTCTCGTTCGGCCAGGTGGCCGGCTTCAGCGCGGCGAGTTCATCGGCGGGGCTGAGCGTTTCGGTCATCGTCAACGTCCTTTCGTCGTCAGGATGCTGCCGTCCGAACCCGAGGCCAGGCGTGCTGCCGCAGAGATCGCCGGCGGTCGAGATCGGAGACCACGAGGGTGAGGACGAGCCTTGTTCTTCTGCATGAGGGTCTCCCTCGCACCGCTTGATGGCCAAGACTGGCATCAACGCCCCACCCGTCATGCCAGTTCCGCCCATGGACGCCGCTCTTCAAGTCATTTCCCGGGCGACTCCACGCCACGAAGAACGGCAGACGATGCCGCCGGAGGCGCGAGTTAGCCAGCTTCAGTGGGCCGTTTGATCCGCGCCATCGCGCTCGACAAAGACCCAATCCCGAAAAGTCTTGGCGTTTGATTGCATGGAACTGACGGTCAGCGGTCCCCAGAGCAGATAATAGCCGAACTCCTCCAGCACACTAGTCTGCGACAGGCATACGAGATGGCCAGCGTCGAGATCGTCCCGGATCATGGCTTCGGGACAGAGCGCCACCCCCTGTCCCGAAAGCGTCGCCGCGCGCAGCAGGTTGAAATCCTCGAAGACCGGTCCGGCGGGTGGCGGGTGATCGCCCGCGCCTGCTCGGGCGAACCATGACTGCCAGCCCGACAGATCGGTGTCATGCAGCAGCCCAAGCGCCGCAATGGCACCGGCGCGATCGCCCTGCCCCAGCCGCGCGGCCACCGGCGGGCTGCAGACCGGGACCGAGTCGCCGGGCAGGAAGGGCTCTGCCGTGATTCCGGGCAGCGCGGGCATGCCCCTGGCGAAGACGAAGGCCAGATGGACATCGTGGAAATCGATGTCGCGGCCATGCATGGCATAGATGATGCGGATCTCGAGTTCGGGATGGGCCTCGCGGAAGCGCGCCAGCCGGGGAATGAGCCAGCACACCGCGACCGAGGGAATGGCCGCGATGACAAGTGGTTGAGAAATTCTGCGCTCCTTTATCGTCTGGCAGGCCGCCGTCATCTCGGCGAAGGACAGGGAAAGCCTGCGGGCCAGTTCCTCGGCATGGGGCAAGGGGCGCGGGCGGTTGCCGTCGCGCGCGAAAAGCGGCGTGCCGAAATATTCCTCAAGTTGCCTGATTTGATGGCTTATCGCGCTTTGCGTCACGAACAGCGCCTCGGCGGCAGCGCGGAAGGATCCGGTGCGAACCACCGCCTCGAAGGCGCGGAGGGCGTTGAGCGAAGGAAGCGCGGACATCGGCATGTACATGAATTTTCCTCATCTTGCCTTGAGAAAGCCTCTTTTGACAAGACCCCGGCTTCGGCGGACTGTCGGGGCTGCCAGCCCGGTCGGGGCGTCAATCACAGGATCAGCGCATGGAACGCGAACGGCTTCAGAACTATGTCGGCAATGGCGCACAGGTGCGGCCCACCTTCACGCAGGCGGAGATGCAGCGGCGGCTGGATGCCCTTCGCACAGCCATGGCCGGCACGGAAATCGACGCGGCGCTGTTCACCAGCTATCACAATATCAACTATTATTCGGACTTTCTCTATTGCCAGTTCGGGCGCCGCTACGGGTTGCTGGTGGATCATCAGGCGATGACCTCGATCAGCGCCGGGATCGATGGCGGCCAGCCCTGGCGGCGCACCTTCGGCGGGCGCAACCTAACCTATACCGACTGGCGCAAGGACAATTACTTCCATGCCATCCGGCAGCTGACCGGCGGCGTCCGGCGGCTGGGGATCGAGTTCGACCATGTGAATATCGACCTGCTGAACCTGTTGAAGGCGGAATTTCCCCAGATGGAATTCGTCGATATCGCCCAGCCCGCGATGCGGCTGCGGATGGTCAAGTCACCCGAGGAGATCGCGCATATCGAGAAGATGACCGCCATCGCCGATCTTGGCGGCGCGGCGGTGGTCGAGGCGGTGCAGGTCGGCGTGCCGGAACACGAGGTCGCGCTGCATTCCACCGCGACCATGGTGCGCGAGATCGCCCGCACCTGGCCACATGCGGAATTGCTGGACACATGGACATGGTTCCAGTCCGGCCTGAACACCGACGGCGCCCATAATCCCGTCACCTCGCGACGGATCGAACGCGGCGACATCCTGTCGCTGAACTGTTTTCCGATGGTCGCCGGTTACTATGTCGCGCTGGAGCGCACGCTGTTCGCCGAAACCGCCAGCAACGCGCATCTGCGCCTGTGGGCGCTGAACTGCAAAGTCCATGACCGGGGCAAGGAATTGCTGGTGCCGGGCAATCGCTGCAGCGACATCGCGAAAGAGCTGAACGAGATCTATGCCGCCGAAGACCTGCTGCAATATCGCAGCTTCGGCTATGGCCACAGCTTCGGGGTGCTGTGCCATTACTATGGGCGCGAGGCCGGGCTGGAACTGCGCGAGGACTGCGACACGGTGCTGGAGCCGGGCATGGTCGTCAGCATGGAGCCGATGATCACCATCCCCGAGGGAATGCCCGGCGCCGGCGGCTATCGCGAACATGACATTCTGGTCCTGACCGAGACCGGCAACCGCAACATCACCGGCTTCCCCTATGGCCCCGAACATCTGATCGTAGACCATGGGGCGAAAGTCGCCTGCTAGGGAAAAACGGGGGGCGCCGCGACGGCGCCCCCTGTCGTTTCAACGGTCCCGAACGAAGGGCCGCCCGCCGCGCGTGACGCGGCCAATGACAACCGACAACATCCAACAGGGAAACCAGAACCATGAAGACATGTCTCAGCCTTTCGACGGCCCTGACGCTCATCGCGACCGCCGGCATGGCGGAAAGCATCACCATCATTTCCTGGGGCGGCACCTATGCCCACAGCCAGGTCGAGGCCTATCACAAGCCCTTCACCGCCCAGACCGGCATCGGTGTAATTTCGGTGGACAGCGACAACCCCGCGACGCCGATCAAGGCGCAGGTCGAGGCGGGCAATGTCACCGCCGATGTGGTCGATGTGGAATATGCCGATGCAATCCGCCTTTGCGATGAGGGTATGCTGGAGGAAATCGACCCGGCCGTGCTGCCGCCGGCCCCCGACGGCACCCCCGCGACCGAGGATTTCCTGCCGCAGGGCCTGAGCGAATGCGCAATCGGCTCGATCGTCTTCTCCACGATCTACGCCTATGACAGGACGAAATTCGCCGAGGGCGATGCGCCGCGGACCATCGCCGATTTCTTCGACACCGACAGGTTCCCCGGCAAGCGCGGCTTGAAGAAGGCGCCCAAGGCGTTGCTGGAAATGGCGCTGATGGGCGACGGAGTGCCAGCGGATCAGGTCTATGACCTGCTGTCCACCGATCAGGGCATCGACCGCGCCTTCGCCAAGCTGGACAGCATCAAGCGCGATGTCGTCTGGTGGGAAACCGGCGCCCAGCCGCCGCAGCTTCTGGCCGATGGCGAGGTGGTGATGACCGCTGCCTATAATGGCCGGATCTTCAACGCCGCCGTGTCCGAGGGCAAACCCTTCGAAATCGTCTGGGACGGGCAGGTCTACGAATACAACCTTTTCGCCATCCCGGTCGGGGCACCGAACCCCGAGGGGGCGCTGGAATTCATCAAATTCGCCACCGATACCCGGCGACTGGCCGATCAGGCACAATGGATCAGCTATGGCCCGGCCCGGCGATCCTCGGCCGGGCTGGTGGGGCTCTATCACGATGGCCAGACCGAGATGGGTCCGCATATGCCGACCAATCCCGATAATATGACGAACGCGCTTGGTTCATCCTACGACTTCTGGGTCGATCACGAGATGGAACTGGCGGAACGCTTCGGTGCATGGCTGACCGCGAATTGACAACCTTGCCCTCGCTTTGATCAAGCCGTCGACCGAGCGCGTCGAGATGCCCTGAACTGCGCCTCATGGATCACTATCTGGACTGCGCAGATCGGGGCACCTACAGCCATCGGCGGCTGCATAGCTATCCCGACGGCGGCGTCGCGCGCCTGCACGTCTACGGCCATCCGTGCGCCCCGATCCGGCCCGGCCATCGGGTATCTCGCCGGCTCAGTTCAGGCGGCGGATCTGGACAGCGGCACGGCGGCGCTGACGAAATCGGTCGTGACCAGTGCAATGTTCTGGCCCAGCCTGCTGCCGCAGACCCCGTCGATCACGTTGAGAATGCAATACTTCCTTCCATCATGGGGTGTTCGTCGGGAAAACAGTCCCCCGGACTGTTTTCCGATCCTCCTCACTCCTCGACGACGTCGTAGAACCAGACACGGTTGGACCGTTCGGCGCGCAGGCGGATACATGATCCGTCGGCGAGCCAGAGCCGGCCTCGCTTCGGTTGTTTCGCCGGAACCTTCAGCCCTTCTTGCCGCCAGATCCGCTCGACCCGCTTGTCGTTGACGACCCAACCCGCCTGGCTGCGCAGGAGTTCGGCGATCTCGCGATAGCCGTAGCGGCCATAGCGGCGGGCCAGTGCAACGATGTCCTCGGTCAGTTGCCACTCGTCGTCCCGGCCGCGGGGAATGCGGCGCTGCGTGGAGCGGTGCTGCCCCACCACGCGGCACACCCGGCGCTCCGACAAGCGCGGCAGGACAGTGCGAACGTGGTCGATGCAGGCCCGGCGGCGCGAGGGGCTCAAAAGTTTCCCCGTGCCGCCTCCGTCAGGATCAGCTTGTCCAGCGTCAGATCGGCCACCGCCTTGCGCAGCCGCTCGTTCTCCTTTTGAAGCTCCTTCAACTGGCGAAGCTGATCGCGGCTCATGCCGCCATACTGTTTGCGCCACCTGTAATAGGTCAGTTCGGAAACTCCGATCTGGCGCACCGCATCCGCCATCGCCATCCCCTGGCCGCGCAGCACTTCAACCTGCCGCAGCTTCGTCACGATCTCATCGGGCTTGTGTCGCTTCTGTGCCGTGGTGGTCCTCCTTCATGGTCAAAACCAGACTTCAAGGTGGACCCGTTCAACGGGGGGCGGATCAGTCTTGCGCCGTTCGTTCCCAAGCAAGCCATCGAGAAACTGCCCCGCCGATGCCGCAACCCGGTCCTGCGTGAACAGCACCCGCATCCGCGGCTTCACGTCCGGAAGCGACGAAGCCCTCAGTTCAAGCGTTTCCTCGACAGGCAATCCCGACATCCATGACCTCATCCACATCATGGTAGCCCACTGGTTCAGCGGTCGGGTGAAAACGCAACTGTAATGCTAAGCACAATGATCCCATATCCCGAGACCGTTTCGGGCGGCCATATCTGACGGCAATGGGCGCCAACATGACGACTGCATCGATAATCATTCGTGCCGCGCGGCACGGTCACTATGGTCTACGCCGGATTCATGGGTGGAAAAGCCTGAAGTAGTCATCTGCTAATCGAGATGGACTCCGCGCAAATCGTGCCAGCACTGGCTTATGGAAACCAGCCCCTTCACCCGACCCGAGAACGCGACCATGCCCCGGCGCGTATTCAGCAGCGGCAGAACCGGAAGTTCCTCCATGACGCGCCTGTCGGCCTGCCGATACAGCCGCATGCGTTCGGCATCAGCAAGCGTTCCCGCTGCACGATCAAGCAGATCATCCAGAAGCGGATCGCTCGCATAGCCCGCATTGAATCCCGTCGGCGAGGCGTTGCGGCTGTGCAGGACCTGCCGCAGCCACAGGTCGCTGGACATCGCCCAACTCATCTCGCTGAAAGAGACGCCCGATGCCGCGCCCTGCCGCCATTCGTTGCAATAGCCGACCCAATCGGGACGAAGCGTCATCTTCAGCCTGACACCGACCGCGGCGAGATCCCGTTCAATCTGCCGGTAGATCGCGCCGGGATCGAGTTGGGCCGAGCCCGCGCGCGCCCCAAGCGCGTGCAGCGTCAACCCCTCTGGTGTGCCCGCTTCGGCAAGAAGCGCACGGGCGCGATCCGGATCATGGGGATAGAGATCCTCGGCTTGCGGATCATGGGACGGCGAGCCGGGGGGCAACATGCCGAATGCCGGGACCGCAGCCCCGGGAAACAGTTTCGCGCACAGGGCCTCACGGTCGACCGCATGGGCGATGGCGCGGCGGACCCTGATATCGGCCATCTGCGGATCGCGCAGGTTGAAGACCAGATACCAGATATAGGGTGGATGGTATTCTGGAATCCTGAAGCCCTGCGCGGCCAGTTCCGCGAGATCGGCGCCTTCGAGGCTGTAGGCCATATCCACCCGCCCCTCGGTCAGCGCCCTGACCCGGTCGCCCGGATCGGGAAAGGGCAGAAAGCGTATCCCCGAGAGCCTTGGCCGACCGCCCCAGTAATCGTCGTTCCGCACCAGTTCGACCCCTGAGCCATGGGGCGTGTCGAAGCGCCGATGAAAGCGGAACGCGCCGGTTCCGGGCGCGCGGTCGACGCATCCGTCGGGACCGAAACGCTTCAGCGCCAGTGGACTGACCAGCGACTGCGCGCCCGGCGCGTCCTCCTGCGTCATGTAGCGCAGGAATTCCGGCGACGGCTGCGTCAGCGTGATCTCGACCGTCAGGGAATCGACTGCCCGGACCTTCGCGATCAGTTCCGCCGCCGCGCGGTTCAGATCGGCCGCCTCGGGTGAAAACATGGGCGATGCCGGATCGCAGAGGCGGGCGTAGTTCAGGACCACGGCTTCGGCATCGAGCGGTGCGCCATCGTGAAAGCGGATGCCGGGACGCAGACGGAACAGGAACCGGCGGGCGTCGTCCGAGACATCGCAGCTTTGGGCCAGACGCGGAACGATTGCGGTCGGCTGGCCCGGATTTACCGGAGCGGTGTCGAAATCGTCCTCCATCAGGCTTTCATGGGTCTGCTGGACCACGCGGCCCGTATTCCAGCCGCCGAAGGACCGGGGCGGGTCGATCCCGTCCACCTCCCAGTCCAGCGCCACGCGCAGAACATGTCTCTCATCCATTCCGGTTACTCCGTGCCGATCCTTGATTCATTGCGGTATTCATGTGGCGAACAGACGGCCGTGGTCCCGCGCATGGCGCATGACGGCCGTCTCGATCACGGCGGCTGCGCTGCATTCCATCTCGTCCAGCGCGGTCGCCAGGGCGATCCGGCTGGCCGCCAGTATCTCGGGCGCAAGGCTGGCGAGCATCGCCTGCGACGCCGCCGCAGGCAGAATGTCCAGACGCACCGCCGCCGACAGGATCATCGTGGCGATGCCCCGCATTTCCATCAGAACCGCCGCCGGGCGGGAAACGCCGCAGGCTGCCAAAATTGCCGCCGAGATCACCGCCAGATGGCCGGGGCTGCGGCCCGCGGCGATGGCCGCTGCATAGTCCGCCAGCACCGCGTCGCGCGACAGCGAGGGCGCGAGCCCCGCCAGCCTGCGACCGCATCGCCGGGAGGCCGCCTGCGCCGCATCGGTCAACTTCAGGCAATCGAGCCGGGCGTCGATGGCCAGCAACCGGGACCCGTTCCCGGAAGTCAGGGCCTGATGCGCAAGGGATGCCGCCGCCCCGTCGCAGCGGGCGCCTCCCTGCATCAGTGCCGAGACGACGATCTGCCGAAGACGCTTTTCGTCGGGCACCCGACCGTCCCGCAGCAGGCGCTCGAGTCCCAGGGCATGGGCATGACGCCCGATGGGCAGCGCCGTGTCCGACAGTTGCATCAGGGCCAGCAGCGCCGGACCATCTGCCTGCGCGCCGGGCGTCGGGTCACGGGTCATTCTGCGTGATGGTGGTGGTGGTGACGTGGCCGGTCCACCGGATGATCGTGCCCGGCCCCCGCGCAGACAGGCGGGGCATCCGCCGCAAAAGGCATCCGAGCGAAACGGATAAGCGCGGGGTCAATACTGTGCGCCAGGAGCGGGCGCGGTCAACTCCGGGGTCTCGGTCACCGGAACGATGACCTCGAAGCCTCGCAGCTCGCAGGGGGCGTGGCGATTTCCAAGGGCGTGCCCGACCCGGAACGCCGCAAGCGCATCGGTTTCCGACAGGGTGACGATCATGACCTCCTCCGGCAGGCGGGCCACGGTCAGGATACGGGTGCCGTCGTCGTCCAGAACCGCCTCGTCCGACAGCCAACCCGGCTTGCGCAGCTCGATCCCGACATCGGTGCCCGCTTCGCTGGTCCTGCGCAACCGGCGCCGGCCGGCATCGGCGGCGGCGATCCATATCCGGTCCCGCCGCCGCCGGCCGAAGCGCGGCTCATCGGCATGACCCAAGATTTCACGAACAATCAGCATGATCTTTCCCTTATTTTCTGAGGATCGGGGCGGGCCGGCCCCGCATCCGCCGCCTCGACGCGTCCCAGGCCCGGTGGCTGGCAAGACGCAGCGCCGGCGCATCGGCGGCAAGGAAGCGCGCGACGACGCCGTGACCCCAGGTCAACGGGGCCGCGCCACCGAATACCCCCTCCGTGCCGTCAAGCGCGGCGGCGATGTCGGCGGCCAGAGCCATGGAATCCACCTGCGCACTCAAGGCGAACATCGTCCCGACATAACCTTCCTCGCCCAATGCGCCTGCCAGGGCGGGATCGGCCTCGGCGGGGCAGAAGCGCGCGCCGTCGATCAGGATGTCGCGGCCCTCGCAAGTCACGACCAACCGCAGCAGGACGAGGGCATAGTCGTGCCGCTCGCCCCGCGCCGCCCGGCCCGGCGCCATGCTGTCCAGAAGGATTGCACCCGCATCCCTTTCCATCGCCAGGCGGGTGATCTGGTGATGGCAGGCCCCGGCATGGGGGATGATCATGTCCGGCACGGATTCCAGAAAACCGTTCCGCGCCACGGAAATGCGGGTCTCCTGCACGGACAGGGCTGAGAACGGCGGTGAGAAAGTCGACCACGGTAGCGGCGGGATGAGCCCGCTGCGGGCGGCGTAAAAGTCGTCCACCTTTACCCTTTCTGGCGACAGGGAGGGCGGGAGGATTTTCACCGTGGATTTGTATCGGAAGGTTCGCCTGGCTTGTTCAGAAGGCATGAGCCAGCGCGAGGCTGCGCGTCAGTTTGGGGTTTCCCGCGACAGCGTTCGGAAGATGTTGGCGTTCTCGGTTCCGCCTGGATACCGGCGGACGGCGCCGGTGAAGCGGCCGAAGCTGGATGGGTTCACCGAGATCATCGATGGCTGGCTGGAGGGGGATCGCGAGGTCCATCGAAAGCAACGGCACACGGCGAAGCGGGTATTCGAGCGGCTTCGCGATGAGCATGGCTTCACCGGCGGCTATACGATCATCAAGGACTATATGCGGGAGCGCGAGCGGCGCGGCCGAGAGATTTTCGTGCCGCTAGCCCATCCGCCAGGACATGCCCAGGCCGACTTCGGCGAGGCTGTGGTCGTCATCGGCGGCGTCGAGCAGAAGGCGCACTTCTTCGTTATGGACTTGCCGCACAGTGATGCCTGCTTCGTGCGCGCCTATCCCGCGGCGACAGCGGAAGCCTGGGTAGACGGCCACGTCCACGCCTTCGCCTTCTTCGGCAGGGTGCCGGTATCGGTCCTCTACGACAACGATCGCTGTCTTGTTGCGAAGATCCTGGCGGACGGCACACGTCAGCGGGCCACGCTCTTCAGCGGGTTCCTGTCCCACTACCTGTTCCGAGACCGCTATGGCCGCCCCGGCAAGGGGAACGACAAGGGCAACGCGGAAGGATTGGTCGGCTATTCCCGCCGCAACTTCATGGTCCCGGTCCCGCGGTTTGTGAGTTGGGCTTCGTTCAACGCCTATCTGGAGGAGCAGTGTCGCAAACGTCAGGCGGATGTTCTGCGCGGCCAGTCCGAGACCATCGGGGAACGCCTCGTGCGAGATCTGGTCGTGATGTCTGATCTGCCACCCGCGCCGTTCGATGCCTGCGACCAAGCCACCGGGCGAGTCAGTTCCCAAGCGCTGGTGCGCTACAAGACCAACGATTACTCGGTGCCGGTCGCCTACGGCCACCGCGATGTCTGGATCAGGGGCTATGTCGACGAGGTTGTGATCGGCTGCGGTGGCGAGCTCATCGCACGCCACCCCCGCTGCTATGACCGCGAGGACATGGTGTTCGATCCGGTGCATTACCTCCCGCTCATCGAGAGGAAGATCAATGCTTTGGATCAGGCCGCGCCTCTTGCCGAATGGAACCTGCCGCCGGAGTTCGCAACCCTGCGCCGCCTGATGGAGGCGCGGATGATCAAGGCGGGACGCCGGGAATATGTGCAGGTTTTGCGCCTGCTGGAAACCTTCGACATCGATGATCTCCACGCGGCCGTGAAGAAGGCCCTGCAATTGGGCGCTGTCGGCTTCGATGCCGTGAAGCACCTCGCTCTCTGCCATGTTGAGAAACGGCCGCCGAAGCTGGACCTCGATGTCTATCCCTACCTGCCGCGGGCCAACGTGGGGACCACCTCGGCGGCAAGCTACATGTCTCTGCTGTCGGGAGACGCGGCATGACCGGTGCGCCGCAGATCCTGCTTGCTCATCACCTGAAGACGCTGAAGCTCCCGACCTTCTTGCGGGAGCACGAGAAGCTGGCGCGCCAATGTGCAGCCGAGGGCCTGGACCACGTCCAGTTCCTCGCCCGACTGGTCGAACTGGAACTGATCGACCGCGAGGGACGGATGATCGAACGCCGGATCAAGGTTGCAAAGTTCCCCGCCAAGAAGAGCCTGGACAGCTTCGACTTCAAGGCGATCCCGAAGCTCAACAAGATGCAGGTGCTGGACCTTGCCCGTTGCGAATGGATCGAGCGGCGCGAAAACGTCATTGCGCTCGGACCGAGTGGCACGGGCAAGACGCATGTTGCTCTGGGGCTGGGACTGGCCGCTTGTCAGAAAGGAATGTCGGTCAGCTTCACTACGGCCGCGGCACTGGTCAACGAGTTGATGGAAGCCCGCGACGAGCGCCGCCTCCTGCGGCTCCAGAAGCAGCTGGCTTCGGTCAAACTGCTCATCATCGATGAACTGGGCTTCGTGCCTCTGTCAAAGACCGGCGCCGAGCTACTCTTCGAGATGATCTCGCAACGCTACGAGCGCGGCGCCACGCTCATCACCAGCAACCTGCCGTTCGACGAATGGACCGAGACCTTCGGAACAGAGCGGCTGACCGGCGCTCTGCTCGACCGCCTGACCCACCACGTCAACATCCTCGAGATGAATGGCGAGAGCTACAGGCTCGCGCAAAGTCGGGCCCGAAACGCCGGCCAGACCCCATAGAAAACCGCAACGCGCGCTTGAGCCCGCCGCTCGGGCTACGCCCTCCCGGCGGGCTCAAGCGCGCAAGAAAGTGGCCTGCTTTTGCGCCGCCCCGTGGCCGGTTTTTGCTCCGCCGTTGACAGAAAGCAAGCATGGTCGTGGCGATCCCAGAGGAACCAGACGACAATACTTGCCAAAGAAGGATAGCACCATCAAGTTAGGGTATCAAATACCGAAGCGATATCAGGTTCGCGCCAGTCATACGATGGTTAGAATTTCAAAGCTGCAAACGCACTGACTGAGTTGTCATCCACATTGTTCACGCCGTACTTGTTCTTGTAGTACGTATATTCCAGACCCAAGATGGCACCGCCCTCCTTGCCTACATCCCAGCGCAGTTGGGGAGAGAACACGATCTGGCTTTCGAAGCCATCGCCTTGCTCCCCGATAAAGTCCGCAAATCCCCGGATCGACAGGTTTTCATTGCCTATCATGAAGGGATAATCCCAGACAAACGTTATCTGGTATGTCGTGTCGAGGTCGCGATCGAATGGATCATCGACATTTTTATAGACATAGGCACCGGCCGTGAAGACGGAAAAGCCGCTCACGTTCAGGTCGGCGCGGACACCCGGAGCGACGACCAGAAAATCCTCGCCATGGTTGATGCCAAGATCGGGCCCGACGTCCTTGACGAACGCGCCTTGGGGAAATGTCAGCCCCATAACTTTCCCGCTCAGGTGCAGCCAGGCCTCGGCGTAGTGATGGTTTTTCGATCCGGTTCCCTGATGGTCCTTGTTAAGGTCGACGAAATAGAAAAGATCGCCCCAGTCGAACAGGGTGTATTGTTCAAAGGTCAGGGTGGTGCGGGTGGTCGAGTCTAGGCCGTTGGCGCCCAGATGAAATCCGTCGCCGTAGTGCAGCTGTATCTCGCCTCCGGAAAAAAGCACTTCGGCCTGGCCTTCATGCCCGATAATTCCCAGCCCAAGTGCCAGTATCGACGCCGGGATGATGCTGTGTTTGGTCATAAGTAATCCTCCTGTTGCAACAGGTTTTTCTGCTTTTGTGATATTCTAGGCGGTCATCGGCATGCACCCGGCAAGCGCATGGTCAATGGGAGGATCAGCCCGTTTCGGGGTCAATCCCGAGAAAATGGCAGCGAACGCCTAGTTCTGCAGCCGCGTGTCGATGCCTTGGACAAGGAAGTCCATACTCTTGATCTCGGTCGAATCCAGCGTCTTTCCGAATGCGATCGCCTCTGACCCGTCATTGTTCATGACCGGGCCGGTGAAGGGATCGAAACTGCCGTCGCGCATCGCGTCCTGCTTTGCCAAGATCGCCGCCCGCTGTTCTTCCGTCAGATCCTTCGACAATCCGGCCACTTCCATGGCTCCCTCGGCGACACCGGCGAAGGTGTCCTTGCCTTCGAAGGTTCCATCGATCACGGACTGGACGACATCGGCATAGACGACCCCGAAATTGGCCTGCCCCGCGCACAAGTGCTTGGTCGGCGCGTGGGCAGAGTTGTCGCTGAGCGTCGTGACGGCATAGACGCCCTTTTCCTCGGCCGTGGCGACGGCTGACGGGGTGCCCGGGAACAGCGAATAAACCACGTCAGCGCCCTGCGAAATCAGGCTTTCCGCCGAGGATCGGTCGCGCGGCGGATCATACCAGGCATTCAGCCACACCACCTTCACCGGCTTGAGGTCCGGGTTGACGCTTTGTGCGCCCAGAACATAGGCGTTGAGGATGCCCAGGACTTCCGGCAGCGGGAAAGCGGCCACGACACCAAGCTGCTGGTTCTTCGTCGCATAGCCAGCCGCCATGCCGCACAGATAGGATGCCTGGTAGTGCCGGACGGTGAATGTCGCGAAGTTCGGAAGGTTCTGGTACCCGCCGATATGCAGGACCTTCAGGTCGGGCGATCTCTTCGCCAGCGCCAGACCGTCGCTCAGGTATCCGAAACTGCCCAGGATCAGGATGTCGGTTCCGTTCGCCACAAGCCGGTTCATGGCGCGGGTGGCGTTGGGCCCCTCGCCGACCGAATCCACCACCGTCACGTTCAGCTTGTCCCCGAACCGTTCCTCGAGAACCTCCTTGCCGCGTACGATCTCGTGGTCCCAGCCGACATCGCCGATCGCGTTGGGCGCGACGATTGCAACGTCGAGCGGTTCCTGCGCGAGCAGAGCCCCGGACCATGACATGGAAAGGATTGCAGCAAGCAAGGGTGCGTGAATGATATGGTACATGATTGCTCCTGTTGGTCGCTTGTTCTTATTTTGATGGTCGAAAGTTCTGGCCCAGCGAAACCGGTGCGTTCAGCCGGATCAGGAGTGCGTTCCTAGACACAGCCGCGAGAACGACGATGGTCATCACGTAGGGCAGGGATGTCATGATCTGCGCCGGGACGCTGAAACCTGTGGCTTGGACCGCCAGATCTCCCAGCAGGAGCGCCCCGAACAGATAGGCTCCGAATGCGATCCTGAGTGGCCGCCAAGTGCCGAACACAACCAGTGCAACCGCGATCCACCCCCGGCCGGCGATCAGGCCGTCCGACCAGCCGGGCGTCAGGATCGTCGAGGCATAGGCGCCCCCAAGGCCCGACATGACGGCGCCGAAGATGATCGCGAAAAGGCGGATGCGGATCACGGCAAAGCCCAGGTTGTGCGCGATGGCCGGATCTTCGCCCACGACCTTCGTCATGCGGCCATGGCGCGTCCTGGCAAGGAACCACCAGGTCAGGAACGCGACCGCAAAGGCGAAATAGGTGATGGCGCTTTGTCGGAACAGGATCGGCCCGACAAGAGGCAAGTCCGACAGGACGGGGAGCGAAAGGTTTGCCGGAGCCATCATCGTCAGGTTCTCGAAACTGCGCCCGGCCAGGCTGGAAAGCCCAAGGCCAAGAATCCCGACGGCAAGCCCGGAAACGATCTGGTTTGCCGAAAAGCCCAGCACAAGGATCGAGAAGACCAGGGACAGCGACACGGATGCGCCGACCGCAAGGCCGAAGCCCAGCACGATGTTTCCCGTCTGATAAGTGACGGCAAAGGCCACGGCTGCCGCGAATGCCATCATGCCTTCCACGGAAAGGTTCATGACCCCTGTTTTCTCTGCCACGGCCTCGCCGATCGCGGCAAGCAGAAGGGGTGTTGCGGTTGCGAAGGCGCCCGCCAGGACGAAGATGATCGTGTCTGTCATGCCCTTGCCTCCTGATGGATCCGAACGATGCGGTATTGGACCAAGGCGAAGGAGGCGAGGTAGAACACGAGAACCATTCCCTGGAAGATTACCGGCGCTGCCGAGGGAAGGCCCACATCGATGATCGCACCGTCCGCGCCGACATAGACGATTGCCATGAATGTCCCGGCCAGCAGTATCCCGACCGGATGAAGGCCTCCGAGATAGGCCACGATGATCGCGGCAAAGCCGTAGCCGGGGGACAACGACGGCTGGAGCCGGCCGATCGGCCCCGAAATCTCGCCCACTCCGGCCAGGCCCGCCGCGGCACCGCCGATCAGCAGCGTGATCCAGACCGCCTTCTTGGCGCTGAAGCCTGCATAGCTTGCGGCACTTGGGGCAAGCCCCCCCACAAGCAGCGTGTATCCCGAGAAGGTGCGCGTGACATAGATCAGCGCCGCAATCGACAGCAGGATGACCACGAGGATGGACGCGCTCGCCCTGAGCATTCCGTCATCCGACAGGAGCGGATACATCGCCACCGGAGGAAAGCTTACCGACTGGGGATAGGAGAACCCCATCGGATCCTTGAGCGGCCCGCTGATGAGAAAATACAGGATCTGCACCGCGATTTGGTTCAGCATCAGCGTCACGATGATCTCGCTGGCGTTGAAGCGTGTCTTCAGCGCAGCTGCGATCCCGGCCCACGCCGCCCCCGCGATCGTGCCGGCAAGCATCATCGCCGGAAGCATCAGGACGTTCTGGCTTTCCGGAAAGGTTATGGGGATGACGCTTGCCGCCACGGCGCCGATGATCAGCTGGCCTTCCGCGCCGATGTTCCAGACCTTCGCCCGGAACCCGATAGCCAGACCCTGGGCGATCAGGATCAGCGGGGCAGCCTTTATCACCACCTCGGAAATGTTGTACGCCGATGCCAGCGGATCAATCAGCAGCCTGTATAGGACTTCGAGAGGCGGGGCGCCCAGAAAGCCGAACAGGACCATGCTTCCCAGCAATGCCAGAACGAAAGTCACCAGTGGCACGAGCATGATACTCTTGAGCGACACCTCGCTTCGCTGGACAAGTGCATACCGACCCATCATCACGCCGCCCTCTTCGTCTGGTCGAATTCGCCCATCATCATCCGCCCGACATCTTCGGCGGTCACCGACCTGGCCTGGACCGAGGGGGACAGCCGTCCATGATACATGACGTGGATGCGGTCGGAGATCTCGAATATCTCCTCCAGTTCCTCGGAAATCATGAGGATCGCCGTGCCGTTGTCCCTCAGGTCCACCAGCTTCTGCCTGACCATCGCCGCCGCTCCGACATCGATGCCCCAGGTCGGCTGTGAAACGATCAGGATGCGGGGCTCCAGCAGAATCTCGCGGCCCAGCACGAACTTCTGCAGGTTGCCGCCCGAGAGGCTGGATGCGATCGATTGCCGCCCCCGGGAACGGACATCCATGCCGGAAATGCATTTGTCAGCAAAATCGGCCTGCTGCCGTCGTCTGATCAATCCCTTTCGGACCAGGCCTGCCCGGTGGGCGGTAAGCAGCACGTTGTCCGCAAGGCTCATGGTAGGGACCGTGGCGCGCCCCAGTCGTTCTTCGGGAACGAAGGTCACCCCCATTTGCCGGCGCGTTCCCGGCGGAACATCCCCCACGGGGCGATCGAAAACCTGGATTCTGCCGGCCATATCGCCCTGCAACCTGATTTCACCTGACAAAAGCCGCGCCAGCGTGGACTGGCCGTTGCCCGACACCCCGGCAATGCCGACGATCTCGCCAGGGCGCACCACCATCGACACGCTGTCGAGGCTTTCTCCCAGCGGATCGGGATTGTCATAGGCGAGGTCGCTAACGGTCAGGGCGGGTTCGCAGCTCGGTTTCGCCTCGGCGTGGCGGGCTGTCGGGATGTCCTGCCCGATCATCAGGCGGGCCAGTTCCGCCGATGTGGCCTGCCGCGGGTTCGCCGTGCCCGTGACGCGTCCCTGGCGCAGTACGACGGCGCAATGGCACAGGTCCCTGATCTCTTCCAGCTTGTGCGAGATGTAGAGCATAGCAACGCCACGCTCGGATAGTTTCCTCAGCGTCCCGAAAAGCTGCTGCACACTGTGGGGCGGAAGCACGGATGTCGGCTCGTCCAGGATGAGCAGCTTCGGATCCTGCATGAGGCAGCGGATGATCTCGACCCTCTGCCGCTCGCCAACGGAAAGGTTATGCACCGGCGCGTCAGGATTGACATGAAGGCCGTATTCATTCGCCTTCTGCCTGATTTTTTTGGCCAGGTCCGGCAATGATCCGGGAACGGTCAGCGAGATGTTTTCAACGACGCTGATAGTTTCGAACAACGAAAAATGCTGAAAAACCATTCCGATACCCAGATCTCTGGCAACACTCGGACTGGTGACGGCGACCTTTTCGCCGTTCCAGACAATCTCGCCCTCATCCGGTTGCTGAATACCGTAAATGGTCTTCATGAGGGTGGATTTGCCTGCGCCGTTTTCACCAAGGATGGCGCAAATCTGGCCGTGTTCCAGCGCAAGATCCACGCTGTCGTTTGCCACATATGTGCCGTATCTCTTGGTAATGTTCCGCAATTGAAGCAATAGGGGGGATTCACCTGCCTTGGTCTTCAAATGCTGCTCCCTGTTGTTGATGACGACGCGCACTGGCGGCAGCCTCGATCACGTACGCCGAGCTTGCGACGAAAGTCGTGTTTTTGTTCTTTCTGCAGGCATGGATCGGCTGAAACGTTAAGCTTATCGGTCCGCCGAACGCTGATTGCCATTTTTGGTATCAAGGCCAACAGGGGACGAATAGATAAACAACAGAGACGTTCTGTTCCAAAAATCGAACGCCACCCAAGGATGAAGCAAGCCTAGTTAGAATTGAAGACATTAGCAATTTTGTGCTTATTGCCCGGACGGGCAGTCTGACACGCTCGGCAGTGGTGTCCGGCGTTCCAAAGGCGACGTTGAGCCACAGCATCCACCGTCTAGAGAACCTGCTGGAAGTCGAACTGTCCTCAGGTCCCCGAAGGGGCTGCACCTGACTGATGCAGGCCGCGCGCTGCTAGACAGCGCACGCGTGTTCGACAGCATCGAGGCCGCGACGATCCGAAGGAATGACTGACATTCTCTGCCAGCATGCGAGGAGCGCGCAAAGATGCGTCCGCCATGAGCCGTTCTCAACTAGGACCGTGCCTGCGCCCAGGCCGAGAAAGGTTTTCGGGCTGCCGAGAAGCGGTCCGTGCTTTGGGTCGATCGGATGTACAGACATCCGGTCGGGCGAAAGGCCTTTGGACAGACCGGATTATGCAAGCCGAAGCACGAAAGCACCTGCAATCGCTTCGAAAATCCGGGTCGAAGAGCACACGGAAGCAGGGGCATGCTCTCGGCAAAAGGTCGCATTCAGCGGCGGACAAAGGTTGATTGCCAGATTGTGAATCGTCGCCTGTTCGGCAGCGCTACCCAGCGTTCCGAACTGTCGTTCAAAATCCGAAACACAAGGTACAATTTAATGCACTTTTTGAAACGCGCTGCCTTCCGTTAGGCTTTTATGAAGCAACTATTACAACGGTAGCTAACCGGGGGGAATAATGAACGCCTTGACTCCACTCACCGCAGATCAAAGCTATCTGCGCCATTTCTGGCATCCTGTCGCAACCGTGAACGAACTCGAGGTTGCCGATCCGGCAGGCAACGGTCCGATCGGTAGGACGCTTCTTGACGAACCGCTGGTCATCGCGAAGCTGAATGGAAAATACGTCGCCATGCGAGACCGCTGCGCGCATCGCTACGCGAAACTGTCCGTCGGGAAGGTGCTTGAGAACAACCGCATCCAATGTCCGTATCACGGCTGGGAATATGGTGCCAGCGGCCGCTGCGAACTTATGCCGGCCTGTCCCAGCGACGCGATCCCTAAAAAGGCGTTTACGCCCGCCTATGCCTGCGAAGAGCGGTACGGAATCATCTGGGTCCGCCTCGACAGCTCGTGGGATTGCACGAACATCCCTTACTGCGAAGCTTGGGAAAACCCCGAATTCAAGCGTCAAATCATCGCGGAGCCCTACAACTGGGACAGCTCGGCCGAACGCCGCTGGGAAAACTTCACCGATTTTTCGCACTTCGCCTATGTGCATCCGGGCACCCTCTATGACCCGGCATATTCGGAACCGGCGATCGTGCCCGTTGACCGCGTGGACGGGGAACTTCGCTTCTTCATGGAGCCGGGCCGCGACATGCTGGACACGCTGCCGGACGATAGCCCGCTGGGAAGCTGGAACTACCGGAACTCCATGCCGTTCAGCGTCAACCTGTCGATCAGGTTGTACAAGAACGACAAGCCTTTCCTTCTCTGGACCACCTCCAGCCCGATCTCACAGAACTCGTGCCGCAACTTCATGATCATCGCGCATACCGAAGACGACTTGCCCGACAGCCAGCCGCTCGACTTCCAGAAGCTCGTCTTGGCCGAAGACCAGCCGGTCATCGAGACGCAGCCTGGCCCGATCTACCTGGACGAGGTTTCGCTGCCGACGGACAAGATCTCGAACCAGTACCGGAAATGGCTGCGCGAACTGTCCACTGCCGCGGCAAAGGGCGAAGAAGCGTTCAAAGCGGCACTGTTCACCGACGTCACCGAAAGCAAGTGACCGGCATGAACGAACGTGAAGACCCGATGGTCTGGAACCGTTGGTACCCGCTTGGGTCGCCAACGGACATCCGGCGGAGGAATGCGACAAGGACCCGGCTGCTGGGCCATGACATCGACCTGGAAATCCACAAGACCTGGATTTCCGTGTCGAGCGACTCCCGGCCTTTGCCGGTGACCGAGCGGCTGGGATATATCTGGACAAGCCTTGGCAAGCCCGACGGCCCCCCGCAGCAGTTGCTGGAATATTACGAGGTCGATCGCCTGGTCATGAACATCTGGTCCACGCCCATCAAATGTTCGGGCCTGCGGATCGTTGACAACGTGATCGACAACGCACATTTCCCCTTTCTGCATCCCAATATCCTGGGCGATGAGGATCACCTTGATCTGGTTCCGGGACAGGCCAGCGTCGATGCGGCGGGTGCGCTGTGGCTGAAATCGCAGAAGGCCTGGCTGCCGCTGATCAACTCGGTCGCGGAATACACCTACCGGATTTCGGACCCTTATTCGGTCGTTCTTTTCATCCATCGCCCGTCGACACCGGGCCGATACGACTATCTTGGCATATTCGCACAGCCTTTGGATGAAGAAAACTTTATCGCGCACAAACTGCTTGCGTGGATAAAGGAAGACTGGATGGATGAGCGTCAGTTGAAAGCCGACCAGCAGAGCATCTCGGCGCAGGACAAATATGTTCTCGAACGGCATGTCCACAAGAAGTTGCCGCTCAACGGTGCGGAAACCTCGATCGAGGTGGACAGCCCTTCGCTGAACTACCGCGAATGGCTGCGGGCCAACAATGTATCCTATGGGGCGATGACATGACCTCATATGTTGTTGCAATCGAAAAAGACGTGCGCGACGGCTCGATCGTCAGGTCGATGATGGGCGACAAGCCCCTGGTCATCTGGCGGGGCGCCAGCGGCGCGATCAACGTCTGGCTGGATCTTTGTCCGCACCGCTCCGTAAGGCTCAGCGCCGGACGGAACATGGGGGAATACCTCGAAGGCGTATATCATGGCTGGCGATTCGACGAATCGGGCAAGGTGACGCTGGTTCCCGCGCTGCGGGGGCGCCCGTCCCAGGACATAAGCGCGACCGTCTATTCCACCGCCGTGGCGGACGGCTTTGTCTGGGCAAGCGAGAAAGAATGCTCGCCCACGGGCAGCACAGGCAAGCCTTGCTATCCGGTTCACATCGCGGCACCGGTCGATCAGGTCAGACTGCATGTCGATTCCAGCGTCGATCGTCTTACCCCCTGGGGCGTCGATGGAACGATGGTTTACCCGACCGGCGATCCGGCGCAAAGGCGCGCAGAACTGTCGGCGATCCGGCGCAGATTGGAGGCGTCATGATACAGCTCCATGACTACCCGCTTTCGGGAAACTGCTTCAAGGTCCGGTTCCTGCTGGATCAGCTGGGCCTGGAATACCAGTCGGTCCTTGTCGACTTTTATCCGGGATACGAACACAAATCGCCGCGGTTCCTTAGCATAAACCCGCTGGGGCAGCTTCCGGCCATCACGGATAAAGGTCAAACGGTTCGCGATGCGCAGGCCATCCTGGTCTATCTTGCCGCCGCTTACGACACGTCCGGCAAATGGTTTCCGCGCGATCACCAGGGCGCGGTCTATCAATGGCTCGCCTTCGCGGACCAGTTGACGGGCTCCATCTCGGCTGCGCGGCTGCATGATGCGATGTTCTATCGGCTGGACGTGAACAAGGCCCGGACCGAAGGCATCAGGCTGCTGCGGATCATCGACGAACATCTCTGGTTCGCCGAAAGAGACGGCCATGACTGGCTGCTGCCGTTACCGCATCCGACCATCGCGGATATCGCCTGCCTTCCCTATATTGCACTTGCCGAAGAAGGTGGCATCGACCTGGCTCCGTTTTTCTCCGTTTCACGGTGGATGGAGCGCTTCATGAGACTCGAGAAGTTCAAGCCGATGCCCGGCATGATGCCTCTTCAAATGCCGAAGGAAACGCCATGAACACTCAACGTGTAAAGATCAGGCGGATCGTAGAGCAGACGCCCGAAATCCGTTCGTTCGAACTGGTCCCCTGCGATGGATCGTCTGTCAAATTCACACCAGGCGACCATATTGAGGTCCGCGTGGGCGACGGTCTCGTCCGTCAATACTCGCTCTGGAACGCCCCCACCGACTGCGATGCCTATCATATCGGCGTAAAGCGCGAAACGAACGGCCGCGGCGGATCGGTTGCGATGCACGCGCTGAACGAAGGCGACGAGATCGAGGTTGGCCTGCCACGGAACAACTTCGAGCTTCGCTCGGACGAGGGTCCGGTGATCCTGATCGCCGGCGGCATCGGCATCACCCCGGTGCTGGCGATGGCGCGCCATCTTCAGTCCGTGAACCGCAAATGCGTTTTGCACCTGTTCGCCCGAAGCGCCGAACATGTGCCGTTCAAAAGCGAACTCGCCACCCTGGACGACGCTCCAATCTATCTTGGCCTTGTTCCGCCGACGCTCAACGCAGTTCTGACCGGGATCCTGTCCGATCCGCCCGTCGATGCTCGCCTGTATTTCTGCGGACCCGGACCCTTTATGGACCTGATCGAGAAACTGGCGAATAACTGCGGCTGGAAAAGCGACCGCGTCCACCTGGAACGGTTCAGCGTCGATGCGGCCACGCTGGAACTCGACGGCGACAGCTTCGAGGTGGTGCTGCAGAAATCGGGTGTCACCCTGACGGTCGAGGAAGACCAGACCATCATCGGCGCGATGGAGGCTGCCGGGCTGGAGCCGATGACATCCTGCGAACAGGGGGTTTGCGGCACCTGCCTGACCACCGTTCTGGAGGGCGAACCGGATCACCGCGATCTCTACCTCAATCCGGCCGAGAAGGAATCAGGGACGCTGATCCTGCCTTGCGTGTCGCGTTGCAAGGGCAAGAAGCTGGTGCTGGACCTGTGACATGGTAACACGGCGCGTATCTCTTGAGGGAGCTCTCAAGACCGAGTCCTGCCTTGCCATGATCAGCCACTTTGCTCGGCGTCTTTCGTTGTCGAGCACGATCACAAGCGCGACCCCCAGTTACATCACGCTGATCCTGACCGGGGATGAACGCCTTATCGACATGTTCGAGATTGCCTGCTGGCTCGGACCGGACGACGTAAACATCGACACGATCACGCTTGAGACTGTCTGACGCGGTACAGAATCGAAGCCCGGCGCCGCGAAGGACGCTGAAACGGACGGGCTGGACTACAGCCCAACCGACCAGTGTCCAGGGCTGAAAACACAGAAATGGGGAGTAAAATGAAACCTTCAGAACTGGAAGCCGGGTGGTTCCCTGCCGGACTTCAGAACTACGTCCTTCCCAAGACGGCAGGACGTGTCGTGATCGCCGACAACGACATCGCCCTGTGGCGCGGTGAGGACGGCCAGATCCGCGCATGGGAAAACAGATGCCCCCACCGGGGCATGCGCCTGTCCTACGGCATCGTCCGGGGCAACACGCTGACATGCCTGTATCATGGCTGGTCCTATGACGGGGCGGGTGCCTGCGCGGGCATCCCGGCGCATCCTGACCTGACTCCGCCCAAGACGATCCGCGCCAAGGCCTATCGCGCGGCGGATTCCGGCGGGTTCATCTGGGTTGCAAACTCGGGCGAGACGACGGCGGCGCCGTCGATCGATGGCGACTGGGTTCCCAACCGTTCGGTCCATATCGACCTTGCCCCGGCTAGCCTGAATGAGCTTGCCAAAGGCATTGGCGCCGAACTGGTATCGAAGATCACCGATCACGCCGCGATCGTCCGCGTTCCCGAAGTGGAGGGAAAAGTCCTTTTGGCGTTCCTGGACATGAAGGAACACGGGGCGATGATCCACACCTCGGTTCCGGCCAGTGCATCGGAGGATGTCGTGATCGCCGTCAGCAAGCTGTCCACCCGTCTGCGGCAGGTATTCAAGGCGTCAAGCGCCGCTTGATAGGCATCGCAGCCTAGCAAATTGATCGTCTCACTTCGACAAGCGAGGAGAAACACTATGACACCCGACACTTTCACCCGTTCGCAATGGTATGCAATCGGTCGCCTTCCCGATTTCGAAGGTGCGGAAGCGAAACCCGTCCGACTGCTTTCGCAGGATCTGACCGTGAGCGACGCGGCTGGCGTTCTTTCGGTGAACGATGCCGATGGGCGCAGCCTTCTGACGCAGATCCGCTACGGCCATCTCTGGACCACGCTGAGCGATACGCCGCGCCCGCTTTATGACATGCCGGAGTTCGACGAGCCGGACCGGCGTCTTGTGACCGCAGGTGGCGTGGGCGTTCGCTGCTCGGGACTGCGCTGCGTCGAGAACTTCCTCGACATGGCTCATTTTCCCTTCGTTCACACCGACATCCTCGGCGTGGAAGAACATCCGAGCGTCGAGAGCTACGACGTCAGCATGGATGCGGAAAAGGACGAAATCTGGGCGACCAAATGCAAGTTCTTCCAGCCCATGGCTTCCGCGGCGGCATCGGGCGGCCAGATGACCGAATACAAGTATCGCGTCCCGCATCCCTATTCGACGATCCTGTACAAGACCTGCCCGATCCGAGAGAATGTCTGGGATCTGGTCGGGCTGTTCATCCAGCCCGTGGAAGAGGACGAGTGTATCGTCCACTCGTTCATTCTGGTCTTTGACGAGGAAAACACCGACACCGGCCTTCTCCACTTCCAGCAGAACATCTTCCTGCAGGACCGGATGATCCTCGAGAACCAGGTTCCCCGGAAGCTGCCGCTCGATCCCCGTTGGGAATTGCCGACCCGCGCGGACGCGTCCTCGATCGCCTACCGCCGCTGGCTGAAGGCCAATGAACTTCAGTGGGGGGTCGCCCTCTTCAACGAGGCGGCATGAGATGAAGCTGTTTGACTATGTCCTGTCCGGCAATTGCTACAAGATACGGCTGTTGCTGGATTTTCTTGAGCTTTCCCATGAAAAGCAAGCCGTGGACTTCTTTCCGGGTCGTGAACACAAGTCCGATGCATTCCTCCAGATAAATCCGTTGGGACAGATCCCGGTTCTGGAGGACGACGGAGCCTATATCCGGGATGCGCAGGCCATTCTCGTGTATCTCGCCTCGCGCTACGATCCGACAGGAACGTGGTGGCCGGTCAACGATCCGTCCGAACTGGGTCGGGTCGCGCAATGGCTGGCCTTCGCTGATAGCATCACGTCCACGGCCTCGGCGGCGCGGCTGCATGACGTGCTGGGCTATGACCTCGATGTGGCGCAGGCAAGGGCCGACGCTCACAAGCTGTTCCGTGTCCTGGATGACCATCTGGCCAACCAGGAACTGCAAGGGTTCAACTGGATCGCGGGATCACGCCCCACGGTGGCGGATATCGCGTGCTTCCCCTATGTGGCGCTGGCAGGGGACGGCGGCATCGAGCTATTCTACTACCCAGCGATCCAACGCTGGATACGCAGGTTCGTCAATCTTCCGCGCTTCAAGCTGATGCCCGGGATCAACATCTTCGACTGACCCTGTCGGGATGCGATGACCGGGAACGTCACCTGCCATCAGGATGCCGTTCTCGGTCTTTTATTTCTGACCCGCCCGCGTCAGCAGCAGTCTCAACGTTCCGCGTCTGACCGCAGGGCAGGATATTCGACCGTTCCGTCCTGTTGACGCGCTACAGACGACCATTGGCTGAGTTTTTGCTGCAGACTAGAAACCGTCACGCCGAAGTGGGTGGAGCCGAATCGGTACTTCCGAATAGCAACTCGCTTGCCTTGTCCATTCCCGGCATCATCGCCCTGCCTCCGATCACGCAAAGGATGAAACATGCTCTTGCACGGCATAGAGTGTCGGCTTTTGCAGCCTGCTAGGCTTCGCTGCTGCGTAGGATCTTTTCGATACGCTCGGCATCCGACTTCGACAAGCGCCCGCTTGCGGTACCCCCTCTAACCTTTCGATAAATGGCACTCGTATACCTATCCGTGTGGCCGCCCTTCTTGGTATGGCGCAAGGTAAGGATTTCCGATGGCTTGGAGATCGGAAAGCACGACCGAAGGAAAGTCGTCCTTATCTCCGAATGAAGCTCGGCGCTATCGCCGCAGATTGCGCTTATGCCCTCCGAGAAGGCCCAGTCGAACAGGTTTTCCTGTGTCTCCCGGTGTGAAGCAATACTTGAGGCAACAAAAAAGGGATGTGCCGGATCGTCTCCCAAGCAAATGTCGCAGCTTATGCCGGTTATTCTGGCAGGCAGGCGCGCAGCAAAAATCTTCAGGCCATTCAGCTCAAGCTCATCCGACAGGCTTCGAAACGAGCGGGAACCGATCCCCAGTCGATGCCGGATCATGTCTGCCATGCCGGTAGCAGTCTGATGCTTCGGATCGCAAAGGTCCATCCTGCTGGGCGGGGTGATGGTTCCGGTGGCCAGAAACTCGGCCGAGATATAGTTCTCGACGGCAATATATGTCGCCACCAGTGCCCGTGCCCTGATCGCCAGAGAGTCGACGTCATCGCCGAAGTATCTCTGCACCTTGATGTCTCTGACAAGCGGCGGCAGGAAAAAGCAGAGCGAGATGCCCGCCAGCGAACCGATGGCCGTCAGCTCACGAAGTGTCGGCGATGCCTCGTCTGCCTCCCACCTGGCAAGGGAGGCGGCGTTGCCATCCATGCCAAGCGCCGAGGCAAACTCGGCAATCTCCATGTCGAGGCTTTGGCGCGCAATCTGAATTCGTTGACCAAGCATCGCGGCCCCTTAGCGATCAGTAAAGAACGACCGACCGGATCGACTCGCCCTTGTGCATCAGGTCGAAGCCCTTGTTGATGTCCTCCAGCGGCATGGTGTGGGTGATCATCGGGTCGATCTCGATCTTGCCGTCCATGTACCAGTCCACGATCTTCGGCACGTCCGTCCGGCCACGGGCGCCGCCGAAGGCCGTGCCCTTCCAGACCCGGCCGGTGACAAGCTGGAACGGCCGGGTGCTGATCTCGGCACCCGCCGCCGCCACGCCGATGATGACCGACTGGCCCCAGCCGCGATGCGTGCATTCCAGGGCGTCGCGCATCACCTTGGTGCTGCCGGTGGCGTCGAAGCTGTAATCGGCGCCGCCGATCTGGTCGAAGGGGGTCTTGGTCATCTCGACGATGTGCTGGACGATATTGCCGTCGATTTCCTTGGGATTGACGAAATGCGTCATCCCGAACCGCTCGGCCATCTCCTTCTTGTCGTTGTTCAGATCGACGCCGATGATCATGTCGGCGCCCGCCAGGCGCAGGCCCTGGATCACGTTCAGCCCGATCCCGCCCAGGCCGAAGACCACCGCCTTGGCGCCGATTTCCACCTTGGCGGTGTTGATGACCGCGCCGATGCCGGTGGTGACGCCGCAGCCGATGTAGCAGATCTTGTCGAAGGGCGCGTCCTCGCGCACCTTGGCCAGCGAGATTTCCGGCAGCACGGTGTGGTTGGCGAAGGTCGAGCAGCCCATGTAATGCCGGATCGGGGTGCCGTCCAGCATCGAGAAGCGGGTGGTGCCGTCTGGCATCAACCCCTGGCCCTGGGTGGCGCGGATGGCGTGGCACATGTTGGTCTTGCCCGATAGGCAGGACGCGCATTGCCGGCACTCGGGCGTATAGAGCGGGATGACGTGGTCGCCGGGCTTGACCGAGGTCACGCCGGCGCCGACTTCCAGCACCACGCCCGCGCCTTCATGGCCCAGGATGGCGGGGAAGACGCCCTCGGGGTCGTCGCCCGAGCGGGTGAATTCGTCGGTGTGGCAGATGCCGGTGGCCTTGATCTCGACCAGGACCTCGCCGGGCTTCGGGCCTTCGAGGTTGACCTCCATGACTTCCAGCGGCTTCCCGGCCTCGAGGGCGACGGCGGCGCGTGTTCTCATCGTCTGTTCCTTCGTTCCATACCTGTCCACTAATGCGGACAGGCGATCTTCGCGTGTTAAGGATGTTAGCGAAGCCTCGACAGGGAGGATCGAGGCTTCGCCTCGTCCGGCAGAAGAGATTGTAGGCGCCGGACGTGTCTTACTGGACAGCGCAATAGTAAGGTCATTCACCGTCCAAAGGAGCCAGTTTATCTGGACCTAATGTACAGAAAGTTAGACAATGTATTGCTCTTGCACACCGAGTTGGGATTTCTAGAGCAAGGTTGCTGGCGCTTTTCCTTGCGCTATATTGTCAGTTCACCCTAGCAGGCCCATGGCCGAATTGAACAAGGCAATCTTGTCTGAAACCCGTCTTGTCTGCAAGACGACGGGCGCGAACAAAGCGTCTGAGAAAATGCGCCGTACCATATACGTCCACGGCAGATAGATCATGTTGCGGATTTTAGACACCCTGTTCACATATAAATTCTATGTTGCAGAGACATGTTGGGCTGACACTGCTGGTCTATTCTATGCAGCAAAAGCTACAAAAGGAATGCCGGTATGGGCGCACGTCCCTTAATCGAGAACATGGAATTTCTCCGCCATTTTTGGCATCCGGTCGCGACTCTCGACGAATTCGAGAAGGCCGACCCGCTGGGCAATGGCCCCATGGCCGTCACCTTGCTTGACGAGAAGGTCGTTCTTGCTCGTCTCGACGGCAAGATGATCGCAATGAAGGACCAGTGCGTCCACCGTTCGGCCAAGCTGTCCGGCGGCAAGGTCAAGGACGACCAGCTTCAGTGCCCGTACCACGGATGGATGTACAATGCCGAGGGCAAGTGCACCCATATGCCGGCATGTCCGACGCAGAAGATTTCCTCGCGCGCCAAGGTTCCAAGCTACCAATGTGAACTGAAGTACGGTTTGGTCTGGGTCCGTCTGGACAGCTCGTGGAACGTGACGGAAATCCCGTATTTCAGCGTCGCTGATGACCCGAGGATGAAGATAGTCGTGCAGGAGCCCTACTGGTGGAATGCCAGCGCACCGCGCCGCTGGGAAAACTTCACGGACTTTTCGCACTTCGCGTTCGTTCACCCGGGCACGCTGTTCGATCCGAACAACGCCGAGCCGCCCATCGTGCCGATCGATCGCGTGAAGGGCCAGCTGCGCTTTGTCTATGACACCCCTCCGGGCATGGATGTTCCCGATCAGGCACCCATCGGCAACTTCACCTACCATTGCAGTATGCCGTTCACGATCAACTTGGCGGTTCAAAAATATGTGGGGAACAACCTTCACGTCCTCTTCAACGTGTCCTGCCCGGTGAACGCGAAGCAAACGAAGAACTTCCTGATCTTCGCCCGCGAGAAGAGCTTGAACGATTCGGATCATCCCCACATCGCCTTCAACGACCTGGTCTTTGCCGAGGACCAGCCGGTCATTGAATCGCAGTGGCCAGAAGAGATTTACGACGACGAACTGTCGGTCGTGACCGACAAGATCTCGATACAGTACAGGAAATGGATCAAGGAACTGGAAAACGCCCACGCGCAGGGCAAGGAGGCTTTCGAGAAAGCTCTCCTGACGCCGGTTCTTGAAAGCGACCGGATTCACCCTGAACTGCAAGCAGTCGCGGGCTGACGCTCGGCCGGATTTCAGGAGATATCCCAGTGTCAGTCCATTTCATGACCAATTCTCCCGATGCGCTGCTTCGGGAGTTCAACCGGAGAATTGTCCAGGAAGAAGCGTGGGGGAAGGCGGAAGGCTGGATGCTGGAGGCTGATACCTCCTACCAGCATTCCGAAGACGTGTCGGATATCGGCGCAAGGCTTGTGCCAAGCGTCGATGCGGGCACGTTGACCTTCGAACTTCAGGCCGATGGCGGCAAAGGCATCCCGCCTGACGTGGTCAAGCTGTACTACACGAGGCTGGTGGAAACCTTCCTCCGGTGGATGGACGTGCGCTTTGATGAGGTTCTACTGGACTGAGCAGTCACGAAAGCTGTCAGGCGGATAGATTTGGAACGGAAAGGAAAAAAGTTGGCCTTGTATGTAAGCACCGCCGAACCGGAGAAGGCACTTAGGGCCTTCAATGCGTCGGTCGGCAATATCGATCAACCTCATGACGGCGCAAGATGGCTGCGACCGAAGAACTCGGACTACTTCACGCATGCGGACCCGGAATGGGCCTACAAGTCCTGGGTGCTGCCCACTGTCCGCCAAGGATCGCTGATGTTCAACATCATCAGACCCGAGGACCGCTATGTTTCAGTGAAAGCCTATGCCGCCTATCACGCCGAGCTTGTCGGGACGCTGATGGATGCGGGACTGGCGGCCCCGCTGGGCATAAAGATGTCGTCTCGATGCGCCGACGGCGACCTCAATGCCTGATCTCAAGAGGAGCGTGGACACACCGATGGCCAGTGCAGACAAGTTCCAGCCTATGCACAACATCTTCTGCGATGATGTGGAGAAACAGAAACAATTTTACGCTGCAATCCTGGGTTGGGACGACATTCCCGAGGCCTCTTCGCCGATCTACCGGGTTCTGCAAGGCAATGGCTTCCAGCTGGCCTTCAACGGCGTCCCGGCCTATGAGCTTCTGGGCCTGAAGGATCGTGAGAGACGCAGGACATCAACATCCAGCGCCGGCACGATGGTGACGTTCGTGGTTGAAGACTGGGCAACGGTAGATGAGATCGCGCACAAGGTGCCCCAGCTTGGCGGGTCGATCGTCAAGGGGCCGTTTGCAACCTATTACGGGCAGTGGCAGTTGGTCTTCAACGATCCGGAGTTCAACATCGCGCGCATCACAGCCATGACCATTCCCGAGGGTGCCGAAATTCCGGTTGTCAACTTCGACTAGGGCCTGTGTCTATACGCAGGCCCTGTGCTGCCAAGCCGTGCCGCTTTTCAGGACGGCGTTCCCGGTGCAGGCTCCATTCTGAATGCACCAGTGCTGCGGAGCAGGAGCACGTCGGGCTTTGATTGTCAGCCGGAGGTCGACGTAGGCACGGCACAACAGCGCCCTTGACCGTTACCACCTCCGGCCCATAGCTGAACCCTCTTGTCTTCTAGCGACGACAAGCAAACTGCCGCGCCCTTGGGCGCGGCTCTTTCGTTCGTGATTATCCGCTCCGGCCCCCGGCCGGTGCTTGCAGGGCATACAGTGCGCGGGCTTACGCCCTTTCCTTCAGGCACTGCAACGGTTCGAGGAGGCTTTCGGCTGGGCCAAAGCCATCGGAGGTGCCGTCCAGACCGTTTATCGCGGCATTGAACGCGCACGGGCTCGCTTCATCATGACGCTGGCCGCCGGAAATCTCGCCGGACTGCCAAAGCTGCTCCCAGCCTGAGCAGAAGATCACGCCACAAACCGACCAAACCCGCCACACAGAACAGATGAACAAGCCAAAGCCGCAACAAACCTGAGAACAACGTTTTCAGCGCGGCACTAAATCAGAGGCCTGTTAGTCTCCAAGTGCTACTCCCTGTTGCTATATCGTCTTCTCAAGCCCTATCGTTCTCGGACGGAATCCCCACCAAATGCTACTTAAGTAGTTATTTTTGTTGTTACCTTGCATAGAATGGCAGCGAAGTGCTAACCTCACCTGCCGAAGACAGAACGCTGTCATAATTTGGTAGCAACGCGTTGGCACCCGGAGTAGACGAACTAACTAGATCTTCCGTTCGAAGTTTGGAAGACAGCCCAGGCCCCCATGACGACCAAGGTTGAATTCAAGGATATCAGCAATTTCGTCCATGTCGCGAGGACAGGAAGCCTGACGCGCGCCGGTATGATCTCCGGCGTACCAAAGGCAACGCTCAGCCACAGCATCCGCCGCCTAGAGGATTTGCTGGAGGTTGAATTGTTTCATCGTTCTCAGAGAGGCTTGCAACTCACAGATGCTGGACGTGCCCTTCTAGATAATACCGGCCGTATATTTGATAGCATCGAATTGGCTGCAAGCGCGGCTCAACGTGCCCATAGCTCCTTGAATGGTAAAGTGAGGATATTAGGAAGCGCGGAGTTTGGGACCAGCATTATTGGTGCAGCAACTTTGTATTTGGCAAGAGAGCATCCGGGGCTATCCTTCGAAACACGAATGTACCCTAGTGACACCCCATTGCCGGAACAAACAGAATTTGATTGCCTTATTTTTGTTGGCACTGCCCCATCATCTGATCACGTTTGTCGAAAGCTAGGCAATGTTGGGTATCGCGCTTACGCTAGTCCACTACTTCTGCAGCGACTAGGAACCCCTAAGTCCGTTGAGGATATAAGGGAAATGCCCGGCATAGAATATACGCGCAAGGGAATAGCGGAACCTTGGTTACTTCAAGACGCAGATGGACAGCGGATTGGCGATTACAATGTACGGTTCAGTGTTCATGATTATTGGATGGCAAAATTCTATGCAGTTTCAGGAGAGGCAATAGCATATCTGCCGGACTTTTTTGTGCATTATGAGGTTGCTGAAGGTGACCTCATACCGCTCCTCCAAGAAGCCAACGAGAGTGAGAAAATATCTGTCTGGGCAATATATGGCGCCGCCCGCCATCGCAACCCGCGCGTTAAACTAGTAATTGATACGCTTTGCCAAAACTTCGACAAATTGATTCGTCATCCAGGCTATGCACTCGTGCGTCAGTACCCATAACTCCAAAACCAAATATTCAGCACACAGTGCAAGGAATAATATTAGCCTACAAGGCCAAAAAGCAAGAGTACTTCGGTTTGCGACAGGTCCAATCAGTCGATCTTTGCCCTAACCAAGAATCATGGCGAGGAGTGGTTACCTATCTCGGCCAATGGGCGCGCTCGTCATGATAACGGATGACAGCCTAGGGTCCAGACTCATTGAATTTCACAGCCAGAACAAGACGGTTGCGGCGAGCATGATCGCGGAGAAGAAGGTTTCCGGGCAACGGTCGTATCGGGTGGCGACGCGCCGCCAATCCTTCAGACGGCCGAACATGATCTCGATGCGGTTGCGCCGTTTGTAGCGCCGCTTGTCGTATTTGACGGCCTTCCTGCGGGACTTTCGACCGGGGATGCAGACTTTTATCCCCCTGTCTTTCAACGCTTCTCTGAACCAATCAGCGTCGTAGCCCCTGTCAGCCAGCAGCCAACCCGCCTTCGGCAGACTGCCCAGAAGAGCCGCTGCGCCTGTGTAGTCGCTGACCTGGCCGGCCGACATGAAGAACCCGATCGGCCGCCCCGTGGCATCGGCAACGGCGTGCAGTTTGGTGTTCATGCCGCCTTTTGTCCGCCCGATCTGGCGTGCGCGCCCCCCTTTTTCACGCACAGGCTCGACGCCGTGCGGTGTGCCTTGAGATAGGTCGCATCGATCATGATCGTCTTGTGATCGGCGCTCTCAGCGGCCAGGCCGACCATGATCCGGGCGAAGACCCCGTTGTCACTCCAGCGCTTCCAACGGTTGTAGAGGGTCTTGGCGGGCCCGTATTCCTTCGGCGCATCACACCACCGCAACCCATTGCGGTTGATGAAGATTATGCCGCTGAGAACGCGGCGATCATCGACGCGGGGCTTGCCATGACTCTTGGGAAAGAACGGCTTCAGGCGTTCCATCTGGGCATCGCTCAGCCAGTAAAGATTGCTCATCGATCAGGTCTCCTGGCGGAGCCTGAATCATGCCAAACGCCGGAAATCAATGGGTCTGGAGCCTAGCGGTGGCCAGACTGCCGACGGTGCATCAGAACCCACTACCACGGGGAGGAGGCCAACCCGATTTGCCGGAACGGTGATGGTATCTGCCGACAGGCCGGCGCGGGACATGCACCAGATCGTTGAGGCCATCGTCGAACAACTCACCATCATTCCCGGTAGCGATGTGAAGTTGAGGCTCGAAATCGAAGCCGAGATCCCTTCTGGCCTCGATCGGGCAAAGGTCAGAACGCTGGTCGAAAACGCCAACACACTCGGGTTCATCGAAAAGTCGGTAGAATAGTCGAGATGGGTTGCCCGTCGTCCCGCAGGTAAGAATGATGGTACAAACTGGCCACGGCAGCGGTGGCTTGGTTCAGGAAGTGGGGATCCGTGGCGGAAGGGCAGATCGAAACAGCGATAGCGGAACTGGCGCGGCTGCAGGACGATGACAGCGCGCGCCGCGAGGTGCTGGACCGCGCAAGCTTTACGATGCTGCATCGGCCTGCATTGGGTGGGCGTCTGGTTGCGAAGCTCTGCGCCACGGAGGAGAGTGCCCCCGAGTTGGAGCCACTCACCGAATTGCTGGCATCGGCACTGGATGCCGCGCGCATGGCCAGGGAGAACCGCAAGAAGCGAGGTGATACCTTTCTTGAGGCAGTGACGGATGCGGTCGAACTGGCTTCTGGCCAGGGGCGCCTGAGTCCCTTCCACCGCCTGCTTCTTGCAAGCGCATGGACGAGGAGCGGACTGCCCGCACCCGCATCTCTTGAGGTTTCTTCCGCCGATATGATGCGCGCAGCGCCCGGCCCTGCCCCGCAGGATCGTGTCGCGGCGGAGGCGGCGCTGGAAGATCTGTTCCGCAGTCTGATCGAGCAGACCGAAGGCGATGCGCTCGCGCTGCATGCCGCGCTGACCGAGACATTCCCGGCAATGCCGTCGGCAATGCGTCAGCACGTCATCGCATGGTCGGTTGGACGATCGGAGCCGATCCACGCGAGGCTGGCATGTTTCTGGCTGCTCGATCCCGCTGCACCGGTCCGCGCTGCGGCGGCGCAAGCCTTGGGCGAACGCGCCGCGGCAGGCACGCTCTCGCAGGAGATAGCGAGCAAGATGGTGATCCTGCGCAGCTGGATGCCTCAGGACGAGGCCCGCGCTTCGGTGGACGAGGCATTGAAACTCGCCATGCGGTCGGGTCTGGCGACCGGCGCATCAGCCAAGCCGTGGATCATCCATTCGGTCATGGCCACACTGCCCGATGGCGGCGGCGCGCAAAGCGTCATGATCGCGCTACAATCGGGCGGAAGCCGCAAGACCGCGATGCTGCTCTTCAAGCAGGGCCACGGGGTCAAGGACGCCTATGCCGTGCCCTGCACGTCGGCGAGCGAACAGAAGGCGCTGATCAGCCGCATCAGCCAGGAGACCGGCTCGGTCAAGGTGCCCCTCAACTGGCTCGAAGGCAGCCTCGCCATGGCGCTGGCCGATGGCCTTGCAGCAGGGTTGCCCCCGGCCCCGGGGATCATCGAGGTGTCGGAACTTTGCGGCCTCGACAAGCTGCGACCTGAAGCCGTCACGACAGAAGCCATGATCTCTGCCTTGCCCGCGTCGGAACGTATACGCGACCTCTCGGCGCAGGCGCGAGGCAAGCTGATCAATGCCAGCGAAGGCTGGTGGGATCGTCATGAGATCGTCCAGAGCTGGTTCGAGGAAAGCGATCATGCGCATGAGGTGCTCGAGGGCCGCCACAGCCCGCGCGCGCTGGACTCGGCGCTGTGGCGATGGCTTGAGACCCGACGCGACTTCTGGGCGCGACTTGTCGGGCGGGCAGCCGATGTGCTGGCGGCGGCCGACCACCCGGACGCCAACAGCTTCACGGCCACGGCGATTGCGCTCCTCGAAGGGCGCGATCTGAATAAGATCCCGGTCATGGCCGATGTCCACGACCAGACAATCGAGGCGTGGTTATTCGACGACCCGAACGTGGATCAGGACACCACGCTTGAGGAATGGGTGGAAGAGGCGGAAGCAGAGGCGCCAAAGCCGGAGCGGAAGGGCGAACTGGCGCGCCTCGTGAAAGGCTCGGCGATCACGGCGGACTGGATCGACGGGTTCCTGATGTCGGCCACCATCGCGCCGAAGGTAATCGCGCCGAACAGGTGGCTACCCGAGATCCTCGGCAGCGCCATTGGCAACCTCACGTCGGATAGTATCCAGCGCTTCGCCGATCTGATCCTGATGCGCGCGAACGCCTGCTTGGACCAAGCGAAAGAGGCTGCGGAGTTTTCAGCGGCGATGTCCGCGCGAAGCCAGATGGCCATGCGGGACTGGGCGGCCGGGTTCAGTTATGCCTGTGGGCATTTCCGATCATCCTGGCCCGCAAAGTCGACCGGCCCGGATGATCGGGCGATGATGCAGCGCGTTGCCGATGCGATGGCCACGGGCTTCAGCGCTGCCGAGGTGAAGGCGCTCAGCCAGTGGATAGCCGCGCGCCATAATCGAAACTGCGGTTCCTGAAGCCCGCGACTTCCGCCGAATTTCGTTCGGTGGGGGGAACGCAGGAGTTCTTGTGCCACGCATCCTGCGGAACTGAGGCTTCCCGTCGGCGCTGAATGTCAACGGCGGAGCAAAAACCGGCCACGGGGCGGCGCAAAAGCAGGCCACTTTCTTGCGCGCTTGAGCCCGCCGGGAGGGCGTAGCCCGAGCGGCGGGCTCAAGCGCGCGTTGCGGTTTTCTATGGGGTCTGGCCGGCGTTTCGGGCCCGACTTTGCGCGAGCCTGTAGCTCTCGCCATTCATCTCGAGGATGTTGACGTGGTGGGTCAGGCGGTCGAGCAGAGCGCCGGTCAGCCGCTCTGTTCCGAAGGTCTCGGTCCATTCGTCGAACGGCAGGTTGCTGGTGATGAGCGTGGCGCCGCGCTCGTAGCGTTGCGAGATCATCTCGAAGAGTAGCTCGGCGCCGGTCTTTGACAGAGGCACGAAGCCCAGTTCATCGATGATGAGCAGTTTGACCGAAGCCAGCTGCTTCTGGAGCCGCAGGAGGCGGCGCTCGTCGCGGGCTTCCATCAACTCGTTGACCAGTGCCGCGGCCGTAGTGAAGCTGACCGACATTCCTTTCTGACAAGCGGCCAGTCCCAGCCCCAGAGCAACATGCGTCTTGCCCGTGCCACTCGGTCCGAGCGCAATGACGTTTTCGCGCCGCTCGATCCATTCGCAACGGGCAAGGTCCAGCACCTGCATCTTGTTGAGCTTCGGGATCGCCTTGAAGTCGAAGCTGTCCAGGCTCTTCTTGGCGGGGAACTTTGCAACCTTGATCCGGCGTTCGATCATCCGTCCCTCGCGGTCGATCAGTTCCAGTTCGACCAGTCGGGCGAGGAACTGGACGTGGTCCAGGCCCTCGGCTGCACATTGGCGCGCCAGCTTCTCGTGCTCCCGCAAGAAGGTCGGGAGCTTCAGCGTCTTCAGGTGATGAGCAAGCAGGATCTGCGGCGCACCGGTCATGCCGCGTCTCCCGACAGCAGAGACATGTAGCTTGCCGCCGAGGTGGTCCCCACGTTGGCCCGCGGCAGGTAGGGATAGACATCGAGGTCCAGCTTCGGCGGCCGTTTCTCAACATGGCAGAGAGCGAGGTGCTTCACGGCATCGAAGCCGACAGCGCCCAATTGCAGGGCCTTCTTCACGGCCGCGTGGAGATCATCGATGTCGAAGGTTTCCAGCAGGCGCAAAACCTGCACATATTCCCGGCGTCCCGCCTTGATCATCCGCGCCTCCATCAGGCGGCGCAGGGTTGCGAACTCCGGCGGCAGGTTCCATTCGGCAAGAGGCGCGGCCTGATCCAAAGCATTGATCTTCCTCTCGATGAGCGGGAGGTAATGCACCGGATCGAACACCATGTCCTCGCGGTCATAGCAGCGGGGGTGGCGTGCGATGAGCTCGCCACCGCAGCCGATCACAACCTCGTCGACATAGCCCCTGATCCAGACATCGCGGTGGCCGTAGGCGACCGGCACCGAGTAATCGTTGGTCTTGTAGCGCACCAGCGCTTGGGAACTGACTCGCCCGGTGGCTTGGTCGCAGGCATCGAACGGCGCGGGTGGCAGATCAGACATCACGACCAGATCTCGCACGAGGCGTTCCCCGATGGTCTCGGACTGGCCGCGCAGAACATCCGCCTGACGTTTGCGACACTGCTCCTCCAGATAGGCGTTGAACGAAGCCCAACTCACAAACCGCGGGACCGGGACCATGAAGTTGCGGCGGGAATAGCCGACCAATCCTTCCGCGTTGCCCTTGTCGTTCCCCTTGCCGGGGCGGCCATAGCGGTCTCGGAACAGGTAGTGGGACAGGAACCCGCTGAAGAGCGTGGCCCGCTGACGTGTGCCGTCCGCCAGGATCTTCGCAACAAGACAGCGATCGTTGTCGTAGAGGACCGATACCGGCACCCTGCCGAAGAAGGCGAAGGCGTGGACGTGGCCGTCTACCCAGGCTTCCGCTGTCGCCGCGGGATAGGCGCGCACGAAGCAGGCATCACTGTGCGGCAAGTCCATAACGAAGAAGTGCGCCTTCTGCTCGACGCCGCCGATGACGACCACAGCCTCGCCGAAGTCGGCCTGGGCATGTCCTGGCGGATGGGCTAGCGGCACGAAAATCTCTCGGCCGCGCCGCTCGCGCTCCCGCATATAGTCCTTGATGATCGTATAGCCGCCGGTGAAGCCATGCTCATCGCGAAGCCGCTCGAATACCCGCTTCGCCGTGTGCCGTTGCTTTCGATGGACCTCGCGATCCCCCTCCAGCCAGCCATCGATGATCTCGGTGAACCCATCCAGCTTCGGCCGCTTCACCGGCGCCGTCCGCCGGTATCCAGGCGGAACCGAGAACGCCAACATCTTCCGAACGCTGTCGCGGGAAACCCCAAACTGACGCGCAGCCTCGCGCTGGCTCATGCCTTCTGAACAAGCCAGGCGAACCTTCCGATACAAATCCACGGTGAAAATCCTCCCGCCCTCCCTGTCGCCAGAAAGGGTAAAGGTGGACGACTTTTACGCCGCCCGCAGCGGGCTCATCCCGCCGCTACCGTGGTCGACTTTCTCACCGCCGTTCTCAGCGCGTTCTCTGACTCGACATCATCGATCGGAACAAAGGTCAGCTCAAGGTCGAGCGAGAGGGTGCGAAGCTGCCCGAAATAGCCGGACGGGGTGCGGGTAAACTGGCCGATCTGTGCCATGGAAGGCTCCTTTCCTATGCGGTAGAGAAGACGCGGGCCGCTCGCACGCCCCGCACTGGACGCGCCGTCACCGCATCGGCGCGCGCCAGACAAAGCGGCCATCGCCGTCTTCGTCGGTGAAAAGCGGGATCGCGTGGCCGATCACCGCGGAGGCGGGGAGCGGGCCGAAATAGCGGCCGTCGAGGCTGTCGCCGACGTCCGGGTTCATCAGGAAAACCTCGCCCTCGGCGATGACGCGGCAGCCCAGCCAGACCGGCAGGTCTCGGCCGAGGCTGTCGTGGTCGCGCGCCTCGCCGAGCGGAACGCCGTTGACGGAGATGGCGCGGCCAGCGCGACATACGCGCTGTCCGGGCAAGCCGAGGACATGCTTCAGAAGCGGCACGTCGCGGGCGACATAGCCGCGCTTGACCATGAACGAAGCGATGGGTTCGGGTGGGATGACGGCGACCAGATCGGGCACCTCGATCCGCTGAGTGGGCGTGACGGTGTAGAAGCCGATGGGCACGCTGGCCGATGCGTTCCAGACCAGCCTTGGCGCGGTCGGAACGAATCCGGTAATGGCGATCCCGAGCGTGGCAGCCGTTGTCGCCATGACATAGCGAAAGCGCGTCATGGGGCGATCTCCCGGCGCCGGAGCCATGCCTGATGGCGCTCGGCGGTGTAGGGTCGCGGCGCTTCGCCCGCGTTCATCCAATGGGCAACGTGCCGCCAGTGATCGGGATCGACCTGGGCGGGATCGACGCCAATGGCCTCGATCCCGTCGACATGGCGGAGGACGGCCTCGACCTTCGGCCAGCCTTCGATCTTCAGCAGGATTTCGCCGCCCGGACGGGCGAAGGGCAGCGTCTGATAGGACTCGCCCGGCGCAACCGCGCGCAGGATGTCGAGGCGCGAAATGATCGTGCCGTGGTCGTTCGCCGCCCAGCGGACGAACGCGAACACCGCGCCAGGACCGAAAGAGACGATACGGCGGTTGCGGTCGAGGAGCTGCGTTCCCGCCTCATGGCCGAACCTGATCCAGTATTCGGTCCTGCCTTCCACCCAGGTCAGTTCCACGCGGGTCAGATCGTCGTCATGGGCGTCGATGCCGTTCATGGGCGGTCTCCCGATATGTCGGGAAACTCGCGCGCCAGCAGGTCGCGCAGCATGTCGGCGACGGTGATGCCGCGTCTGATCGCGGCGATCTTGATCCGCCCGCGAAGCTCGGGCGTGATGTCAATCGTCAGCCGGGCGGAATGGGCGGTTACGGCGCCATCTCGCGCTGGTCGCGCATCGCCGGCCCTGATCCAGCCTTCGGGATCGGCCGGGCGGGCGGCGAAGCCGCGCTTGTCGGTGCGCGCCGTCATGACGGGCCTCCGTCATGAAACGGCAGCACGGTGGCGATGCGCGCCCGCGCGCGCTCGGCCATGTCGGGGTCGATCTCGCAGCCGATATAGCGCCGGCCGGAAAGCCGGCAGGCTTCCCCGGCCGCGCCGGAACCGGCGAACCAGTCGCCGACCAGGCCACCTTCCGGGCAGCTCGTGCGGATCAGAATTTCCAGGAGCGCCGCAGGTTTCTCGCTCGGATGGATGGCGCGGCCATGACAGTTGCGCAGGTAGATGACCGAGCGCATGAGGCGCGGCCCGCCGTCATGGCTGACGTAATGGCCGGCGTCGATCTTGCCGGTATGGGGTGGGCGCCGCTTGCGCCGGACGGTGCGGGCTGTTGCGTCGGGCGTGGTCTGGACGTCGTTGTAGATGTCGCGCCATGTCGTCTCGGCGGGATAGAACTGCACCGCCAGTTCATGCACGCGCTTGAAGCGGTCGGCATGAAAGCCGGTGCCGTTCTGCTTCTCCCAAACCACCTCCTGCGCGATCCGCAGGCCCGCATCAGTGAAGCGGTCCGCTGTCGCCATGAAGCTGCGCAGCGAACCGAAGACCCAGAGCGAGCCGGTCGGCGTAAGCGCGGCGCGCGCCAGCCCGACCCAGCCCTCGACACGCCGATCCCAGGCGAGCGAGGTGCCGCCATAGGGCGGATCAGCGAGGATCATGTCGTAGGGTGCGTGCCAGGGCATCTGTTCGCGGCAATCGCCGGTGAGAATCGTCATGCCGACGCCCTCCCGATGCCCAGCCGTTCGACCTCGGTAGCCAGTGCTGCGATCTCGCGCGCCGCAGGTGATCGGGCGTCGATCTCACTGGCGAGCCGCCCGGTCTGCGCGGCGTCGGCGAAGACGACGCGCTGGCCGATGGCGCTGGCGAGTAGCGGGGGGTCGTGGTCCGCCAGCGTCTCGGCCGTTTCGCGGGCAATGACGGTGCGCGAGCCGCAGCGGTTGAGCACGAAGCGCGCGACGAGCTGCGGGCGATAGATGCTCGCTTCCGTCAGGAGGGCGAGCATCTCGGCCGAGGCCCAGCCGTCGAACGGCGATGGCTGCACCGGGATCAGCACGAGATCGGCGGCGAGCAGCGCCGAGCGCATGAGGCCGGCGACGCGCGGCGGCCCGTCTATGACGATATGATCGACATCGCGAGCAAGCTCTGGCGCCTCACGGTGCAGCGTATCGCGCGCCAGGCCGAGTGTGCCGAAGGCACGGGGCAGGCCCTCACGCGCGCGTTGTTGCGACCAGTCGAGGGCGGAACCTTGCGGATCGGCGTCGATCAGGGTGACGCGCTTGCCACCCTGCGCCAATTCTCCGGCAAGATGCAGCGCCAGCGTCGTCTTCCCGACGCCGCCCTTCTGGTTGAGGAGCGCGATGATCATTCGCACCCCCCCGGCAGATCGAGAGGCAGGCGGGGTGTATCGGCAGATTCAGGAGCCTCGGTTGCGCCTCGATCAGATGCCGGTCGAGGCGGTGTCAGGGCACATGAGGCCCTCTCCTTCGCGGCTCTACCGAGGTTTCTGGCGGTGTCGCGGATGAGGTTTTCCACATCGCGCGCGCGCTCTTCAAAGTTAGACTCTTTGTTAGACTCTAAGTTAAGGGCGCGATTTCCTGAATGGGTTCCGGGTGTTAAGCCCGGTTTCGGTTCCTGATAGCACGAGACTCCGGTTCCCGATAGCACGATAGTCCGGGTTCCTGATAGCACGAGGCCATCCACAGGTTTTCCACAGGGCGCGACCGGCTCGAAGGCCAGCAGCATCCGCCCGCCAACCTCAGCTTCGAGAAACAGCGAATAGCCCGGCAGAGGCTGGCGCCGGATGATGTCGCGCAGCTCGAAGGCGAAGCGCTTGAACGGCGACAGGCTGCCGGATTTCTGGTGAAGGTGACGGAAATCGAACCGCCAGCCATCGCGCTGGCGACCGCCGTGCTTGCGCACCAGGCGATAGAGCCAGCGGTCAAGGCCGCCGGTTAGGTCGAAATAGGTCCGGTCGATGGTCAGCACGAGCGCATCGTCGAGGACGGCCTGGTAGAACCAGTCCGGCACGATCATCTCGATGCCATCGGGTCTGCCGCTATGGTCGGTGCGTTCCTGCCATTCGTTGATCCAGGAGAAGCGATGCCGGCGCCCTTCGACCGGCTGGCGGATCGAGGTGGAAATCGTGGTCGATTGCAGCCGGTCGAGCGCCGCCTTCAGGCGCTGATAGTCGCGCAAGCCGGTGCCGCGCCCGACATAGGTGAGAATCTCGTAGGGCGTGGCGGCCATCAGCCGGGAGGTGCGAAGGCCGCTGTCGCGGGCTTCGACGATCTGGCTCGCCGCCCAGATCAGAATATCGGCGTCCCAGATCGTGGCCATGCCGTGATCGGGAACAGCCTCGACCCGGATGGAGACATTGCCGGCGGCGAAGTCGATGGGCGCGATGCGCTTCGACTTGGCGAGGGAGAAGAAGGGATAGGCCATGAGATCCTGCGCGTCTCGTGGCGCGAAATCGCCGGGGAGCGCCCTGAACAGGTCGAGTTGCCCGCGCTCGGAAAGGGATCGACGTCGCACCGTCATGAAGAAAACCGCGAGCGGTCAGCGGGCGTAACGACCAGCCTGCGGGCCGGACGGAAACGCATGACGCTTGGCGGGCAGCACGGAGCCGCGCGGATCGGAGGTGGAGGTCACCGCGCCGCGCTCGGTCCAGGCCTCAAGATCGTCGATGGCATAGACCACACGGCCGCCAAGCTTGCGATAGGCTGGCCCGGTTCCGTAGGTGCGGTGTTTTTCGAGCGTCCGGGCCGAGAGGCTGAGAAAGGTCGCGGCCTCTTTGGTCCGTAGAAAACGCGGCGGCAGGACGACGGGTTCATGTGGCATGATCGGGCCTCCGTGGGGTTGCAAACGGCCGCTGCGGATCAGCGGCGGGCAACGACCACGGTGGCGAAGAAAGACTGGCGAGATGCAGGGCGAAGTTGGGAGGCATCGAAATCGCCCACCATCGGGGTGAAAGGCACCCTCTCCGTATCCGTGATGAGGGCAGCACCGAACTGTTCTGAGGGCGACGGCTCGATTTATGCCCCTTCTCACGAACGCCACCGGCATCGAAATGTTCAGACGGGCGATCTCGAAAAAGAAAACGATTTCAGATTACTGTAGGTAATTTACCAAACCGGCGCAGTCATCAGGTCAGGAGAGTATCGGTCCGGAGAAACCGCTTCCGGACCTCATGGCAGCGGGGTCAGTGTTCAGCCGCCCGAATAGCCCTCGAAAACAACGAAAAAATCCGGCCGCAACCGGATCGGGAGAACGCTTTCGCGAGGGCAAGTGCCGGAGGGGATGCGCCTGATGTTGAATGCTCCCCAAATTAATGCATTGATATATTAAAGCCAAACCCCGCCAGCTCACGCTTCAGATCACGAACACGGGCGCGAAGCCGCCCCCTGGCGTCCTGAAGTTCGTGGTCTGACCTTGATAAAGGCGCGCGGCCACCAGAAGCACCTGCCCATCATAGGTGTACAGTCGCACGTCCATCTTGCGCCTCTGGGGTGTCTCGTCGATCTTGATCATGCGTTCGCTGGGGCGGACCAGCGTCTGGGCTACGTATCCGCCCTCCGCGATCTCCGCCCAAGCTCCTTTCGTCAGCTTGTCGCCACGATAGACCGCCTTGCCGCCATGCCCGCCGGTCGGCTTGAAGAACAGGTCCCTGCGGGATTTCCAAAGTGCGTCAGCGTTATCGGGATTGACCAGGACGGTGCGTGGAACGGCATCAAGCAGGGCGCGAAGTCTCGGCTCCACGCCCCAGGCCTCCAGCGTCGCGGGTTTTGAAAGAAGCGAAAGATTGCGCTTGTCGGCAAGGAGCGCGTGGTTGTGCGGATTCGGCGTCACAACCACCGCGCCGTCCCGGTAGGCTTCCTGCAATGCCTTGTGCTCGGGCTGATCGAAGGAGAAATCGGTGACCCGGTTGTAAACGAGATCGATTGTCTTTCCATCGACGCTGAGCCGACCATCGTCGTAGCGAAGTTGGCTGGCATCGGCGATGACCGCGTCTACCCCTCGTGCCGCGAAAACCCGCCGCGCGAGCACGAATTCGGGATAAAGATACTGTTCCGGCGGATTGTCGTCGACGATGGCGATGCGTTCTGGCGCGCCCGTTCCCCGCTGCCGAATCCATTCGTTCTGGAACATGCGGAACGCCGCGTCCTCAAAGGATAGCAGCGTCGGGGGGATGTCCATTTCGGCACAACACGCGCGCTGCGCCCTTGCAAGAAAGGCATTGAGAAATGCCCCGCCGGCGTTGGTATTGATCTCGATCAGCCGGGGGCCGTCTTCGCCAAGATGAAAGTCGTAGCCCATCAATGCCCCGATCGGACCGTGATCCGCCCGCGCGATTTCCGGCGCCCAGGAAAGGACCGCGGCTTTGTATGCCGCGAGTTGGGCGGTGGTCTCCACAGCCGCTGCGATGGCGCGCATCTCATCCACGGTGGTGGCCGAAAGGAACACCGGTACGTGCGAGAACAGATGGGCCTTGGGGCGGATGAACGTCTCGAAGAATGCCGGCTCACCGGCCTCGCGCTCCATCGCTTCGCGCAGCGATGGAAGGTCCAGTGTAACGCAGAAGCAGTTCTTGTTGAGTCGGTCCGTGCGGTCCTGAACCCGCTTCGATGAACTGGAGCCGGGATTGTTCATCGAGGGAAAACCCGAGGCGGCGCCAAGATCGAGCGCGCTTCAAATGCCAAGTAAGCCATGAATAATCCCACGAACATCCCTCCCAAAGGTTTCGCCATCAGGTCGATCCAAACATGCCGCTTCTGTTCGGCGGCCTCAACTGTGACCGGTGGGCCTCGGGAAATTGCACTGCCGGTCGCAGGGGCAGCTCCATCCCGAAGGTGCCATCAGTGTGGTTGCGACACATTCTCCTGGTAGGTCCGCTCGCGCTCTGGCCAGGTGCTCTTGATATAGGCGAGGACAGCCCGGATCTCGGCGTCGCTGAGAAGATCGGCAAACCCCGGCATGTCGCTCTCATAGCCGCCCCCGACGATGGCGGCCGTGCCTTCCCTGACGATGCGGAACAGGATGTCATCGGGATGGTGCCACGTGTGGCCGCCGGCATCGTGCGGTGGCGCCGGGAGACGCCCGGACGGAAGGGGCGTCTTCCAGTCCGGCTGCCCCTCGAGCTGCGCACCGTGGCAGGACGCACATTGGTCCGCATAGATCTGCCGGCCCTGTTCGATGACTTCTGCAGATGACGCGGCGTTGGATGCGGTCTGGGCATAGTGCCTGCCAGCGAAGACCGCCATGACCAGGCCTCCGACGAGCAACCCGGGCCACAAGATATTACGGAGTTCTTTTCGCATGAGTTGCATGATTGGTGGCGAGGAATTTCTATTGGCTATATGCCGAGGATGAATTTCTGCCAGAGGCGCGACGCCGGAGGCAATGGACATTCCCGTGACCAGCGCCTATCTTTCCGGCATGTTCTCGCGCCTCGTCACCATGCTTGCCGTCCTCGCGATCGCCGTCATGACGACGGCGACGTCCGCGCACGCGGCGCGCTTGAGCGCAGAGCCGGATCACTCGGTGCATGTCGGCGAGATGATGCAGGTTGCGGCCGGCAGCGAACATTCCTGTGATGGCGAACAGCACTGCGGATCGATCGACACCGGAAGCTGTGAGCTGCTTTGCGTAGGTTTTTCGGTCTTCCTGACCTCGCCGAGCGAAGGCTCTGGCAGCGATTACGCGCCTGCCAGCCATGACCTGCCGACCGGTGCAGTGCTTGCCAGTCGGGCACCTGGGCTGAACGAACGACCTCCCAAGCTCCGTCTCCTCTGATTGCGTCCGGGCTGGAGCCCGCGGCGTTCTGTCGGTTTTGATGAACGGGACAGGCTGTCCCGAGGAGACGACCATGAATACCCTTTCACGACGCGGCTTTCTTGCCGCTGGCGCAGCCGTGCTGGCCTATGCGCATCTGCCCCGGATCGCGGCCGCGCAGGGCGCCGCCCCGCTATCATTGCACGCCGCTAGCCGGACGCTGGACATCGACGGTCGCGCCGCCACCGTCTGGGGTCTTTCCGGACCCACCGGACAGGGCCTGACACTCAACCCCGGCGCGCGCTTCCGGGTGGATCTGCGCAACGATCTCGATGTTGACACGCTGATCCACTGGCACGGCCAGATCCCGCCCAACGCGCAGGATGGCGTGCCCGACATGCCTTTGCCGATGCTCGCCCCCGGCGAGACACGCGCCTATGACTTCGCGCCGCTGCCCGGCACCTACTGGATGCACGCGCATGTGCCGCTGCACGAAATGCGCCTTCTGGCAGCACCGCTGATCGTGCGCAGCGCCGAGGATATCAGCGCCGACCGTCAGGAAGTAGTGCTTTTCCTGCATGACTTCTCGTTCAAGGCGCCCGAGGAAGTGATGGCCGAGATCCTCGACGGCCATGGGACGGCAGACGGCCATGGAGGCGGCCACGGCGCGGGCATGGGCGGCATGGCGGGTATGGATCATGGCGCCATGGGGAACATGCCGATGGAAGGCATGGATCACGGCGCCATGGGCGGCATGATGGGGATGGGTGCCATGGACGCCATGGCGATGGACCTCAATGACTACGACTGGGACGCCTATCTTGCCAATGACCGCACGCTGTCGGACCCCGAGGTGGTGCAGATCGAGCGCGGCGGGCGCGTCCGCCTGCGTGTGATCAACGCCGCCGCGGCGACAGTGTTCTGGATCGAGACCGGCGAGGCGCAGGCGCGGCTTGTTGCGGTGGACGGACATGCGGTTCAGCCGGTTTCTGGCACGCGCTTCGGCCTGGCCATGGGCCAGCGGCTCGATCTGGAGATCGACCTGCCGAACGAGGGCGGCGCTTGGCCGATCCTCGCGCTGCGGGAAGGCGCGCGTGAGCGCACCGGCCTGATCCTTGCCACGCAGGGTGCCGAAATCCGGCGCATCGATGCCGTGGCTGAATCGGAAGCCCCCGCCTTCGACACCGATCTGGCGCAGGAGTCGCGTCTGCTCGCGGCGGAGGCGCTGCCGGATCGGCCGGTGGACCGCAGCCATATGGTGATGCTGGGCGGCTCGATGCAGCCCTATGTCTGGACGATCGACGGAGCCGTCTGGGGACAGCATCGCCCGATAGCCGCGCGCAGTGGTGAGCGGGTAGTGCTGTCCTTTCACAACATGTCGATGATGGGTCACCCGATGCATCTGCACGGGCATGTCTTCCAGGTCGTCAGGCTGAACGGACGTGCGGTCGCGGGCGCGTTGCGCGACACGGTCTATGTGCCGCCGATGTCGATGGTCGATGTGGCGCTCGACGCCGGTGAGGCGGCGCGCTGGATGTTGCATTGCCACCACATGCCGCATCTCGAAACCGGCATGATGACCGAATTCGCGGTCAGCGCATAGGCCAAACCGAGAACGCCGGATCCCGGCGTTCTCCCTCAGCAACAAGGAGGCGGACTCATGTCGATGTCTCACGGCGGCCATGCCGGTCACATGCCCGTGGGCGGCGATCGCAAGGCGCTTGTCATCTCGGGCTGGCTCACCGGCCTTTACTTTGTCATCGAGCTGGGAATCGGCATCTGGACGGGCTCGGTCGCCGTCATCTCCGATGCCTTTCACACCTTCTCGGCCGTGGGCGGCGTGCTCATCGCGCTGGTCGCGCTACGCTTGACCGAGCGGAAATCCAGCCCGGCGCGCACCTTCGGTTATGTCCGGGCCGAGATCCTCGGCGCCCTTTTCAACGGCCTGTTTCTCGTCGCGATGGCGCTTTTGGTGCTGTGGATGGGCGCGATGCGCCTCATGGAGCCGATCGAGCTGGCCACGACGCCGATGCTGTTTGCCGCTGCGGGCGGGATCGCCACCGAGCTTGTCGCGCTCTGGCTGCTGTACGAGCGCCAGAAGGGCAACCTGAACATGCGCGGCGCCTACTGGCACATCCTGCAGACCTTCGTCGGCAGCTTCCTGATCATCATCTCTGCGCTGGTGATCCGGTTCACGGGCTTTATGGCCATCGATCCTCTGCTTGGCATGGCCTTCGGACTGGTGCTGCTCTGGGCCTCCTGGGGCATTCTGCGCGAGGCATTGCACATCCTGCTGCAAGGCACGCCGGAAGACCTCGACCTGGAAGCCGCCATCGAGGCCATCCGGCAATTGGAGGGGGTGACGGACGTGCATCACGTCCATGCCTGGAGCCTGACATCCGGGCGCAATGTCTTCTCGAGCCATATCTGCGTTCGGAACTGGCAGGACGGCGAGCGGGTGCTGCGGCAGGCGAACAATCTTCTGCGCCAGCAGTTCAACATCTACTTCTCGACGTTGCAGATCGAGGAATACTGTCTCGATGGTGAGGAGACCGCGGCCGACATCGACATCACGCGGTCACATGCCGGGTCAGGACGGGCCAGCGTCGGAAAGGTCCACGGTAGTCACTGACGGCAGGAACTCCGGAATCCAATCACCTCTTGACCTTCCAGCGATTGGAAGGCGCAGAACAGACGAAACGCAAGCTCAGGAAACGCCGAGGAGGCGTGAACATGACCAGCAAGACGGAACACGATCACCAGAACCAGACTCACGCCCATTCGGCCCACGGACATGTGCATGATCACGCGCATGACCACGCAGCCGCCGCGCAGGACGACACGCACAAGGTCAAGGACCCGGTCTGCGGAATGATGGTCGATCCCCACACGACCCAGCACAAGGCCGAGCATGCCGGTCGGCCATATTACTTCTGCTCGGCCGGGTGCCGGGCGAAGTTCTTGGCCGAGCCGGAACGCTATCTCGATCCGGCCGCCGCGGCGGCCAAGGCAGAGCCGGTTCCCGAAGGGACGATCTACACCTGCCCGATGCACCCGGAGATCCGGCAGGTCGGGCCCGGATCATGCCCGATCTGCGGCATGGGGCTGGAGCCGGTTCTGGTCAGCCTAGAGGCAGAGCCGAATGTAGAACTGATCGACATGACGCGCCGGTTCTGGATCGGCCTTGCTCTGACGATCCCGGTGTTCGTCCTCGAGATGGGCGGGCATCTTTTCGGGCTGACCCACGCCATCGGTCAGCAGGCCTCGAACTGGCTGCAACTGCTCCTCGCCACGCCAGTCGTTCTCTGGGCGGGCTGGCCATTCTTCCAGCGCGGCTGGCAGTCGCTGGTCAACCGCAGCCTCAACATGTTCACCCTGATCGCCATGGGCACCGGCACGGCCTGGATCTACAGCGTCGTGGCGACGCTGGCGCCGGGCATTTTTCCTGACCAGTTCCGCCAGCCCGACGGCTCGGTCGCGGTCTATTTCGAGGCGGCGGCGGTCATTACCGTGCTCGTGCTGCTCGGGCAGGTGCTGGAGTTGCGCGCGAGAGAGAGCACCAGCGGCGCGATCCGCGCGCTGCTCGACCTTGCCCCCAAGACCGCCCGGATCATCCGCGACGACGGCACCGAGGAGGAGGTTCAGCTCGACACCGTTCATGTCGGCGACCGCCTGCGGGTGCGGCCCGGCGAGAAGGTTCCGGTCGATGGCGAGGTGCTCGAGGGTCGCAGCGCCGTCGATGAATCGATGGTGACCGGCGAGTCGATGCCGGTGACCAAGGAGGTCGGCGCCACCGCCATCGGCGGCACCATGAACCAGTCCGGCGCGCTGGTGATCGAGGCGAAGAAGGTCGGCCGCGACACCATGCTGTCGCAGATCGTCCAGCTTGTCGCCGAGGCGCAGCGGAGCCGCGCGCCGATCCAGCGGCTGGCCGATCAGGTCTCCGGCTGGTTCGTCCCGGCGGTGATCGTGGTCGCGGTGCTCGCCTTCATCGCCTGGTCGATCTGGGGTCCCGAGCCGCGCTTCTCGTTCGGTCTCATCGCGGCGGTCTCGGTTCTGATCATCGCCTGCCCCTGTGCGCTGGGGCTGGCGACGCCGATGTCGATCATGGTCGGCGTCGGGCGCGGCGCGCAGGCGGGCGTGCTGATCAAGAACGCCGAGGCGCTGGAGCATATGGAGAAGGTCGACACCATCATTGTCGACAAGACCGGCACCCTGACCGAGGGCCGGCCCGCCGTCACCGCCATCGTTCCGGCTGCTGGCTTTACCGAGGAAGAAGCCTTGCGCCTTGCCGCCAGTGTCGAACGCGCCAGCGAGCATCCGTTGGCGCTGGCCATCGTGCGGGCGGCCGAGGAGCGCGGGCTTGAACTCGCACCGGTCGCGGATTTCGACTCACCCACCGGCAAGGGCGCGCTCGGAGTGGTCGAGGGCAAGCGCATTCCCCTTGGCAATGCCAAGTTCCTCGCCGAGCAGGGCGTCGATGTCGCGCCGCTGGCCGATGAGGCCGACCGGCTGCGCGAGGACGGCGCAACCGCGATCTTCATGGGGGTGGACGGGCAGGTTGCGGCCATCTTTGCCATCGCCGATCCGGTCAAGCCATCGACGCCCGAGGCGCTCGCCGCGCTCAAGGAGCAGGGCATCCGCGTGGTGATGCTCACCGGCGACAACTGGACCACGGCGAAGGCCGTCGCGCGCCAGCTCGGCATCGACGAGGTCGAGGCGGAGGTGCTGCCCGACCAGAAGAGCGCGGTCGTGCAGCGGCACAAGGCGGCGGGCGAGGTGGTGGCGATGGCCGGCGACGGCGTCAACGACGCCCCGGCGCTGGCCGCTGCGGACGTTGGCATCGCCATGGGCACCGGCACCGATGTGGCGATGGAAAGCGCGGGCGTCACATTGCTCAAGGGCGATCTGACCGGCATCGTCCGCGCCCGCAAGCTGTCGGAAGCGGTCATGGGCAATATCCGCCAGAACCTGTTCTTCGCCTTCATCTACAACGCTCTGGGCGTGCCGGTCGCGGCCGGGGTGCTGTATCCGTTCTTCGGCATCCTGCTGTCGCCGATCATCGCGGCGGCCGCCATGGCGCTGTCCTCGGTCAGCGTGATCACCAATGCCGCTCGGCTGCGGAGGGTGAAGCTGTGATGCCCGCTGGCGCGCCTCTGCCGGCACCATGCCGCAGCATGCAAGCACCTGCTCACCCCTTCGTGCGTCGCGCCCGGACCGTGACGGCGAGATAATGAATCCATGAAACGAGGTTTGACGATGAGAAACGATCACCCCATCAGCCGGCGCACCGTTCTGGCCGCTGCCGGCGCGCTGCCCCTGCTGATGTCCATGCCAAGGCGGGGACATGCAGAAGCGCTGCCGCTGGTGAGCGTCAGCAAGGATCCATCCTGCGGCTGCTGCGATGGCTGGGTCGCGCATATCGAGGCCGCAGGCTTCCCGGTGAAGGTGGTAGAATCCTCCGATATGGACAGCCTCAAGCAGCGGCTCGGCGTCCCGGCCGAACTGGCCTCCTGCCACACCGCCGAGGTGGGCGGCTACGTGGTCGAGGGCCATGTGCCTGCCGCAGCCATCCGCCGCCTTCTGGCCGAGCGGCCTGACGCGACGGGGCTGGCCGTTCCCGGCATGCCGGCCGGCTCGCCCGGCATGGATTTTCCGGGCGTCGATCCCGAGCCCTATGAAGCGTTCCTGTTCGGCCCGACCGTCCGGAGCTTCGGGCGCTTTCTCGGTCCACGGGAAATCTGACACGGGGCTGCCGACATGATCGCCCGACTTGCGAATGATCCGAAACAGCACCTGGCCGAGGCGGCTTGCCTCCGTCAGCGGGGCGGTCTCGCGGCGTCGGGTGGCGGGAGACGTGAACGCGACATCGCACTGGCCCGGCGTGCCGCCGGGAAGGAAAGTGGCGCATGACCGGGCGGGTGCGAGCTGCCTTCCGGGTGAGATGCGGCCGATTGCGCCAGTTTGCGGTTTGCATCCTGCTGCTTGCCATCGGCGCCCTGGTTCTGCAGGTCCCGGTACATGCCGGCCCCGCCGGACACGCCATCCACCAGCAGCAGGTCGCCGCCACGGCAAGCCACTGCGCCCAGCCTCACCTGCCGGACGAGCATGGCGCAGATCAATCGGCAGGCTGCCTGAACGAGGACAGTGGCCAGGGTCCGGCGGACTGCTGCCAGATCTGTCTGGCCGCCGCGGTTCTCGTCGCGCCGCCGACGTTCGGCCCGTCCGTGAACGGTGAGGTTTTCACGGTTGTGCGCACTGATCCGCACGACCGATCACCCGAAGGCATCCTGAAGCCGCCACGTCTCATCGCTGTGTGATGCGCAGGGATCGCCGCGAGGACGAGAGACGTCTCCGGCCGCTCCGCGCAAACCCGAAAGACAAACGAACAGGATGGAGAGCCGCGCCCGCAAATCCGGGCCGGTGCTCCGGAACCAGAGGATGAAATCCAATGAACCGAACAGCAATCGTAATCGCCCTTACTGTCAGCCTGCTGGCAGGCCTGCCAGGCGCTGCTCTCGCGCAGGCCGGACATGACACCCATCACCCGGGAACCCCGCCCGCACAGGCGGAGCAGGCGCCCGCGCCAACGCCGCCTTCAGGCCAGATGCCCGGCATGCAAGGGATGATGCCCGAGCAGTGCCAGGCCATGACCCCGGAATGCATGGGCGCGATGCGCCAGATGATGCAGGGTGGGATGATGCAGGGGATGATGGGCGCGCCGAACGCCGGGGCGGCCCCGGTTAACGAAAGCCTTCCGGATTTCACCCGGGCCTACGTCGAATCGATGAATGAAATGCACGGACCGATGATGGACGGCGTCATGGCCGACGATCCGGATGTCGCCTTCGTCCGGGGCATGATCCCGCACCATCAGGGCGCGATCGATATGGCCCGGATCGTCCTGCAGTATGGCGACGACCCGAAGACAAGGGAGTGGGCGGAGCAGATCATCGCGGTGCAGGAAGGCGAGATCGCCGAAATGCAGGCATGGCTGGAGGCGAAGGCCGGCGAGGCACCTGCGCCCTTTGGTCAGACCGGCGGGACTGTCTGGTCCGCCAATGAAGGCGGCAATTCCATCAGCGCCATCAATCTCGCCACCGGAGCGGTCGACACGGTTTTGATCCCGATCGCGCCCCACAACGTCGACCTGACGCCTGACGGCAAGCTGCTGTTGGCCGTTGGCGATCCTGCCGTCGAAGGGGATCACGGGTCGGACGGGCATGGGCACGGCGGGGACGGTGCGGCCGAGGGTCTGTTGGTCATTCTCGATCCGCAGAACCTCTCGGCGCCCAAGGCGACCGTCGCGGTAGGCTCGCACCCGGCCCATGTGGTCGCTGACCGGCAGGGGCGCGCCTATGTCTCCTTGGCCGGCGGAGACGAGATCGCGGTCGTCGATCTCGCACGGGCCGAAGTCATCGGGCGTATCGCGACGGGGGACTATCCGCACGGCCTACGGCTCAGCCCGGATGAGACCCAGCTTTACGTGGCCAATGTCGAGGACGGGTCCGTGTCCGTCATCGACACCCAGGCGCTGTCCGAGGTCGCGCGCATTCCGATCGGGACCGCGCCGGTTCAGGTCGGGTTCACGCCCTCGGGCGATCAGGTCTATGTCTCGCTGCGCGACGAGAACCGCGTCGCCGTGATCGACACTTCAACCCGCGAGGTGACGAACAGGATCGACGTCGGGCCGAACCCGATCCAGCTCATCGCGACGCAGGATGGGAAATTCGTCTATGTCGCCAATCAGGGCACCGAGGCCGAGCCGAACGACACCGTATCCGTGATCGACACCGCAATCGGTCAGGTGGTGAAGACCATCACCACCGGCCGCGGCGCCCATGGAGTATCGGCATCGGCGGACGGGGTCTATGTGTTCGTGACCAACATCGCCGACGATACCGTGTCGATCATCGACGTGGGGAGCCAGGAAGTGGTCAAGACAGTGCCGGTTGGCGATCGCCCGAACGGCATCGTCTACGGCGGCCCGGCGCGCTGAGCGATCGGCGCCGGAGTTCGCTCCGGCGCCAGCTACCGGCCAGGCACCGAGCCGCGGTCGGTCAGAACAATAGGGCCCGCCGTCTCATTGGCGGGCCCTCGCTATCCCTTGGGGGGCGCGAGCCTGTTACTGACCGCGGGCGGCCAGCCACTCGCGCATCATGGCGATCTCGCCCTCCTGCGCCGCGATCACGTCTTCGGCGAGGGCACGGATCTGCGGGTCCTCGCCGTGTCCCAACACGACGCGCGCCATGTCGATGGCGCCCTGATGGTGCGGGATCATGCTGCGCATGAAATCCACGTCGGCGTCGCCACTGAACTCGACGGCCATCCCGGCATGCATGCGGTCGTTTGCGGCCATGTAGGCCTGAACTGCCGGGCTGTCGGAGGCAGCCGCACCATGCGCGCCATGACCCATGTCCGAACGATCCGTGATCGTAACGCCTTCATCCACGATCTGCGATTGCGCAACGGCCAGTCCGCCCGCGGCGGCAAGCGCGGTCGCCATGAACAGAACGGACAGCTTGTTCATCAGGCGACCGTCCCCACCGGCGCGACGGGAAAGCCCGCCTCGGCCAGCGCGGCCTCGAAGGCGGCGCGGGGCTGCCCGGAGGTGACGACGACCTTGCGCTTCGGGGGATCGGCCTCGACGTTCGCTGCGGGATCAACCGTGTGAATCGCCCTGGTCACGCCGCACGCGCAGCCGCCGCAGGTCATATTTTCAATGTGGAACTGCATGAGTGCCTCCTGTGGTTCGTCTCATGCAAGGTGAGATAGGGTTTCCCATCGTTGGAAGGTCAAGAGGAAAGAATCGATCCTGACAGGTCTTGACCTTCCAGCGATGGGAACCCTTATCTCCCTTGGCGGATGATGGAATAGCTTCAAGGAGACCCCCTTCATGACCGCCCCAGCGCGAGATCGCGAGCCCGGAGCCGGCAGCATCAATCTGCCCCCGATCAGCCTGTCCATCGAGGGCATGACCTGTGCCTCATGCGTGGGCCGGGTCGAGAAGGCGCTGCGGGCCGTGCCCGGCGTCGCCTCGGCAAATGTCAACCTGGCCACCGAGCGCGCCGACATCCGTCTCAGCGCGCCGGTCGAGCGTGCCGCGCTGGTGGGTGCGGTGGAAAGCGCGGGCTATGACGTGCCCAAGCCCCAGGGTGCGGTCGAGATCGCCATCGAGGGGATGACCTGCGCCTCTTGCGTGGGCCGGGTCGAAAGGGCGCTGCAGGCGGTGCCCGGCGTTGCTTCGGCGACCGTCAACCTCGCCACCGAGCGCGCGACCGTCACGGGCCCGGCCGATGCCGGCGCGTTGCTGCGGGCCATCACCGAAACCGGCTACGAGGCGCGGCTGATCGACGGCGGCGGGGCCGATGAGGCGCAGGCCAACGCCCGCAAGGAGGCCGAGCGCGAGACGCTGCGGCGCGACCTGATCCTGGCGGCGGCGCTGACCCTGCCGGTCTTCGTCCTCGAGATGGGCAGCCACCTCATTCCCGCCGTCCATGACCTCGTCGCGGGCACCATCGGCATGCAGGCCAGTTGGTATATCCAGTTCGCGCTGACGCTGCTGGTCCTCGCCATCCCCGGCATCCGCTTCTACCAGAAGGGCCTTCCCGCCCTGTTCCGTGGCGCGCCTGACATGAACAGCCTTGTCGCGGTCGGCACGCTGGCGGCTTTCGGTTATTCACTTGTCGCCACCTTCGCCCCCGGCCTGCTGCCGGCGGGCACCGTCAACGTCTATTACGAGGCGGCAGCCGTTATCGTGACGCTGATCCTGCTCGGCCGCTATCTCGAGGCGCGCGCCAAGGGCCGCACCTCCGAGGCGATCACCCGCCTTGTTGGCCTGCAGCCCAAGACCGCGCGCGTGCGCCGGGGCGGCCGCGTCGAGGACATCGCGGTGGCCAACGTGGCTCCCGGCGATCTCGTCGAGGTCCATCCGGGCGAGCGCGTCCCCGTGGACGGCGAGGTGGTCGAGGGCGAGAGCTGGGTGGATGAATCGATGATCACCGGCGAGCCCATCCCCGTCCAGAAGCAGGCGGGCGCTGCCGTGACCGGCGGCACCGTGAACCAGAAAGGCGCCTTCGCCTTTCGCGCCACTGCGGTCGGCGGGGACACGGTGCTGGCGCAGATCATCCGCCTGGTCGAGGAGGCGCAGGGCTCGAAACTGCCAATCCAGGCGCTGGTGGACCGCGTCACCATGTGGTTCGTCCCGGCCGTCATGGCGGTGGCGGCGCTGACCTTCGGCATCTGGTTCTTCTTCGGTCCCGACCCGGCGCTGACCTTCGCGCTGGTGAACGCCGTCGCGGTCCTGATCATCGCCTGCCCCTGTGCGATGGGTCTCGCCACGCCGACCTCGATCATGGTGGGCACCGGGCGCGGCGCCGAGATGGGCGTGCTGTTCCGCAAGGGCGAAGCGCTCCAGCTGCTGAAGGATGCCAGGGTCGTGGCGGTGGACAAGACCGGCACGCTGACGGAAGGCGCCCCCGCGCTGACCGATCTGGAACTGGCCGCCGGGTTCGAGCGGGCCGAGGTCCTGAGCCTCGTCGCCGCGGTCGAGGAGAAGTCGGAGCACCCGATCGCCCGTGCGATCGTGGACGCGGCCGCCGGGGAAGGCCTTACGCTGCCCGCCGTCTCGAACTTCGAGTCGGTGACAGGGTTCGGCGTCAGGGCCGTGGCCGGCGGCAAGCCCGTCGAGATCGGCGCAGACCGCTACATGGCCGAGCTTGGCCATGACGTGGCCGGTTTCGCCAAGATCGCCGAGCGTCTCGGCAACGAGGGCAAGTCGCCCCTCTACGCCGCGATCGACGGCAAGCTGGCGGCGATCATCGCCGTGGCCGACCCGATCAAGGAGACGACGCCGGCCGCGATCGCGGCGTTGCACGACCTCGGCCTGAAGGTTGCGATGATCACCGGCGACAACCGCCGCACGGCCGAAGCCATCGCCCGGCGGCTAGGCATCGACGAGGTCGTGGCCGAGGTGCTGCCCGAAGGCAAGGTCGAGGCCGTGCGCCGTCTCAAGACCAGTCATGGGACGCTGGCCTATGTCGGTGACGGCATCAACGACGCCCCGGCGCTGGCCGAGGCGGATGTGGGCCTTGCCATCGGCACCGGAACGGATGTGGCGATCGAGGCCGCCGACGTGGTGCTGATGTCGGGCAGCCTCAAGGGCGTGCCCAACGCCATCGCGTTGTCGCGCGCGACGATCGGCAATATCCGGCAGAACCTGTTCTGGGCCTTCGCCTACAACACCGCGCTGATCCCGGTCGCGGCGGGCGTGCTCTACCCGGCCTACGGGGTTCTGCTGTCGCCGGTCTTCGCCGCCGGGGCGATGGCGCTGTCCTCGGTCTTCGTGCTCGGCAACGCGCTCCGCCTGCGCCGCTTCACGCCGCCGATGGGGACCGATCCGACGGCCCCAGCGACCGCCAGCCCCGCCATGTCCGGCCGGCTTGCACCTGCCGAGTGATCGCCACCCGCGCCGACCGGGGCGCCAGAGTGCGTCCCGGTCATTCCCCTAGCCTGGAAGACCGTCATGACCAATATCACGCACGTCACGCACGACGTCATCTTTCCGCCAGCGGCCGTTCCGCTCATCTTCACCACCAACCAAAGGAGCCACCCATGAACATCGGACAAGCAGCCCACGCCTCGGGAGTCTCCGCCAAGATGATCCGCTACTACGAACAGACCGGCCTCATCCCTCCCGCCAACCGGACCCAATCGGGCTATCGCGACTATTCGGACACCGACGTCCACATGCTGCGCTTCATCCGTCGCGCGCGCGATCTGGGGTTCTCGGTGCCCGAGATCCAGAAGCTCCTGAACCTCTGGCGTGACGGCAGCCGGCAGAGCGGCGATGTCAAGCGCGTCGCTCTTCAGCACATCGAGGAGCTGCGGCATCGGATCGCCGAGATGGAGGACATGGTCACCACGCTCACGACGCTGGCGGACGCCTGCGCGGGCGACCACCGGCCCGACTGCCCGATCCTCTGCGACTTCGAGCAAGCGGCCCCGGAGCATCGGCCGGCACCCGCGAGGGCACCCCTGCCAGGCAGCCGCCCCTCCGTCTGACTGCGGGGCATTGTCGGCCATCGCCGCTTAATCCGGCGGCGCGGCCTCTTCGCCGTCGAGGCCGATATCCGCCAGTGCGCGTTTTGCGCCTTCTTCCGCCGTGCGCGTCAGGATCGCCTCGAACTCGGCGTCCGGCATGCGGACAAAGCCCTGATCGGAACGGGTGGTGTCATCACTTCTCCCTTCCGCCGCTCAACCGACCTTGCAGCCCCAGAACGACGTGTGATCGGCCGCGAAATACCCATCCGCCGCGCGAAAGGTGCCCTGCAACTCGACGGTGTCGCCCTGCGCGAGCGGCGCCATGGTCTGCAGCCAGAGCGCCGTCGCCTCGGAGGCGTGCGCCCCTGAAATCTCGCCCTTTGATCTCGGATTTCGGTCGATCCGTTCAGCACCAGCCGCCCGCGCATACGCGCATTGGTGCTGGAGTTGATCTTGTATAGCAGCGTGGCACCGAAGAGCCACGCGCCCGCGACGGGCGCAACGAAGTGGCTGTTGCCGGCGCAAACCCGCGCTATCGTGGGCGGCGATGACGAAGGAGTTTCCGATAACCGCCGGCGACCATGGAACGGGCGTCACGCAGGAGTGCCTTGATGGCATGACGGGCGGAGGATGCCTGCCATTCGTCCCGGTCGAGACGGCCGGTGTTCAGGAGGACACGCGCGATCTCCTGCTGCGTGGTGCCGGCCCGATGGCCATCGAAAGCCCGCAGCATCCGTCGGAGTCGCTCCCTTTGCTGGCGTGTCAGGCGCGTATCCGGGGGAATCGCGCGTCCATGCAGGGCGGAAAGGAAGCGTTGAACGGCTTCGATCCGGTCGAAACCGGCGAGACTGAGAGGGACGACGGCGACCGCGATCGCGTCCCCCATAATGGCGCCGTCGAAGATCTGGAGCTTCTGCCCATTGCCAAGCGGGACATGGAACTCCGCGCCAGCGTTCTCGACCGAGAAGTCGAGGCGCCAGTTCGGCGGAGCGCCGTCAGTGCTGTCGTCAAGTTCCGAAGGGGCTTCGGTCAGCACCACCACACTTGTGTCCTCCGCTGGGAGCCAGAAGACCGGCGCATCGGGTGGCGGGACCAGCGGATCGACAGGGAAATCGCAACCCCCAGCGCTGCCGGATCCGTTCGGTCAGCGGTTGGGGGTCTCCTTGGTCGGCAATCGAGGCTTCAAAATCTGCGTCATAATCGTCATTGCGGCGCAGCCATTCCCAGGCCAGATCGGATGCCGTCAGTTCATCCAGATGGTCGTATCGCGCCGAAGAACGCCAGGTCGATGCGTCAGGGGTCATCGCGGCCTCCCGAATCCACTCAAACGAATAGGGAAGGCTCAAGATTCCCGCATGAGTTGCGTTTCGGAAGTCAGGCGCTGGTCAACAGGTGATGCGCGGCACGCATCACGGGTCAGGTCTTGCGCTGACTTTCGCGGACCAGTTCGCGGTAGCCCTGTTCGGTCATCCAATGCGCGCGAGCGAGATGAGTATCATGGATGGAGCGGCAGCGGTCGGGATCGCACTCTGGATCGAGGCCAAAGAGAACCTGCACAGCTTCGCGCCAATCGGCGCCATCACGCTCGGCATCGAGAAGGCGCATGTAGAGCTTCATGTGCTCGCGATCATAAGACGTCAGCGTCTGGCTGGACGGTGGTGTGTCGAGATATGTCTGTGTCGCGCGGCCCATCATTCGCTCACGTACGGGTAACGTATTTGTTAACCATCTTCGGCGGAAGATAGCCATTCCTTTTGACGAGAACCTGACATCACGCTGGCCGCTATTTCACCGTTTGTCGGTGTTGGCCCCATTGTGTTGCAGCAACACGCCCTCGCCCTTGTCCGTCGACAGGAATACGATCCCGGCCGCTTCGAGAGCGCGGCGCACCTGGTCACGGGTGGACTCGAACACCTCGAGCCCGCTTTGGGATTCGAGGCGTTTGAGTGCGGTCAATGCGACCTGGGCCTTGTCGGCGAGCGTCTCCTGTGTCCATCCCAGTAACGCGCGCGCAGCCCGTGATTGGCGAGCGGTGATCATACATGATCACCTCCCACCGGGATATGCACGCACTCCAGAACTACGGCTATAATAGTCGTTCTCGCTGTGAGCACCAGCCGAAATTCAGGTGCAATTATCAAGGATAGAGAGACGACGCTCCCGTCCATGCCCGTCTGATTCGGTCGCTGGACCTTGCCAGAAGCGGCGGGCGCGATCCGGTGAAGCAGGAGGGAAACCCGGCGGCTTGCGCCGCCGGGCCTCGGGTTCCCGATCAGAACGGAATGTCATCGTCGTCGATGAACTTGCCGTCGTCGTTCTGGGTCTGCTTCGCCCGGCTCAGGAAATCGACCGTCTCGGCGATGATCTCGCAGCCGTAGCGATCGACCCCGGCGGCATCGGTCCATTTCGTGTAGTGGATGCGGCCGCGAACCAGAACCTTCATGCCCTTGTCGCAATGCTGCTGGACCGTCTTGCCGAGGCCGTTGAAGCAGGTGATGCGGTGCCATTCGGTGTCCTGGACCCGATAGCCGTTCTCGTCGCGCAGGACGCGGCCTTCCGAATAGCGGGGGCGCGAGGTGGCCAGGGTGAAGTGGGTGATGCCGGTGCCGCCCTGGGTGGTGCGGGTTTCGGGGGCCTGGCCGATGTTGCCGGCGAGGATGACGATGTTCTGCATTGTAGGTCTCCGTTGCTCCTCGGAGGGACCGTCCCTCCGACGAGACCCGGCCAAGGCCGTCGGAAGACTCCTGCAACTGCCGCCCTTGCTGCAGCTTGCCCCCAAGGCCCCAGGTGGGGCGGGCAGCCGCGCTTGCGCGGCAACACGGCTGGGAGCCGCGGGGGTTGCTGGTGGAAGCCGAACGGACTTAGGGGATCAGTCAGGCGGAGGGATGGTGCTTTCGTGAGCGGATCGGGGACGCACAGCAGAACCATCGTCCTTGCTTGCAACCGTGACCTGTCAGCCCCATTTGAACCAAGACCACCCGGCATGGCAGCCGTCACCCGTCATTGTCGGCCGCCCTCGCGTCCGCCGCCGGAAGGCCCTGTCATCCGCGATGTGATCGAACAGGCTATCGGGTTCCCAGGTCCAGTGTGGCACCGTCCTGCTTCATCGGCCAAAGGCTCGGTCCCACTGCATCGTGAAGGGGCAAGGAAGGTGTTCTCGGAGGCCCTACGAAGCGAGGTGGACCGATGCAGCGGGGTATCGACCGCAAAGAACTGCGGGTTCGCACCGATGAACCGTTTCCAGAGCCGGGCGAAGCGGGCCGGGAGCGACGGCGACATGCCCGCGATGAACTCACTTTCCGTCTTGGGTGGAACGACCGAGGCCCGATAGCGCAAGCTGCCGGGTTTACTCGGAGGTGGCGGATCGCGGCGGGAGTTTCAGCGCGAGAACACCGACTCGCCGAGGGCATTCAGATTGACGATGGCCGAGATGCCGAGGACGAGACCGCCCATGCCGCCGAGCAGATTGAGGACCAGGCCCGAGTCGATGGCGTTCTTGGTGATGCCATAGACAAGGGCATAGCCGGCAATGACGGCAGGCACGGCGAAGAGAGCAAGCGCAATGAGCCGCAGCGCCGGATTTTTCGCGAAGCCGAGAACCACGATCACAAGGGCGATCGAGAACAAGGCAGCGCCGATGGCAGCAAAGCCCGACATCACGACACCGGCTCCCGCGCCCCAAGCATATTGCGCGGCCGTGATGGCCGCCATGACGGGCAAGGCATAGATCGCGAGATTCCAAGCGATCACGCAGGCCGCGATGGTGAGCGAGATGGCAAGCAGGATCAGCGTCATGGAAACCTCCAGAGAACGGTTGGGGATCACGACAGGCTGCCGGGAGATGCGCTCCGCCTGCGACTATGCTGCTTCGCCGGTTCTGCAAGGATGTTTCATCAAAGGCGCGGCGGCACTTTCTGTCAAGGTTTGGCGGCTGAAAGCCGCCGAACGGCGGGGCTTACGCCCCGCCATCGAACTTCATGACCGGAATGCCGAGCTTGCGGGCCTTGTCGGCGAGATTCTCCTGAATCCCGGTGCCGGGGAAGACGAGGACGCCGACCGGCAGCACGTCCAGCATGGTATCGTTGCGCTTGAACGGCGCGGCCTTGGCGTGCTTGGTCCAGTCGGGCCGGAAGGCGACCTGTGGAACCTTGCGGTTGTCCGCCCAGCGGGATGCGATCAACTCCGCCCCCTTCGGCGAGCCACCGTGCAGCAGCACCATGTCGGGGTGCTTGGCATGGACCTGATCGAGCTTCGCCCAAATCAGGCGATGATCGTTGAAATCCGCACCGCCGGTCAGCGCCACCTTTGGACCGGCGGGCAGCATCACCTCGGTCTCGGCCCGGCGCTTCGCGGCGAGGAAGTCGCGGCTGTCGATCATCGCGGCGGTCAGGTTGCGATGGTTGACCATCGAGCCGGTGCGCGGTCGCCAGGCGCTGCCGGTATGGTGCTCGAAAGCCTCGGCGGCGAGGTCGCGGAAGAGTTCCATGCTGCTGCGCCGTTCGATCAGAGTCTGTCCCTCGGCCGTGAGGCGTTCGAGTTCGACGGACTTCACTTCGCTGCCGTCCTGTTCCCGCTGCATCCGGCGCTGTGCCTGCTCGTTGTCGTCGAGATCGCGTTCCACCCGGCCGGTGGCCCGGTGGAAGAGATTTGCGGTCCCCCAGAGCAGTTCTTCGAGATCGGGCTCAAGGCGGGTGTCACTGAGCGTCGCCACAAGGGCGTCGAAGATGTCGGTGACGGCGGCAGCGACGGTATTGCCCTCGGGCAGCGGCCTTGGATCGGGTTCATCCTGGAAGGGACGCCAGCCGTAGAGCTGGAGCTCAGAGAGGGCGTGATCGGTCTGGGAGGAGGTGTGGACCGGCTCGGCCCCTGCATATTCGGGATCAATCGTCATCGGGAGCGTCCTTTGTCTGGAGACCGCGCCCATCGCGGCCTTCGCAGGCGTCGAAGCGCACGGGCGAGGCGGGTTGGCAGCCCTCGCCCGCTCCGCGAGGGCCTCGATGGCCGGGGTGGGCTATTTTGACTTTCGCGATGCAAAGGCGGGGCCAGAGACGGGGTCCCCACGCGACCTGTCGCGTGGGGTGGCTCCCCGCCGGCGGAAAATAGTCCACCCCCGGCCATTGCCAGCCCGGCCCGTTTGTGCGCCGATCGCCCTCTCCGAAGGCCGTGGGTGCGGGACTCTCCGACGAAGGATGCGGCTGCCGATGGCGAGTGGTTGAGCCCGGCAGGGGATGAAGCAGGACCACGCCACCGGGACCGATCATGCGCTTACCCCGCCATGAAACGGCGGACGTCTTCGGGATGAAGCTGATCCTTCAGGGCCGCCCGAAGGGCATCGGCACCGTGGCGTCGCAGATCATCGTTGAAATCGCCCCTGAGCGGCGTGAGCGATATCGCCTCGATCCCGAGGCTCGCTGCTCGGGCGACCAGGCGGTCTCTTGCGCCTTCCCCGGCCGGGTCGCGATCCCTGACGACATAGAGCCGGCGCAGGGACGGCGGGAACAGGATGGCGGCGAGGTGAGCGGCCGAAAGCGCCGCCAGCATCGGCATGCGGGGCAGAACCTGACGGGGCGACAGCACGGTCTCGATGCCCTCGCCGGCGGCAAGCACCTCATTGGCGGTGCCGAAGCGGACGGCGTGCCCGAGAAGGTCGCCCATCGCCCGCCGCGGTGTCTCGACAGTTGCTTTGCCGGAACCGTCCGGGGCGAGCCAGGTGCGATGCGCGCCGGTCTGGTGGCCGGAGAGATCGGTGACGGCGGCAACGAGTGCCGGCCTGATCTCGGTGGGCGAATGATCATCGGGCCGGTAATAGCACCGGGGATGGAAGCGCAGCACGGCGGTGCCGGAAAGGGAGGTGATCGCCCGCCCGTTGAGATAGATCTCCGCAAGCGTGCCGCGGATCGGCTGCGCCATGGCGAAGAGGCGGCGCGACGCTTCAGGCGAACCGGGCGCGGTGCTGGAGGTGCTGCCGGTCGGCATCCTCGTCGACTCCGGTTCGGGATGCGGGATCGACAGGAAACGGCGCGCTTCCTCGGCCACGTCCCTGAAGTCGGCAAGGCCAAGCGCCTCGCGGATGACGTCGAGCAGATCGCCATGCTCCCCGGTGGCCATGTCGGTCCATTTCCCCACCGCGCCCTTGCCGGATTCCGGGCCAGTCAACCGCACGAACATGGAGCGTCCTGGGGTGTTCTGCACGTCGCCGACCAGCCAGTATCGCCCAGTGCGTTGGCCGGACGAGAGATAGTGGCGGCAAACCGCCTCGGCCTCCCGGCCGAGACGAATCGCCAGTTCAGATGCGTCGTGACGCGGCATCATGCGGCCTCCCGCTCGCCGATGCGCAGAGCGGGCCAGCGGTCGAAGAGCTTGGCCAGCACGGCGGGTCCGCTGGCATCGACCGGCACGAACATGCGCAGCTTCCACGAGATGATCTCGTGGAACAGACCATAGGCCGTGAGCCGCTGGCGCATGGTGTCGGTGAAGCCCGACAGCTCGATCCGGTTCACCCCCATGACGCGCACCCGGCGAAGCTGGAGGCCCTCGGCGAGATCGAGGATGGTCCGACTTTCCAGCAGCGCCGCGAAAGCGTCGTCCGGCGAGACCGAGGTGATGCCGGTCTCGGTCGCATTGGCCGCCCAAGCCGGGGAGACCTTGCGGCCGATGATGCGCTCGCCGGCGTCAGACTGAAGCCGATAGACGCGAGTGGAGTCGTTCGGCAGCCGCTTCCAGATCGGTAGCAGCAGGCCCGTCACCATGTGCAAGGTGGACTCGGCGAACTCCGGCACCTCCGCGACTTCGGCTTCCCAGGCCGATGCGAAGGCATCCCTGTCGGCTTCGACCCAATGGGTCTCGCGCATCATCCTGACCTGGACGTTCTGCGCTTCCATCGGCCGGATCAGCCGGACGCGGCGCTCGCTCTCGCCATCGTCCAACATCACGCTGGTGGTGGGGATCTGCACCGCTGCCCGGCCTGAGCGCTCGTTGATCAGCAGCCTGGCGCGGGGATCGTCGAGTTCCGCCAGCGCGGCGTCGAGCGTCACCGGGCGGTTGCGCCTGCGTTCGGTGATGGTCAGCAGGCTGGTCTCGGCCCCGGTGCGCGGGTGCGTGTAGATCACCTGCCGATCCGTCACTACGAAGCTCTCGGCGCGCAGGGTCTCCAGCCCGGCGTCATAGGTGCCGGAGGCGATGGCGCCCTCGATGCGGGCGGTCAGAAGTTGTTCGAAGGCGGTGAAGAGGATGCCCTGAAGCTCGATGGTCAGCGCCAGCAGCCGGTTGAGGAAGGTGGTGATGGCCGGCAAATCGTCCTTGATGCCGTTCGCATCCATCAGCTTCAACCCGGTGGCAGCCTCGAACCGCTCCAGTGAGCAGCCGTCGACCTTGCCGCGCACCAGCAGGAGATAAAGCTGGCGCAGCGCGTCACGGGCGTAATGCGATTCCAGGTTATCTTCCGGGCGGAACAGGCCCTGACCACCGGTCTGGCGCTGGCCGCGCGTAATCGCGCCCAGCGTGTCAAGACGGCGGGCGATGGTCGAGAGGAAGCGCTTCTCGGCCTTCACATTGGTCGAGATCGGTCGGAACAGTGGCGGCTGTGCCTGGTTGGTGCGATGCGTGCGGCCGAGGCCCTGGATGGCGGCGTCCGCCTTCCACCCGGCTTCGAGGAGATAGTGGACACGCAGCCGGGTGTTCTTCGCCGACAGTTCGGCGTGATACGACCGGCCCGTGCCGCCCGCATCGGAAAAGACCAGCACGCGTTTCTGATCGTCCATGAAGGCTTGCGTCTCGGCCAGATTGGCCGAACCGGCGCGGCTTTCCACGACGAGCCGGTCGATGGAGACGCTGCGTTTGCGGACGATACGGCGCGAACGACCCGTGACCTCGGCCACCGTGTCGGTCCCGAAATACTGGATGATCTGGTCGAGCGCGCCGGGAACCGGCGGCAGGCTGGCGAGACTGGCGATCATCTCGTCGCGCCGGGCTACCGCCTCCCGGCTCTCGACCGGCTGGCCGTCCCGATAGACCGGGCGCGAGGACAGATTGCCCTCGCTGTCGGTGAACGGCTCGTAGAGTTGGACCGGGAAGGAATGGGCAAGGTAATCTAGGACATATTCGCGCGGCGAGAGGTCCATTTTCAGATCGCCCCATTCTTCGGTAGGGATCTCCGCCAGCCGCCGCTCCATCAGCGCTTCGCCGGTCGAGACAATCTGGATGACGGAGGAATGGCCCGCTTCCAGATCGCTGGCGATCGAGCGGATCAGCGTCGGGGTTTTCATGCTCGTCAGCAGGTGCCCGAAGAAGCGCTGCTTCGCGCTCTCGAAGGTCGAGCGGGCGGCGGATTTGGCCTGCCGGTTCAACGTGCCGGAACCGCCGTCGCCGCCGGTGATGTTGGCGGCCTGCATCGCCGCATCCAGATTGTTGTGGATGATGGCGAAGGCATCGGCATAACTGTCGTAGATACGGACCTGCTCGGGCGTCAGCTCGTGGTCGAGCAACTCGTATTCGACGCCTTTGAAGGACAAGGACCGGGCGGTGTAGAGGCCGAGCGCCCGCAGGTCGCGGGCCAAAACCTCCATCGCCGCGACGCCGCCCGCCTCGATCGCCTCAACGAACTCGGCCCTGGTCGAGAACGGGAAATCCTCACCGCCCCAGAGGCCGAGCCGCTGCGCATAGGCGAGATTGTGGACGGTGGTGGCGCCGGTGGCCGAGACATAGACGACTCGGGCATCGGGAAGTGCATGCTGGATGCGCAGCCCGGCACGGCCCTGCTGCGAGGCGGCGACATCGCCGCGTTCTCCCCTGCCTCCTGCTGCATTGGCCATGGCATGCGCCTCGTCGAAAATCACCACCCCATCGAAGTCTGTGCCCAACCATTCGACGATCTGTTTGACCCTGGAAACCCTTGTCCCCCGGTCGTCGGAGCGCAGCGTGGCATAGGTTAGAAACAGGATGCCTTCGTTCAGCGTGATGGGCTTGCCTTGCGGGACTCGCGACAGCGGCGTGACCAGCAGCCGCTCCATGCCGAGCGCCGACCAGTCACGTTGCGCGTCCTCCAACAGCTTGTCGGATTTCGAGATCCAGATCGCCTTACGCCGCCCCTGCATCCAGTTGTCGAGGATGATGGCGGCGGATTCCCGACCCTTGCCGACGCCGGTGCCGTCGCCGATCATGAAGCCCTGACGGAAACGGATTGCTCCCTCGGCATCCTCCGGCGCGGCGGCGAGATTGTCGAGCGTGTCATCGATCGTCCAGCCCCCGGCGAGGAAGCCCCCATGGGCCTCGCCCGCATAAATCACGGTCTCCAGCTGCGCCTCGGACAGCTTGCCGAGAATGTCGTTGGGAAGCGTCGGCCGATAGCTGGGCTTCGGCGGCGCGATGCTCGCCATCGAGGCCGACTGCACGAGCTGGGTAGGATGCGCCTGCGCCCCGTCGATGCGGATGGTCTGAAGCCCGTATTCCTCGTAGATCGCGTCGGAGAGGCCGCCGCCCTCGGCCGGTTCCCAATCCACGGTCTCGTAGGCGACCGGCACGGCCTCCGGTTCCGCAAGGGGCGCGGCGGGCGCGGATCGCGCGGCGCGGTTGACGTAGCCGCGCACGGTGCGGGGCGCGGTGGGTCGTGCGACCGGCACCGTCAGGCCGGGATCGACCGGCAGCCGCGTGGGAAGCATGTCGGCTAGCCAGGCGATCAGCGTGGCCACGTCCGGCGCGACACCAGGCGCTGCCGGAAACACCGCCGCATCTTCGGCCGGCAGCTTGTCGATGACCGTGAGCCGGGTCGGGACAGTGGTGCCTTGCTTGGCATAGACCGAGCCGTCGATGGCGGCGGAAAAGGTGACGCGACCGCGTTCCTGCAGCCGGGTCCAGGAGGCGGTCCACGCCGGATTATCGGGGGCGAAGCTCGCCCCGGTGATGGTCACGAGCCGTCCGCCGGGCGCAAGACGCGCCAGCGCCGAAGCGACATGGCGGAAGGCAGCATCGGCCATGCGGCCCTCGACATGGGCCATGACCGAGAACGGCGGGTTCATCAGCACAACGGTCGGAACAAGGCAGGGATCGAGATGGTCATCGATCTGGGCCGCATCGAAGCGGGTAACGGAAAGGGCCGGAAAGAGGGAAGACAAGAGGCCGGCGCGCGCCTCGGCCAGTTCATTGACGAGAAGCGCGCCGCCGGCGATCTCGGCCAGGATGGCGAGGAGCCCGATGCCGGCCGAGGGTTCCAGCACCCGGTCGGCGGGGGTGATCGCCGCCGCCGTGACCGCCGCGAAACCGAGCGGGATCGGGGTGGAGAACTGCTGGAAGCTCTGCGCTTCTTCCGAGCGGCGCGTATGCGTCGGCAGAAGCCCGGCGATCTTGCCGAGTTGCGGCAGGATGGTGGCCGGAGACCCGGTTTTGCGGAAAAGCGCTTTGCCGTATTTGCGCAGGAAGAGGACGGTGGCCGCCTCGCAAGCATCATAGGCGATCTTCCAGGTCCATGCGCCGGTAGCGTCGGAAGCGCCGAAACCCGCTTCCATCGCGCCGCGCAGCGTGGCGGCGTCGACACGCTGACCGCGTTCCAGATGCGGCAGCAGCAGACCGGCAGCGGTGAAAACGCAGGCTGCGGTCTCGGCGCCATGGTCGAGCGGAAGCGGCGCGGTGGCGGATGCCGCCGCGGATGCGGAAATCATGTTCATCGGGGATTCCTCGGGAGAGCAAGTCAGGATCAAGCCGGGCAGCGCTCTCTCTCGACCGCACCGGCTCAAACCCCTTCCGGCCCATCTCTCGCTCTGAAGCCGTGGCGAAAGCAGGCATGAAACAAGCGCCCGACCGTCAGGCTGGGCGCTTGTGGGTTTCAGTCGATGGCCTGGAAGATCGCCGCCGCCTCCGGGTGATTGGCGGCATGTTCGTAGAGACGGCCATAGCCCTCGGCGAGTTCGTCGTCATCGTAGCGGAAGGAAAGATGCGAGAAGGCGAAGAGCGTGGCGATGATCCCAGCCGCATCGCATGAGACCTCGCCCTCGAAACCGTTGCCTTCGCAGAACAGGAGGTAACGGGGCTTTGATGTCGGCGCGAGATAGAGCGGCTGGCCGGCGCGTTCGTAGAAATCCCAGAGCCCGCCGCCGTAATCGGCGGGGCTGAGGATCTCCATGAATCGGAAGACGGCATGCTCGCCGATGATGAGCAGGCGCCGGCCGAAAAGGCGCGGCAGGAACTCCATGCGGCGCGCGTCGGGGACACGGGTTGCGGATTGAGAAGCAAGTTCGGGCAAAGCCATGATCGGTCTCCTGGAGGGAAAGGGACGGCAGCCGGACGACCCTCTCTCAACCCGTCCGGAGGCACCCTCTCCCGGCCCTCCTCTCGCTCTGGGGGCTTGAAATGGACCATTCTATGGACCATCTTGGCAGGATAGCGGAGAACATCTGGAGCGATGTGCGATGAGGGTTTCTGTCACCGAGGCGAAAGGGCAGCTCACCGAACTGGTGAAACGCGCCGAGGCCGGCGACGAGGTGATCCTGACCCGGCGGGGCCATGAGGTCGCCCGCCTCGTGCGGGTTGCTGTCGCAGCGACCCCGAAAGGCCGGCGTGCGCTGATGGAGCGGGTCCGGGCCACGGCGCGGGGCAAGGCACTGCCCGGCGCCGATGCCGCGCGCAGTCAGGACTTCCTCTATGGTGATGACGGGATGCCGGCGTGATCGTCGTCGACACCTCGGCGCTGATGGCGATCGTGCTGGACGAGCCGCAGGCCGAGACCTGCATGGCGGCGATCGAGGCGGCGGACGGATTGCTGATCTCGGCCGGAACCGTGGCCGAGACGCTGATCGTCGCAGGGCGCCGCAATGTTGGGGAAGAGATTGCCGCCCTGATCGAGGGCCTTGGGTTCGAGGTCGTCTCCGTCACGGAGGCTTCGGCACGCAGGATCTCCGAAGCCTATGCTCGCTGGGGCAAGGGCGTTCATCCCGCCGGTCTCAACTACGGCGATTGCTTCGCCTATGAGGTCGCGAGCGAGCGCGGCTGTCCGTTGCTCTTTGTCGGCGATGATTTCTCACGGACGGACCTGCGGTCGGTACTGTAACCCCGGAAAGCCGGGCTTTAGCCGAAGCGATTCCCATCAACGGTGAAGCTGTATTCGTTGGCACCGATGGCCTCATCGACCGCCTCATCCGAAGTCAGGTCATCGTAGTCGCGCTCAAGCTGGCGATAGAGCCAACGCGCGAGATCGCGCAATGCCTCGATGACGGTCTCCTCGGCATCGGCGGTCATGCCCTGCCCTGTCGGGCTGTCGCGGGTGACCGAGATCGCCATGCAGTATTCGTGATAGTATCGCCCCCGATGGGTCGTCTCGGCCGTCAACTGGTAGAAGTTGCGGCGTTGCGCCTGATGTAGGGCATCCGCGATGCGGTGCAGCTCCGCATCCTTCGGCGCATAGGCACGGATTTCCGCCGCCGTGCCTTTGCGATAGGAATAGTGGCCTTCGAACGCGGCGCCATCGCCCTGCGACCAGAAGCCCGTAAACCAGATGCAAGGCTCTTGTCGCACGCCGCCGCCCATGAGGCGGACGGTGCGGGTCTTGATGCGGATGCCGAGGATGTCCGCGATCCGCCGGAAATCCTCATAGACGGCATCGTACCAATCGTAGTCGAAGCCGCCCTCGCGATACCAGGCGCGGGCCTTGCCTTTCGCGGCTTCGGAAAGCTCGTCGAGCCGATAGACCGTGGTTTCGATGACGTCAGGCATGAGCGTCGCCTCCGTCCAGAACGGTGGAAAGCCAACCGTCGGTGTAGATCCAGTCCACCGTCTCGCCGGTGGCGAGGTCGAGGACATGCGCGCCGCCCCCGAACCCGTCGATTCTCGGACGTGAGCAGGTATTGGCGTATTGCATCCCCCATAGCCCGGTCAGGCCGAACGCGGCGGCACAGCGTTTGACGAACTGGATGACATGCTCGGGATCGCCGGTGCCGTCATCGCGCATCCAGAGCTGGGTGCCGCCATGTTCGGGCTGGATCGAAAGCATGAAGCCGTCCGAGGGCGGATCTTCGGCGGCGTTTTCGTGCGCCAGCGCGTTGTAGAGATCAAGCGCGCGGGCGGCGTTCTCGGGGCTGCCCACGTCGAGCAGGCAGGAGAAATGGGTGAAGTAGTCGGCCATGTCAGGCTCCTGAAACGAGAAGGCCCGGCGCGGGGCCGGGCCTAGTGGATGGAAAGGGGCGACAGGTCAGGCAGCTTGTGGCAGCCGCAGCAGATCGGCAGTCGTCTCGCGCCAGAAGGGATCGACCAGCCGCGCCTCGAGCAGGCTGGCGCGGTGGCGGAGATCACGAGCCGATACCGCATCGCCGCGCCCGGATGCCGTGAAGGCCATGCCCCGCAGACGGCTGGCCTCCGTGACGGTGCGGCGAGCCTCGGCGTCGGAGGCGACCGGATGCTGCCAGAGCACGATCCCGGCCCGGACCTCACCGGCAAGGACAAGGCCCAGTTCGTTGTCCTGAATGACCATGACGCGGGGGCGAAAGCGCAGCGCATCGCCCTGTCCAACGCGGAAATCACCGCGCGCAACGCGCTGGCTGGCGATGATCAGCGCCTCTTCGGGGGATTGGCACTGGCCGATGACGAGCGTGCGGTCGAAGCCGCCGACGTCATCGCTTTCGTCATCGCTGGCGATACCGATGCAGGAGATGCGCAGCGGCAGCTTCTGGGCATGACGCAGCCGGGGCAGGATCTGTCGCGCGACAATTTCGCCGATCGAGGCGAAAGTGGTGTGGTGGGAAAGGCTCATGGGGAATGCTCCGCGACGGACGGCGGAAGCCCCTCTCCCGCCTCACAATCCGTCACGGCCAACCGGCCCGCACTCTTACTCTCCCGTCCCGACGGTGGATCGTCCCGCACCTCGGCGGGACGATCCGGCGATCAGCACCAGGGCTCACGCCGCCCGGCCCAGGTTCTCGCCAGCCCTTCATCGACGAGAATATCGCCGACATCGCGGCCTTCGACGCGTATCGCCGCCAGGGTCCGGCCATAGCGGTCGGTCCCCTGACGCAGGATTTCGACCCGCCGACCTTGCAGGATTTCCGCCAGCCTGATCTTCGCTTGCCGGGCAGGGTCGGTTTCATGGATGCAGCGGCCCTCCATTTCGGGAGCGTCGATGTTGAATATCCGAACAGCTTCGGACTGCTGTCCCATACCCAGCCGGATCGAGTCACCGTCCCAGACGCGGATTTCCGCCGGTTCGCAGGAAGCCGTGCAGAGCAGGACGGAGATGACGATATGGCTGAGCATGGCAAGAGGCTTTCATAAGGGGGAGGCTGACGCGACTGCTCAGACTTCTTCCTGAAGTCGGCCATTGACGCAATGCGGATCGACCTCCGCCTCGATCCGCTGCGTCCGCCCCATCCAAGGCGCCGGGTGGATTGCCCGCGCCCAATCGGCGAAGGACGGGATACGGCCCAGATCCTCGCGGACATGCTGCTCCCCGACCCATCGGGCCGGGATCACCCTGCCGGTGGACAGGGTGATCGTCGCCCCGAAAATGGTCTCGGCCATGAAGATGCCCTCGGCATGGTGGCGAAGCGCGCGATGACGAAAATCGGCCAGGATCTCCTTGCTGGCATCGAACCAGCTATGGATGGGCAAGTAATCCTCGACCGTGCCGCCCCATTTCTTCACCGACGAGAGCGCATGATGATAGGGATGTGCCATTTCCGCCCCCTCAGAACTCGTGACTGTAGAATTCGGTGGCGGTGTAGCGCTCGTTGTAGTCGAGCGTGATGGTGCGCGCCGCCACATCGAAGCTGAACTCGCCATAGGCGCCATCATTGTTCTCCCAGCCGCCATGGGTTTCCGAGAGGAAGTCATAGGCGAGCTGTTCGATGGCCGCCTCAACGCCCATTGAGATTGCGGTCACCTTGTCGGTTCCCCATGCCACCGTGGCAATGGTGATCTCGCCCTGCGGCAGGTCCACGGTCCGGTCGTCCGATTGCGCGGTGATGTCCTCGATCTGGCCGCTGTCGCCAGAACCGTCGAAGGTGACGGTCACGAGAGTGATGCCTGCGGCGGCCAGCGCATCGAACAGCGCCGTCTTGTTGTCGGGACGGACCGCTTCAGCGCGACGGTTGCGCTCATCGCGCTCGGCGAAGAAGCGCGCGACGCTGGCGGCCATGTCGAATTCCGGCGTGGCTGGTTTGTCGGTATCGGTCATTGGATGATCCTCCAGGAGAGCGGGATGATATGGCCCGGCGGCGCTCTCCTCTCCTTCCGCCAGGCTCGCCCCGATCCCGGCCCAACTCTCCCTTTCCACAGCCGAGGCGAGGCCTCGGCACCGCCGCTGGCGATGCGCAGCCTGCGCATGGCACAAGGCCCGGCTGCGCCTGACGCGGGCCGGGCCGTCGGGCGGAGGCGCTTTCGCGCCTCAGCCGAAGGGATCGAGTTCGAGCTTCACCATCTCTTCGTCGCCGTCGAACTCGTCGGCGGGCATGGCGCCGTGGGTGCCGTCCCCGGCCTGGAACACGACGATCACGACCATCAGCGTGGTGGCGAGGCTGGCGGCGAAAGCGGTGGCATCTGCGTAGGACATGGGTTCCGGCTCCTGTCTTTGGAGGCGGGGGACCATCCCCCGCGCGACAGGCGCCCGAAGTGTCTGACCGGATCTGCAATCACCCTCGGGCGTTCGGATTCTTTCCGAATCCCCGAGGGCGGCACGCGCGCGTAAGCCGACCCCACCGGGGTTGAATGCAAAGAGACGGTCGGACCAAGGTTAGCGAATGGAAGCGGGGGATGGTGCTTTGCGTCGAGCCGGTGCCGGAAACCCGTCGCAGATGCTTTGCTGCGCCAGCCTCGTTGCCGGCGGATATTCAGGGTGTGTTTCAGGCCGGGGACGGAACCCGTTGCCCCCACAACACCAAGGAGTTGGCGCAATGGTGAAGCTCGAACTCGATCCATCGCTGCTTGTGCAGCGATACCCGATAGCCCCGTGTGCAAGGTTCGGCTTTCAGGGCCGGTCAGTCCCAGAACCCATCGGCGATTTCGCGGGCGATCATGGCGCGGGCCTTCATCATCACATCGTCGCCGGAGGTGTCGATATGACCGAAAAAGCGCGTCCGGGCGCCATGGGCCGTCCAGTCGGCATAGCGGCAGTATTCGCGGGCATCGAGCCGGAAGGCGCGCATGTCCTCGGCCCAATGCGGTTTCGGTTCCACGATGACGGTGACGCCGTTGCGGGTTTCCTTCCAGGGAAGCGAGCGCTCCGATGGCGGATTGCGGCGGTCATCGGCGAAGATTTCATCGACCGTCATCATGATGCGCCCCCATCTTCGGCCTTCTCGACAAAGCCGGCAGGATCGTCGGGATCCGGCGGCAGATAGGCGTCATAGGGGTTGCCGCTTGCGAGATGGCCGAACGGCGTGAAGACGTAATCACCCCCGTCGCGGCCGACCGCGCACAGGACATAGCGTGTCTCACGGGTCGCGGCGTCGAGGCATTCCATAAGGGCGAGATTGCCGTCATCGGCAGCACGAAGCAGAGTGTCGAAGTTCGTTCGAACGGGATCGGGAATGGCCATTGTGTTCTCCTGAAACGAAGAAGGCCCGCCGTTACGGGACAAGCGGGCCGGATGAACGGGATCGGCGAACGTCACGCGGCAGCTCGACCCTCGACGGCGTCGGCGCCTGCCTCGTCGGCGGTGATCTCCTCGAGGCGCGCGCGGGTGTAGCCGTTCCTGGCTAGCCAGAGTTCGGCCGCCTCGTGGTTCTCCGCGAGGTGCAGCAATTCGACGTTCTCTCCGACATCCTGCACAACGCGGACTTGACCGATCTTCGGGCGTTCGATCACCCGGAAGCTCAGATCGCTGTCGATGCCGTAGCTGCGCATGACGGTGATAAGAATGATGCCGCCTTCGCCGAAATCGCCTTCATGCAGGGTGAAGGACGGCGTGGTCGTGTAGGTCGGGCGCTCGCGGCCCGGTTCCTTGCGCACGAGACGACCGGCCCCGTTGCGGGATTTCCACGCGGCGAGCTTCTTGGTGAAACGTGCGGGCGGCTTCGGCTGGCCGTCGCTGTAGGCCACGAGCGAGCCGAGCGGCACGATGTCGAAGATGAGGGAAGCGGACATGATCTTGCTCCTGAAACGAAAGCGGCCCGGCGAGATGCCGGGCCTTGAGATGGAAGGGATGGAATGCGGGGCGACGGAGGCCGCCCCGCTGATTCGCGTCACTCGGCGGCGACGAGGGCCTCCGGATCGTCGGCGGCCTCGGCCGTGTCCTCATGGCCACCGGCGAGGAAGTCGGGCAGCGCCACGCTGTCCTCGTCCTGATCGGTCGCGCCATCCACGGCCTGCGCCTCGATGGCGGGGCGCAGCGGCTCCGGCAGCCAGCCGGTATCGGCCAGGAGCCGTTCGGCCTCCTTCGCCATGTCGCCCTTCTTGAGATGCGCGATGAGATCGGCCGCGCGATCGCCGGCACCCTCGCGCACCGCCTCGATGATGCGGGTCTTGGTCACGCGGCCCAGATAGTTCTCGACCGTTGGCCTCCAGCCCGCTTCGACGAGGTCGAGGCCGGTGGCCTGCGCCAGCCGTTCGGCCTCGGCCATGCGGCGGTCGAGACCGTGCTGCGAGATGCCATTCCCCGAATAGGGGTTGGGCCGCTCGTAGAGCGCGTTGACGCCGAAACTGACGCAATGCGCAAGCAGCGCCAGGCGGCTGGCATCGTCGAGACCGTCGATCCAGTCCCAGAGCCGGTCGTCATCACCGGAGGGAATGTCCCCCCGCCAGGCGTCCGCGCGCTCGTCGATCATCTTCGCGGCGGCGCTGTCAGCGAGCCCGGTCGCATCCGTGGGAAGATAGATGTGACGCACGGCGGCATAGAGGCTGGTTCCCGAGGTGGCGGTGCGCTCGAAAGTATCGAGAACCAGCTTGTGCAGCAGCGCCGTCATGGCGACGCGCGGATTCTCGGCAAGCGCATTGCGCAGCGCCAGCGTCCGCCAGGCGGTCAGGTCGGTCACGAGTCGCTCGGGCAACGGCTTGACGGCATCGTCCTCCTCTTCATCGGCGTCCGGGACGGGCTCGCCGCCGACGGTGATGACCGCGCGCTGCACGGCATCGGGATCGGACGGGTCCGCACCCTCGGTGGCATCCTCGCCATCGACGGTCTCGGGTTGTTCGTCCTCGGAGCGGACGTAGCCGTTGCTGACGATCAACTCGCCATCGCGGCCGATGCTGACGAAGACACCGGCACGAGCGATGTCTTCCGGCGCGAAGGTGACAGGCCGATTCTCGAAGGCTTCCAGCTCGGCTTCGATTTCCCCGAGCCGCTGATCGACCTCATCGGGCAGCTCGTCGGCTTCGGCATACTGCGCTTCGAGTTCGTCATACTCGTCGCGCAGCGCCTCTCGGGTGGCGCGTTCCTCGTCGGTCAGTTCCTGGGTCACGCCGACCAGCCTGCGCAACCCGTTGGTGTGGCCGTAGGGCAGCTCGACTGCCGCGTCGATCCACTTCCAGCCCTGACCGGCGATCTCGTCGGCGACGGTGCGCAGCTTCTCGTCGACCAGCCGGTCGAGAAGCGTGACGTCCTGCAACCAGCCGCCGTTCTCCTCGGAGAAGAGGTCGCGCAGCACCGGGCCACCCGCCGCATCGTAAGCGTCAACGCCAATGAAGCGGGCGCGCTTGTCGGCGGCCGGAACCGTGGTCTCGGTCAGCATGTTGCGGATCTGCCAGGGTTCCTTCTGCCACGACGTGCTGATGCGCTCCCAGACCTGCTGCTGGCGCTCGTGGTCGGGGTTGACGGTGAAGGCTTCCAGCATCGCCAGCGTCATCTCGTTGCGCGCATAGGCGTCGTGCAGCGTCGGCGCGACGGTGGCGAGGCGAAGACGCTGCATGATGTAGCGCGGGGTGGTCCGCCATGCGTCGGCGATCTCCTCCTTCGACATGCCCATGTCGAACATCCGCTTGAACGCCTTGAACTGGTCGAGCGGATGCAGGGCGAGGCGCAGCAGGTTCTCGGCCAGCGAGTCGTCCACGGCCGAGGTCTTGGCGTCGGCCTTCTTGACGATGCAGGGCACGAGCCCTTCGGCCGGGAAGCGACCGGCCTCGACAAGGCGCGCGATGGACCTGTAGCGGCGGCCGCCGGCCGGGGTTTCGAACTCGCCGGTCTCATTGCCGTCCTCGTCGAGGATGGCGCGGACATTGAGACCCTGCACGAGATCCTCGCGCCGGTCGATGTCATGGGTAAGTTCGTCCAGACCCGCCTCGACATCGGTCTCGCGGACATTGCTGTCCGACAGCCTGATGCGGTTGAACGGAATGTCGCGCGCCCGCGAAAAGACGATCATCGGGGCGACGGGCTTCTTCCTGGCAGCTTTGGCCATGGTGGTTTCTCCGCGACGGGCGGCCGGGAGCCTCTCTCTCGACCTCCAACCCGTCACGAAGCGAAGCGCCGCCCTCTTCCTCTGAAGAGCGCGACGCCAGGCCACAAAGCCGACAGCCGGAAATCAGGAATCCCGGCTTTCCGTATCTGCGGATGTGCAGGTGAATGCCGCACCGGCGCGGTAGAGGGCTCGCTCCGCCGCACGGATGCTGCCGGCTTCCCGCGCAGCCTCCGCCCAGACCGAGATCGGGAAATCCCCGGTGAAGAGCAGATCCCGCTCGATCCCCATGCCGAAGGGCAATCGGACCCTGCGCAGCTCTTCCAGGCTCCACGAGCCAAGTTCGGGGTAGCCGATATCGGCCAGGCCGAACATGATGTCGCCGCCCGGATCCAGCTCAGTGGCGAGCCAGACGCCCGCGCCGAAGGGGTTGAAGAATTTCACGACGGGGATGTGATCCCCGCCGCGCTGGCATCCATTGGCCAGAAGCCGGTCACGCTGTGTTCCGGTCAAAAGGATCATGCCGCGACCCTCCCTTCGATTGCAGCCGGAACCGGCTCCCCGGCATCTTCGTCGGGCAGATGCGACAGCAGCCAGTCGGCCGCCTTGCTGGCCTGAGAAGCTGCGCGGACGATGGCGCGGTTGTCCTCGCGCAGCACCTCCAGCCAGGAGCCGATATAGTCGGCATGGCGCACGGTCGGCACGATACCAAGCGAGGCGCAGCAGAATGCCGCGTTCATCTCGGCCACCAGCTCCTCGAAGGCGTATTTCTTCGTGCCGAAACTGCCCGAAAAATCCCGCCCCAGGCGCGAGGCATGGCCTGTGTGTTGATTTCCACCCAGAACTGACCCGGGTTTTCCATCGAGAATTGACCCACCTTGAGATTATGTTGGTCGGGTCATGACCGGGTCAAGACATCAGAGGTCTCCTTCTTTTTTCTGGTCGCAGCAGCCGAGCTTGCCTTGAAGCGGAAGCTGTCATTGCCGGTTTCCAGGATGTGACAGCGGTGGGTCAGGCGATCGAGTAGCGCGGTGGTCATCTTGGCATCGCCAAAGACCGTCGCCCATTCGCTGAAGCTGAGATTGGTGGTGATGATGACGCTTGTGCGTTCGTAAAGCTTGCTCAGCAGGTGAAAGAGCAATGCGCCGCCTGATGCGCTGAACGGCAGGTATCCCAACTCGTCCAGGATCACGAGATCCAGCCGCATCAGGGTTTCAGCCAGTTGGCCGGTCCTGCCTCTCGCTTTCTCCTGCTCGAGCGTGTTGACCAGTTCTATGGTCGAGAAGAACCGGACCTTACGGCGATGATGCTCGATGGCCTGAATGCCAATGGCGGTTGCGACATGGGTCTTCCCGGTGCCTGGGCCGCCGATCAGGACAATGTTCTCGGCGCCGCCCATGAACTCGCAGCGATGCAGCTGGCGCACAGTCGCCTCATTGACTTCGCTGGCCGAGAAGTCGAAGCCTGACAGGTCCTTATAGGCGGGAAAGCGGGCGATCTTCATGTGATAGGCGACTGAGCGAACTTCTCGCTCGGCCATTTCGGCCTTCAGCAGTTGGGTGAGGATCGGCACGGCGCTTTCGAAGGCTGGTGCGCCTTGCTCGATCAGATCGGTGACGGCTTGCGACATGCCATGCATCTTGAGGCTGCGGAGCATGATCACGATGGCGCCGCTGGCAGGATCATGACGCATGGCGGCCTCCGGTCATGTGCGCGCGCAAGCCATCATAGCGTTCGACATTGGCCTTGGGCTCTCGGCGCAGATGCAGAGCCTGGGGCGTGTCGATGGGTGGTCCGTCGGTCTTTCCGTCGATCAGGCGGTGCAAAATGTTCAGCACATGGGTCTTGGTCGCGACGCCCTCGGACAGGGCAAGTTCGACCGCGGTCAGCACCGCTTGCTCGTCGTGATGCAGGACCAAGGCCAGGATATCGACCATCTCGCGATCACCGCCAATCCGCCGTAGCATCTGCTCCTGCAGCCGTTTGAAGGCAGCGGGCAACTCGGCAAACGGGGCTCCGTTGCGCAGGGCACCGGGTTTGCGCTGGATGACGGCGAGGTAATGCCGCCAGTCGTAGATGGTGCGCGGCGGCAGGTGGTGCGAGCGCTCGATCACCCGCTCATGCTCGCACAAAATCTGCCCTTCGGCGGCAATGACCAGGCGCTCGGGATAGATCCTGAGGCTCACAGGGCGATTGGCAAAAGACGCCGGCACGCTGTAGCGATTGCGCTCGAAGCTGATCAGGCAGGTCGGTGAGACGCGCTTGCTTTGCTCGACAAAGCCATCGAAGGCAGGCGGCAGGGCCATCAGCGCGGCCTGCTCCTCGGTCCAGGCATCGGCGATGCTGCCGGCACGGGTTCCATGTGGGATCTCCCGCCACAGTTCCATGCAGCGCTGCTCCAGCCAGGCGTTCAGGGCTGCCAGGTCCGGGAAGTTGGGCATTGGCTGCCACAGCCGCGGGCGCGCATCCTGGACGTTCTTCTCGACCTGTCCCTTCTCCCAGCCCGACGCCGGATTGCAGAATTCCGGCTCGAAGACATAGTGATTGGCCATGGCGAGGAAGCGCATATTGACCTGACGCTCCTTGCCGCGGCCAACGCGATCCACAGCGGTCCTCATGTTGTCGTAGATTCCCCGCCCAGGAACGCCGCCGAAGACGCGAAAGCCATGCCAATGGGCGTCGAACAGCATCTCGTGGGTTTGCAGCAGATAGGCGCGAACCAGGAAAGCCCGGCTGTGTGACAGCTTGATATGGGCGACTTGCAGCTTGGTGCGTTCTCCGCCCAACACCGCGTAATCCTCGCTCCAGTCGAACTGGAAGGCCTCCCCCGGGCGGAAGGCCAGCGGCACGAAGGTACCGCGTCCCGTGGTCTGCTGCTCGCGTTGCCGGTCGGCGCGCCAGTCACGAGCAAAGGCGGCGACGCGATTGTAGGAACCGGTATAGCCGAGCGCGACCAGATCGGCGTAGAGTTGCTTCAATGTCCGGCGCTGCTTGCGCGACTTCGTCGTCTCAGTCTTCAGCCAAGCCGCGAGCTTCTCGGCGAACGGATCGATCTTGCTCGGGCGCTCAGGCACCGAGAACTTCGGCTCGATCGTGCCCGCGTTCAGATACTTCTTGATGGTGTTCCGAGATAGCCCGGTCCGGCGGGCTATCTCGCGGATCGGCAGCTTCTCACGCAGCGCCATCCGCCGGATGATATTCAAAAGTCCCATGTGGATCACTCCGTTGCTCCCCGCCGCTGATCGCGTTGGGGAAGGGTCACATGGGTCAAATCTCAATGGAAATTACGCGCCAACCCGGGTCAGTTCTGGGTGGAAATCAACACCAAGCACCCTGCTCCATCTCAATAGGCTCGGGAGTGTCCACGATCCGGACTGAGGCAGGCGCACGCCCGCGCAGCCTGCTCCAGAGTCCACCGGCTCGCGCATGATCGTGGTTGCCCGGCATCAGCCACCAGGTGACCGACGCCCGCTGCATACGTGACAGCATCTGCGTGACGATGCGGTCGCCGGGTTCGACGTTGTCGAACACATCACCGGCGACGACGATGTGCGTGGCACCGCTGGATATTGCCGCAGCACCGAGGCGATCGATGGCATCGAGGCGAGCCTCAGCCAACGCACTACGCACCTCCTGCGGAAAGCGCCCGAACGGCTTTCCGAGCTGCCAGTCAGCCGTATAGATGATCTTGAGCGTCGCCACGAATCAGTTCCTCGTTACAGTGCCACACATGGATCACGCACCCACTGCTACCGGAGCTTGCGCCTCCGTCGGGTCCGGGATTTCCTCATCGCGGAAGAAACGCCACATGGCACGGACGAGGCTCTTCAGCATCTCGCTCTCGTGGCCCTGTTCTTTAGCACGGAGAAGTGTCTGATAGACGATTTCCGGTATCTTCTGCGCATCGTTGCTCGGATGCACACCAAAGGGTTCGCAGGCAGCAGCAAGGCACGCCGTGTGTACTTCAGGCGTGAGATGCCTTCGGTTGACAGGATGGCGATGCCGGCCGCCTCGAAATTCACGCCGAGCATCCGCGCCGTCGCGGTGAGCGCCGCTTTATCGCTTCGGCCCTCAACCAGAATCACACCGGTGGCGAAAAAGCCTTCGGCCAATTCAGCACCGAGAATGTGCAACCGCGGCATCAAAGTCTGTGCACTGAAAGTGCCAGCGGGCTTATTCCAGCCGCGTTCGAGCTTCTGCGCAACGGTGCCGAGATCCAGCGCTTGCAGGCTGCATTGCTTGAATTCACTGTCGTCACAATGCGAGCGCCGGGTAAGCCTGATCTCGTCGGCCTTCCCCATCGAAATGAACATTGGCGAGTGCGAACCGAAGATAACCTGTGTGTGGCCCTGCGCGCCAGGGAGCGTACCGCTACTCAAGCCCCGCAGCACTTCCGCGAAGTGCCGCTGTTTGGTCGGATGCTGATACAGTTCGGGTTCTTCAATTGCGAGGATAAGCGTCGGTGCCTGCGCCATGACCGCAGCCGCAGCCGCAGCGGGCGCGTCATCACTGCCGTCAACGTCACTATCAGGGGGTGCCTCGTCGCCCTCCGGCACGGCAGTTCGCGCAAGATGCTGGAGAAGTGTAAAGATGAAGGCACGCTGGAGGCCGTGACCTTGCCTGTCCACCGGTCCACCGAAGCCTTCGTCCTTGAGAAACACATCCGCCATTGGCAACGGGACTGGCATCTCGCCGACCTCGCGCCAGGCCAACGAAACTTCAGCATCTTGATACAAACCCCGCAGGTCGGCGGTGAGGGTCCCAGCGAGCGCACCGAGTTCAGGCATATTTTCGGCGGATACCAAGGCCTGGTAGGCCTCGGTCATCTGCGCCTTGAACGCTTGAACGTCCGGCCGCTGAAGGATCTGACTGCGCACTAGCAGTTCGAGTAGTTTGCCGATGACGCTCGTCTTGCCGTCCGCCGCGTCCGCTGATGCGTCGCGAACCGCCGGAATGAACACGAAGCTCGTGTGCTGCTGGAGCTTGCCTCGGCTGTTGTTCTGGAATCCGAAAAACTGACCATCGTCGGGCAGCAGCACCAACTGATCGGGATGCTCAGCCTCCCAGGTTAGCATCGCCTGGTCGACCGCTGCCGCACTGCCAGCAGTGGGAAGGTCGGCGTAGAGTGGGTTATTCTCGCGCAGGGCATTATAAGCAGCGCGCTTGGGTGTGGCTGCGGAATGAGCCCGAACAGCGACGAAGTCGGGAATCTGTGGAACGACACCATGATAGCGTCCACTTGATGGACCTCCGTCAAAAATGCGGGTGACGACCAACCTACCATCCCGCACCCGATCCTCGAACGCTGCGGCTTCTTGCTCGCTAAGCTGGTGAAAGGTTAGTTCAATCTCGATCGGCTGCCCTTGATCGCGTCCAAAGAAATCGTCAGCGTCGCAGTTTTTCGTAGTCGAGTAGAACTTCTCGATAGCCTTCAAGATTGAAGACTTTCCTGCGCCATTGCCGCCGATCAATGCGGTGTGTGCGCCAAAAACGACTTCGACATCGCGAAGTGAACGGAAATTTCTGATGCGAGCACGCTCAAGCTGCATGGCATTTTCCCCCGAGTACACCAGTTGTCGAATCCGAGCGGCGGGAATGCAAGTGCGATGAACAGCTACTCCATCAAGTCGCGCCTACCTCGCACGGCAAAGCCTTGGTCACACTGGGCGCTGAAAAGCTGCTTCCAGGATCAGCGGATCATCGTCGAAACGACCGAGAAGGGGCGCACAGTGAGTTAGTTTGATCTCGCCAGGCGGTCGACGGCGTGGAACTAACGTCTACGGGTTGCACCACCATTCTTCGCCATCGGGCCAGGGTCTGGCCAGCCTTTCGGCAATCAGGATGTCACCGATGTCGCGACCACCGATTCTGATCGTCACGAGCGTCCGCGTGCCGGTGTTGTCCGGCTCTCCATATTCGACGGTCCAGTCGTGCGAGTTCAGCAGCTCGATCACCCGATCACTGGCTCGGTGTGCCAGCGCGATTTCGGCGTCGCCACCACAGATGTGGGTTTGCGGTTCCGGGGTGTCGTAGCCTTCCATGCGCAGCTTTTCCCCGTCGATCCAGATCGTGTCGCCATCAACGAGGCAATATTCGTCGGCGGTACGGGCCTGGCCGGGAACGCACTTCGCAATCTGCGGCCGAGGCTGAGCCTTGGCAGGTTCGGGCATGCCGCCGACCGCCCAGAATAGCGCGAAGGAAAGCACGAACATCTGCCAGTGGAATGTGGGCAATGGGGGAGGACGAATTTGCATGGGCGGATCTGATCTACTTCAATCTGACTGAAGGGGCGGATCGCTACGGTTGGAGGCCAGCCAAGCTTTCACCCACCGCCCTCGCCGAGCGAGGCAGCGATGTCGCTGATCGAGCGGAGCAGAACCAGGGGATCATCCCTGGAAGGCTCGAAGCCACGCCGCCTCCAGAACTTGGCCGCCTCCCCGTCGACGGCGTTGACCAGCAAGGCCCGCCCGCCGATCAGCGATGCGGCCTGAACGCAGCGCTGGAGAGCATGCTTCACAAGACCGGTCCCGATGCCCAGCCCTGCCCATCCGGTGTCGGTTGCGAGTTGGCCGAGCAGCATACAGGGGACCGGGTTGGGCGGCTGCCCCGTCCTGATCGAACGCGGCAGAACCGAAGGCACCACACCGGTAGGCGCGAGGCCGTAGAAGCCGACCACGCGCCCAGCCTCATGCACGACGAGGACGGCGGTGAAGCCCTTCTGCTGATTGGAGAGGGCGCGTGATTTCAGCCAGTGGTCAAGCGTGGGCTTGCCACAGGTGAACTCGGACACATCGTGTTCGGCAGAGAGCGGTTCAGGACCCGAAAGGTGCAAGAGCTTACCGCTTCGCCACGTAGCCGGGCTCCCATGGCGCGGGCCGCTTCAGAACGTCTACCATCTCCGGAACGGGAGCGGCCGGACGCGCCAGCACATCCATGAACTCGGCGAAGCCCTCCGGGCTCATCCGGATCAGGCCCTGCTCCATGACGACCTCCTCGGCCGCGCGCACAGCGGCGTCGCGCACGAAATCGGTGCGCGAGCGGCCGCGCAAGCTGGCGGCGCGATCGATCATTGCGACATCCGCCTCGGGCAAGCGCATCGAGATCGGGTATTCCTTGCGTTCGGCGGTCGTGGCCATGGCGAATCTCCTTGGTCGGCATATAGCGTCTTGTATCGCGAATTACAATACGATAAGGTTGCGCCTACAGTCAATGACCTCATGAGGAGAGGCGACGAGGCCAATGATGACCGGGCCAGCGAGGGATTCCGATAGGTTATTTTGCTACGCCATGGCTCGCCAGGACACGCTGAGCTACGCGATAGCACGCTCACCCGCGCCAATTGCCGCCGAATATTCGCCTTCAATTTCCGTTGCTTATGCTTCCCTCGGGGCGAATGCTGCAAGTTATGACCTTGCGAGCCCCAGGAAACCCGGCAAAGATGACAGGAGGAGAGCGCGAAGCGCTGCTCGAATCCTTGCTGCTGGACGTGCCGGAGCTGACGTTTACGCCACGCGGCAATCCCGACCCACGCCTTCTGCGACTGGTCGGCATCCTGGCGAGGCAGGCGGCGCAGGAGTGCTATGCAGAGGAAGTGATGATGTCACGGCAAAGGAGGAAGCGCTCCTCCTGATATGGATGGGAGCCAAGTTTTGAAAGTCGCGATCTACGCTCGCTATTCTTCCGACAATCAACGCGACGCTTCCATCGCCGACCAGTTCCGTATGTGCCGTCTCCATGCCGAGAAGCAGGGCTGGCACATCGTCGAGGAGTATTCGGACCACGCGATCTCCGGCGCCTCGCTGATCCGGCCGGGCATTCAGGCGCTCATGGCCGACGCAATGGGCGGCCGCTTTGACCTGATCCTCGCCGAGGCGATGGACCGCCTCTCCCGCGACCAGGAAGACATCGCGGGCATCTTCAAGCGCATGTCCTATGCCGACGTGAAGATGTTCACCCTGTCGGAAGGCGAGGTGACGCATCTGCATGTCGGCCTCAAGGGCACGATGAATGCGCTGTTCCTGAAGGATCTGGCCGACAAGACCCGCCGCGGGCAGCGCGGCCGCGTCGAGGCAGGCAAATCGGGTGGCGGCAATGCCTATGGCTACGATGTGGTCAAGAAGTTCGATGCGAACGGCGAGCCGATCCGCGGCGATCGCACCATCAACGAATTCCAGGCCGAAGTCGTGCGCCGCATCTTCCGCGACTATGCCGCCGGCAAATCGGCCAAGACCATCGCCTTCGCCCTGAACAAGGAAGGCATTCCCGCTCCGTCAGGCGGCGACTGGGGCTTCAGCACGATCAACGGCAACCCGAAACGGGGCAACGGCATCCTCAACAATGAGATGTATGTCGGCAAGATCGTCTGGAACCGACAGCGCTTCGTCAAAGATCCGAGCACCGGCAAGCGGCAGGCCCGCCCCAACCCGGAAGAGGAATGGGTCATCCAGGAGGCGCCGGAGCTGCGCATTCTCGACGACGACCTCTGGAGCGCGGTGAAGGCGCGACAGGAAAAGAACAAGATCGCCCGGAAGGAAAACGGCGAGGCCGATCTCTCCCGGATCAATACCCGCCGCCGTCCCAAATACCTCTTCTCGGGACTGACCAAATGTTCCTGCTGTGGTGGCGGCTATTCCGCGATCTCGGCGACGCTGATCGGATGTGCGACAGCGCGCAACAAGGGGACCTGCAACAACCGGGTCAACATCCGCCGCGACGAGCTTGAATCGCGTGTACTCAATGCGCTGCGCACCAAGCTCGTCGATCCGGAGCTCTTCGCCCATTTCTGCGAGGTCTTCACGCAGGAGATGAACCGCCTGCGCATGGAAGGCCGTGCGGGTATCGCGTCGGCCGAGGCGGAACTGGCCAAGGTCAACCGAGAACTGGAAAAGATCCTCGACCTGTACCTGAGCGACGCCCTTTCGGTCGACATGGTGAAAGAACGCAGCAAGAAGCTCGAGGCCCGAAAGACCGAACTGGAACAGTTCCTGGCCGAAGCCGACGAGCCGCCACCGCTGCTGCACCCGAGCATGGCACTGCAATACCGCAAGCGGGTCCAACAGCTTTACGACGCTCTGCAGGACGAAGATGAGGGGAAGCGGATCGAGGCCGCCGACACGCTGCGCTCGCTCGTGGATCAGATCGTGCTGACCCCAGTCGACGGCAAGGTGGAGATCGACGTTCAGGGCGATCTCGCTGGAATCCTTACGATTTCCACGCAAAGCAAAAACCCCGCAGCGGGTGCTACGGGGTCGCAAGTAAAGATGGTTGCGGGGACAGGATTTGAACCTGTGACCTTCAGGTTATGAGCCTGACGAGCTACCGGGCTGCTCTACCCCGCGACAGGGTATGTCTTGTTCGGAGGTTATCCATCGTTTCAGAGAGTTCCGTTTCTTTCCAGGTCTGGCGGTGACCTACTCTCCCACGTCTTGAGACGCAGTACCATTGGCGCGACGGCGCTTAACGGCCGAGTTCGGGATGGGATCGGGTGTTTCGCTCGTGCTATGGCCACCAGACCGGGAAAGAAACGGATCAGCGTTGCGCCCTTTTTACCGGGCAGGTGTTGTCCAAGTTGCATGTCTGCATGCTTGTGATCGGTTTGGAAGTCTGTCTTCCACCGGATCAAATCAAGCCAATCGAGCCATTAGTACCGGTCAACTGAACGCATTGCTGCGCTTACATCTCCGGCCTATCGACGTGGTGGTCTTCCACGGCTCTCAAGGGATACCTTGTTTTGAGGGGGGCTTCCCGCTTAGATGCCTTCAGCGGTTATCCTGTCCGTTCATAGCTACCCAGCACTGCCGTTGGCACGACAACTGGTCCACCAGTGGAACGTTCACCCCGGTCCTCTCGTACTAGGGGCAACTCCTCTCAAGTATCCTACACCCACGGCAGATAGGGACCGAACTGTCTCACGACGTTCTAAACCCAGCTCACGTACCTCTTTAAACGGCGAACAGCCGTACCCTTGGGACCTGCTCCAGCCCCAGGATGAGATGAGCCGACATCGAGGTGCCAAACGATGCCGTCGATATGGACTCTTGGGCATCATCAGCCTGTTATCCCCAGCGTACCTTTTATCCGTTGAGCGATGGCC